>CALKCC010000115.1 GCA_938082855.1 uncultured Pirellulaceae bacterium | reverse complement strand
GCCGATACCGACTGTGGTTTGGGAGTCGATGGTTTGACTCAGCAACCATCGGAGCGTGATGGAGTCATGGTCGAACGATTGAAAGCAGCAGGGGCTGTCGTGCTAGGAAAGACCAATATCCCTCAGATGATGCTCTGGCATGAGTGCGTCAATCCGGTGTATGGCCGAACGAGTAATCCCTGGAATCTTTCGCGTACGCCGGGGGGAAGTTCAGGAGGGGAAGCGGCGATTCTCGCAGCAGGAGGTTCGTATCTAGGACTCGGCAATGACCTAGGAGGCAGCCTGCGGGTTCCGGCTCACTTCTGCGGAATTTACTCGCTTAAGCCGACCAATGGCTTGTTAACACGTCGCGGCTCACGAGGCAACTTTCGTGGAATGGAGGCCATGTTGGCACAGCCCGGGCCGATGGGACATTCGGTGGAAGATCTGGAATGCATGCTGCAAGTGATGATCGGAGATCTGGAATCAGTGAACTCGCTTGAGCAAGCTCCGGTGGGATTACAGCCGATCGCTGACTCCGTGGAAGGGATGCGAGTCGGAGTGGTCGAAGATGATGGATTCTTCCGGCCGTCGCCTGCCATCCGGCGAGCCGTTCGGGAAGCTGCAGATTGCTTAGAATCGCGGGGAGCGGAAGTGGAGCGTTTTGAAGTGGCCGATGCTGAGAAAATGTTTCGCATGTACGTTGGTGCGATGTCCGCAGACGGTGGTTTTCAGGCTCGTTATGCGGTTAGGAAGAGTCGATTGCATGGGCCATTTCGAAAATTGGTCATGGCCACCAGAATTCCGGCATGGATGCGTTCGACAGTGGCTGGTCTGTTAAACCTGCTCGGTCAAAAGTATCAGGCCACGCTGGTCCGGTCTGGTCGGAAACTGTCGGCCAGCCATTATTGGTTATTGATCCACGCAATGAATCGCTATCGTCGGAAATTCACTAAACAGTTTGAGCAGCAACGTCTCGACGTCCTGCTTAGTCCGGCATTTGCCTTACCTGCGATGTGCCACGATGACGGGATTGATCTATTGCCGGCAGGAAGTCACGCAATGCTACAAAACCTGGTGGGAGGCCCTGGTGGAATGGTGCCTTGGTCGACCGTTCTCGAAGGTGAAGAAACGGATCGTCAGGTGACTCGTGATGGTGCCATACGGCGGGCGATCAAAACCGAGACAGGCAGTGTAGGTCTTCCGGTTGGCGTTCAGGTGTCCAGCCTTCCGTGGCAGGAACATCGAGTGCTGGCGGTCATGCGTGAATTGCAGCAAGGCATTCGTAGTCGGCAGCACGGCGGATAGAAGCTTGCAGACTCAAAGAGATTGAGGCGGCCCAGGTGCTGCTTACTCGATCGTTGCACTCAGCGGGCAGGTAAGCGTGATTTCCCCATTCAGGTTTACTTTGGCTGTAATGGTCGCCTGAACTTTTTGTGGTGAGAGCCCCGAGTTAAATGTCACTGGGACGAGATGGATTTTCTTGGGCTCGTCACCGGTCAGTTTGAAACTGACTCCAGGGTGATCGCACTTGAGTGAATCGATGGTGAACGGTTGATCTGCTCGCAAAATTAACCGTTTCGTGACTTCCGAATCCTTTTGCATTATGCCTAAAAGCAGTGAGGCCGGGCTGAGGGTCACCGGTGCTGAGACTTTACCTGTAACCGGTAGTTTGATTTCCTGGTTTTGGAGGTCGTTGGTAACGATGATTAGGTGGTCCTGCAGGTAACCCACCGGTAGGTTGTCTTTCAGTTGTACTCCGAGTTTATAACCAACCTGATTGGCCAATTGAGTTCTTTCGAGAATTTCAACTTCGTAATATGCGTGTTTGCTTCGAACATCGGTAATTTGCCAATCGCTCACTCCCGCATGCGAGATATTGAATTCCATACGTGGCTTATCCGAGATCGAGAATTCACCGAATTCCAATCGTGACGGGGAGAAAGTGAGGTCGGTACGAATAAAGCCGGCAACCTGGAGCTGGACTTCTGCAAAGTAGGGTTTGTCGAATGTGACGGTCACTGTGGCGCCGCGAGCTCCGGCAAACGCCTTGGTGTTATAGGTTGCTAGGATGGTTCCCTTTTCAAAGGTCTTAATCGTGTCTTGCTCGGCGGTTGGAATCGTGCAGCCACAGCTAGCTCGGACTCCGGAGATATGAAGAGGCTCTTCATAGAGGTTGGTGAATTCAAACCGGAATTCCTGCTTTGAGTTTTTAGCCACGGTTCCGAAGTCATGTTCGAGCGTGGCGAACATCTTCTTGGCCCAGTCTTGAGCCTGTAACGAACTAGTCGCAACTAACAGCAAAGCGAAGAGGCTGAGTCGACAAATAGGAACGGTCGGTTTTAGCTTGCGCGATATTGGATTCATCTGCCCTCATACCAGAAGGGAGGTTAGTAGTGCCGGTGTATTTTTACTAGTTTAACATGTTTGCAGTGCTGATTTTAAAAAACTACCGAATTGCTGCGAGCAGTCTTCAGCAGGTGCCTGATAGTTGTTGGTTTCCAATGGTTGAATGGGATATAATCGGGCAACGAATCCCGCAGAGGGACTCTGTAGATCAGAGTTGTAGTGTCTGAAACGGCGGCTCTGAAAACCTTTCAGCTGAATGAGAATTGAGGATTGAATTGATGCGCTTGCGAAGTCTTAGTGCTTTAGCCTGTTGTTTGGCAGCAATGATGATTACCGGTTGTGGTGAAGACACACCTTCGGCACAGAACCCACAACGATCGATGTCGTCTGTGGCTCAGGTTAAGGATTTAATGCCAGGAGTCACTGACGCGACACAGGTGGATGACACTCAAGTCGCCCTGCAAACAGTGGCTTTACAGGAAAAGAATCCCTTCCAACGCAGGTTTCCAATTCCGGAAGCACCGTTTGCGAAAAAGTCCGGAAAGGTTGAGTGGCTTAATACAGAGCCGCTCACATTGAAGAAGCTCCGCGGTAAGTTCGTTGTGCTCGATTTCTGGACGTACTGCTGCATTAACTGCCATCACATCTTGCCAGTGCTTAAGAAACTGGAAGAGAAATACCCCAACGAAATCGTCGTGATCGGAGTGCACTCCGCCAAATTCGACGAAGAGAAAAACACGGAGAATATCCGCGACGCGATTTTACGTCACGATATTCGCCACCCGGTCGTGAACGATCATGATCATTATCTATGGAATTTCTTCGGCGTAAACAGTTGGCCTACGCTGACAGTGATCGATCCGGAGGGATACTTTGTCGCAATCAATCGCGGTGAAATTGATTTTGAATCACTCGACGGCTTTTTTAAGAATTGTATTCCTTACTACGAGAAAGCCAAATTGCTGGATAAGACGCCAGTTGAATTTGAGTTAGAGATTTATGAGGAAGAGCCAACGCAGTTGAAGTACCCAGGGAAAGTACTGGCCGATGCTGAAAACAACTTGCTCTATATTACCGACAGTAGTCATAACCGAATTGTGGTATCAGACCCCGATGGGAATGTGCAGGATATTATTGGTTCCGGGAAAGTGGGTCGGGAGGACGGAGGCTATGCGTCCGCGTCATTTGACCACCCTCAGGGACTCGCATTAAACGGTGACACCCTGTACGTCGCCGATGTTGAAAACCATATGATTCGCAAAGTGGACTTGGCCACCAAGACGGTCAGTACCATTGCCGGACTGGGTCGACAGGCGAGTTTTCAGGAATCATTTCCTGGCGTGACGGCGACTAAACAGACGGGGCCATGGTTTGGTAATCCTCAGAAAACTCCTATCAATAGCCCCTGGGCTTTGTGGGTGCATGAAGACAATCTATACATTGCGATGGCCGGTCCCCATCAAATCTGGATTATGCCATTGGATGAATCGCGGATTGGACCGTATGCCGGCAATGCTCGTGAAGATATTGTCGACGGTCCCTTGTTGCCTAATCAGCCACTAGGGATGGGAGCAAGTTCTTTCGCACAGCCGTCAGGTTTGACATCGGATGGAGAATACATCTATGTCGCTGATAGCGAAGGGAGTTCCATTCGAGGCGTTCCGTTTGATAAAACCAAGTCTGTCTTCACTGTGGTCGGAACCAATGATCTGCCTAGAGGAAGATTGTTCACTTTCGGTGATGTCGACGGAAAGAAAGATGATGTTTTGTTACAGCATGTACTTGGGGTTCACTATGATGCTGGCAAGATCTATATCACCGATACTTATAACAACAAAGTCAAAGTCGTGGATGCCAAGACGGGTGAGACTCGGACTGTTGCTGGTTCAGGAGATCCTGGAATTTCCGACGAAGGTGTTGGGGAATTCGATGAACCCTCTGGAATTTCTAAATTAGGAAACACGCTTTATATCGCTGATACGAATAACCACTTGATTCGTACGATCGATTTGGCCACCAAAAAGGTTGGAACGATGGCGTTTAAGGGGCTGGATCCGGTTGAAACTAAGTAAATTCGGTGATTCGCTGTTTGCTAAAACAGTAATTACATAAGTAAAGCTAATAGAGGGTGGTAAGAGTTCAAATCTGACTCGGTAATTCCCCCAATCATTGCCAGCCAGAACGATGAATTGTTGCTTGGCGGTCTGGGACGAGAATACGTGGTTGGTGGGCCTCTAAAAACCGCTTATTTAAGCCGGCGAAAGCCGGCTTTTTTCGTATTCTGCTCATTTACAAGGTTTTAGTTTCGATTGTAGAATACGAGTTTCCCCCATAGTTACGGGACTCGGCAGTGTTACCACCAAGAGTAAAGTGACTGTGGACGTACGCGGTGCGCTGTTTATTTGAATAACAGTGTGCGAAGTGAATGTGAATTTACTTCCAAGTGTTTTAGGACTCATTCATGTTTGACAGACTTTCCGAAGGCCTTCAGGGCGCCATTAAGTCACTCAGTGGCAAAGGGCGTTTAACGGAAGCCAACATGCGAGAGGGTCTGAAGCAGGTAGAGCAGTCTTTACTTGAAGCGGACGTAAGTTATGACGTGGTTCAGTCTTTTATGGCGAACGTCACGGAACAGGCTTTGGGAGAAAAAGTACTACTGTCACTAGATCCGAGTGAGCAAGTCATTGGGATCGTACGTGACGAGCTGGTCGAAGTTCTTGGAAAAGAAGACTCAGCACTTTCCTTAGATCACGATGTGAATGTCATCATGCTTTGTGGTCTGCAAGGGTCGGGGAAAACCACCACGACCGGGAAGCTGGCTCGACTGATTCGAGAATCCGGTGGCAAACCAATGCTGGTCGCGGCTGACCTTCAGCGAGCGGCAGCTGTTCAGCAGTTGCATGTGCTGGGAGAACAGTTGGGCATTCCGGTTTATTCGGAAGCGGATTCAACTGATCCGGTAAAGGTATGTCAGAACGGAGTGAAGAAGGCGAAAGAGAATGACGCGAATGTCGTCATTCTTGATACTGCCGGCCGGTTGGCGATTGACGAAGAGTTAATGGCTCAGCTGGTTAATATTGACCGGAAAGTTCAGCCTCATCAGGTCTTCCTGGTGGTGGATGGGATGACTGGGCAGGACGCAGTCAATAGTGCCAAAGCTTTTAACGAAGCCTTGGAACTTGATGGCGTGATTATGACCAAGCTCGATGGTGATGCTCGTGGTGGAGCGCTGCTGTCGGTAAAATCCGTCACTGGTGTACCTATTAAGTTCATCGGGACGGGTGAACACCTCGATTCGTTGGAACCTTTCCGACCGGAAGGGATGGCGGGCCGGATTCTGGGACTGGGAGATATTCTTGGTCTGGTGGATGTCGCCCGGCAGGTTGTGGATGAAAAGCAACAGGCGGAACTCGAGGAAAAGCTCCAGAAGGGGCAGTTCACTCTAGATGACTTTAAAAATCAGCTGGCCAGTATGGCGCAGCCCGGACTCGTCAAGCGAATGCTTGGGATGCTGGGTGGCCCGATGGCTCAGATGAACCAGATGTTGGAGGATGAGGAAACCGAAGGCGGGATTCGTCGGACCGTTGGCATCATCAATTCGATGACGCTCGAAGAACGACGTGACCCCACGGTGATTTCCGGAAGCCGTCGGAATCGTATTGCTCAAGGGGCTGGTGTGCAGGGTAACGAAGTTACTCAGCTGATCAAGCAGTACGAGCAAATGAAACCGATGATGGAAGGCATGGCTGGAAAAGGCATGCGGGAACGCCTGAAGGCAGTTCGCGATTTGCATGACAGTGCCATGACAAATCCACTCGGAGGTGTCCAGCGGACGAAAAAGTCCACCGGAACCAGATTGTCCTCGAAAGACAAACGAAATAATCGAAAAGAACGTGAGAAGTTGCTCAAACAGGCGCGCCGACGGCGACGATAGTAAGCGAATACTTGCGGCTTTTCGAAAGAATATTCAAAACGAAACTAATTAGTATTTTAGAGTTGAAATGGTAAGTTGCCGTTTCATTAGATAAGAAGACTCAAAGGAGGAATCGTGGCAGTTCGAATTCGACTGAAACGAATGGGCCGTACTCACCGACCTTTCTACCGCATCAGTGCGATGGATAGCCGGAGCCCACGAAATGGTAAAGATATTGAGCGTCTTGGGTATTACGACCCAATGGTGTCTGAAAAGGATGCTCGAGTAAAACTAAACAATGAGCGTATTGCTTACTGGCTAAGTGTTGGTGCTCAACCAACCGAAAAGGTGAAAGTACTTATCGATAAGTACGGTCCGGAAGGTACTCACCTGGAAGCTCAGGCAGAAGCCTTCGCTCGGTTGCAGGCCAACAAGCCAATGGCGCCACCGCCGGAAGCTTTGCCGTCATTTGATGAGCCGGAACCGGAAGCTGCGGAAGAAGCCGCAACTGAAGAGGCTGCAACAGATGAAGCTGCTGAAGCTCCAGCTGAAGAAGCTGTGACGGAAGAAGCGACTGAAGCACCGGTAGAAGAAGCGGCTGCAGAAGAAGCTCCGGCCGAAGAAGCAGCAGCAGAAGAAGCCGAAGCACCAGCGGAAGCCGAAGCAAAAGCTGCCGAAGCTGCCGAAGCACCGGCTGAAGACGCTGCGGACGAAGAAGCCAGCGAGTAATCTCGCCGGCTCAGTTGCGTAAGTGCCAACTGCGATTATGTTTGTCGTTGGGAATTGTCATGCGGTTTGATGTACTCACTTTGTTCCCCGAGATCTTTACGAGTTATCTGGGGCAGAGTTTACTTCACAAGGCAATTGAAAACGAACTGGTCGAAACAGCCTTACACGATATTCGTCAGTGGTCGGACGATAAACACGGACGTGTTGACGACCGACCGTTTGGCGGAGGCCCAGGCATGGTGATGCAGGCCAAACCTGTCGTTGAGTGTGTTGAAGCAGTTCAGCAACTGGGAGATGCTCCCGGAAACCTGATTATGCTCACGCCCACCGGCCGGAAACTGGATCAGCGGCTTGTGGAAGAATTGGTTCAAACACCTCGGCATCTACTACTTTGTGGTCGATACGAAGGATTTGATCAGCGGGTTTCAGATATTCTGAAGCCTATGGAAATTTCGATAGGGGATTATATCCTCAATGGAGGCGAAGTCGGTGCCATGGTGCTGATCGACTCCATGATTCGTCTCGTTCCGGGAGTACTCGGGGATGAGCAAAGCAGTCAAGAAGATTCCTTTTCCTCCGGGAATCGATTGCTCGAATTTCCACAATACACCCGACCGCGGGAATTTCGGAACTTAGAGGTTCCTGAAATCCTGTTAAGTGGTGACCATCAGGCGATTGCCCGATGGCGAGAACAACAAAGTCTCGAACGGACGCAGGAGCGTCGTTCGGATTTGTTATAAGACGACGCGAGTCACTGGCAATCAGCCTGTCACTCGACTGACAACCAAAACAACTAATCACTTGTGAAGATAGAAAAGTCAAATTAAAAGGAAGGCAAACCATGAGTCAAAAACTACTTGACCTGGCCGAACAATCCAGCTTGAAAGAGGATAAACCTCAGTTTGAAATCGGCGATACCGTCGACGTGCACGTACGAATTCTCGAAGGTGAGAAAGAGCGTATTCAGGTATTTAGCGGAGTGGTTATTGCGATGAGCGGTAGCGGAACTCGCGAAATGTTCTCAGTACGTCGTATTGTTGCCGGTGAAGGTGTCGAACGTAAATTCGCGATCCATTCACCACGTATTGCAAAGGTTGAAGTCACTCGCTCTAGCTACGTTCGCCGTGCGAAACTGTACTTCCTTCGCGATCGCGTCGGAAAGGCAACACGCCTGAAGGAACGTCGCAGAAGCTAGAACGCTTTTGCAATCCAGCCTGGATTTCCAGCACGGCGGCCGCGTCAGATTCATACGCGAGCCTGAATGTGTTTATTATTTGGAATCTAATGCTGGGAGCAGTCCTGGGAGTGTTGGCGATCAGCCAACGCTGGATTCTACGACTGCGATCTGCCTGTGGGCAGATGCCTCCTTCACTCACAAGTGATCAACTCGGGCGGCAGGCTGAAATGCTTGCCGCTCGGTTTTTTATGCGCCGTGGGTACTCAGTACTCGAACGCCGCGTCCAAACCGAATTCGGCGAAATGGATTTGGTGCTGATCGATCACTGGCATCGAGAGCCTCAGATGGTCATTGTCGAAGTGAAAGCTAGCTTTCGTCACGAGGCTCAACCTCAGCGGAGGCTGAAAGTCCGCCAGCGTCAGCGTTTGGAGCTAGCGGCGAAGCAGTTTCTCAAACAGCATCATCTTCACGAATCCCCCTGGCGACTTGAACTCGTTGCCATCGTCTGGCCCACCCCAGACTCGCTACCGCGACTGCGCCGCTTTCCTGTAAATCGTCTTAAGCCAAAGGGCTGAATCCGCTCTTGCTTAGAAGCGATTCAATTCCAGTTGACCTATCGCTTTGCCTTTCGTTTGCCTCGGCTTTTCATCACAGCCACACAGATTTCCTGACGGTTAAAGGCTAGCTGTCGGGTGCGGATGTATTGGTATCCCCAACTGCGAATTCGGTCGAGGTAGGCAGGTAAATCGGCAGCAAGTTCCCACTTGATCATTTTGAGGGTCAGTAACATGCCGCGAATGTTCGCTTTGGGGCTCGTCACAATGTGCTCGACACTGTCCAGCGTATAGTTGGGCGCCACGTTGGAGTCGGACATTAGCCATTTGACCTCCGCGAAGTCCGAGCGTTTCATGTTGGCTACTTTTTTACGAATGTGAGTGAACTCTGGAATCTCCAAAAGCGATTCATGCATTTGGGCCGGATCGATGCCGAGAACATTGAGTCCGCGTTTGAGTAATGCCTGACAGGAGCCGCCCGGGCTACTGCCGATTTCGGCTACCACGTCTCCGGACTTCATGGGCAGGCGAGACCACTGAATCGCTTCTTCCATTTTCAGATAAGCCCGGCTGACAATGTGTTCAGGTAAGACAATGGAATAAACGCCTCCGGGCCAGCACCGCGGAGTCGTGGTCGCCTGGTGCCAGCCGATCCACCATTGATTGTCGTCGACAAGAATGATGTCGAGGATCTTTTCGTCTGGCCGCGCAATCTTATTCACTGTCAGTTTGTCGCTGACGCCAGAGGATTGAAGTCTGTCAGCAAGTTGATTAGCGAGTTCGTCTGTATGGGGCTTTCGCCCTGGTTCAAATTGGCGTTCGCCAGGCACGCTTGTGTCACGCTGCCACAGATGAAGATGCTTGATGTTTTCTAATTGACTTTGGCTTACGAGCTCGGCGGCTTGCTTAAGGAGTTCAGAGGTGTCTTGCGTCTGGACTTTCCCTAGGCAAATTCCGGAAGTCCGAGCAAAGGTTGATTTGAGGTCGAGTGTTGGGAGCGATTTTAATGGGAATCCTTCTGGAACTTTGAAAGTAACGAATCCCGGGCGGGAAAAGGCGAATTTGAAATCAGGCCAGTGGCTCAGGATTTCCTGTTTCAGGATGGCCTGAGCTCCGTATTGGCAGCTGCAGAAGATAAAAGTTGAGGGAGTGGCCATGCTGGTGGTTCCGGAAACAAGGAAATATACGGAAATTTGAAGACTGAAGCATTTTTGCTGGAAGGTCTTCGATCGAAAGCGGCATTTGGATAATTGTGCCGCTTTTGGAGCCTGAGAAGCGAAACAAACAGGCTATTAGAGGGGTTAAATCAATAAGTATCGTTTATTAGTGTCATAGCCCTTATAATCGATACTGTTTAGTGGCTAAAGTACTGTAGAAGTCTAAACTCTTCATTTGTAATGCGAAGGTTGTGCTGTAGGCTTTAGTTTGTAGGGATTTGATTCGATTATCTCTGCATGCCGAATTTTTAATCTGGAACAAGAAATATGTTGAAAACACGTCTGCTAAGTGCTGTTGGATTGATTGCGATTCTTTCAACCGGAGCATTGCATGCCCAAGGGCCTCCTGGGGGGCCGATGTCGTTCATTTCACGACTCGATGTGAATAAGAATGGGCAGCTTGATCCCAACGAACAAGGGCGTGCTCGACCCTTTTTGGAACGAATTGCGCGTGAAACAGGTGGATTGGATCTCAACCGCCCAATTTCATTGCAGGCATTGGCAGGAAAAATCCAGCAGATGCAGAACGGCGGAGGCGGTGACCAAAGTCGTGACCGAAGTCGCTCGCGAGATCGTGGGCAATCTCCCGCTCGGAATTCCGGGGACCGTCGATATGATGAAGATGCTCAGGCTGCGATGGAAAACCTCGTTCCGGGATTTAACGAGATCCCGGAAGATCTGATTCCTCCAGTTGGCTTCGGCTCAAAAGCAGAATATCTCAGCGTCGATGTAATTCAGGCTGACTTCGAAGAAGCCGAACGTACCATCAAGCGTTACGATCGAAATCGAAATGGCGTCTTGGAGCAGGACGAGATTCGTAATGGGAAGTGGATCTACGGCAATCCGATGAATCAGGATCGCAACGGCGACGGTAAACTGACCAAATCAGAATTAGCGGTTCGCTATTCCATTCGTCGTGATACGCAAAAGGATCAGGCGCGCGAAAAATCCTACCGAGATTCGCAAAATCCTCAAGCGAACCAATCACAGCCGCAGGGTCGCCCTCCTCAGGGAGCACCTCCATCTCGCGGAAGCAGTCGCTTCGGAGGTGGTGGAGACTCAGGTGATCGCATGAAGCAGTTTGCTGATAGTATTTTCCAGCGTTACGACACCAATAAAAGTGGAGTGTTTGAAAAGGAAGAATGGAAGAATTTCCGTACCGATCCAACTCCATGGGACTTCAATAAAGACGGAAAAATCACTCGTGAAGAACTAACCAAAGGGATGTCCGAACGCTTCGGTGGCGGACGTTCCAGTGGCGGAGAGCAGGGTGGCAGCGGTCGTACTACTTGGAATGGTGGCGAAAGAGGTCCTGCTGGCGGCGGTAGCGGTGAATCACCGAAATCGTACCGCTTTAAGACAGCTCACGAACGATTGCCTGAAGGGATTCCTCAGTGGTACCGTGACGGTGACAAAAATAAAGATGGTCAGATCGCGATGTCCGAGTACTCCGGTCAATGGAATGCAAAGACGCTGGCCGAGTATTACGTCTACGACAAAAACCGTGACGGCCTTGTGACAGTCGAAGAAGTGATGGCAGCAACTCAGACCGGTTTTGTGCGAGGCGTTAGTCAGCCACCGGTTGCCGCTAGCTCTGCCCAGACAAGTCAGTACGCGAAACCAGGTCCCGCAGAAACAGTAGGCGGAGTGGATCCCAAGAATATGAAATATGCAATGTTCATGGTCGGTAAATATGACAAGAACAAGGACGGCGTGCTGGATCTGGCTGAAGGTAAAGAGAGTACCATGATCAAACCGGAATACGACACGAATAAAGACGGTAAGTTGACGCCGCAGGAATTGGCTATTGGGCTAGGTAATAAATAGACTAGGACAACCCAATAGTTCGCCTATCGAACTTGACGGCTTATCATTGCGTATCGTATCTAAACGGTAGGTTTTGGTAAGCCGTTTTTTATTAATAGACACCTCATCATCACCAGAATCGTCGGAGTTTTGAAAATGAAACAGACAATTTGGGTCGCGTTCTTTGCAGCAGCTTTTGGAGCATTTTTTGGCGTGTTTGTCGCTCAGGATCGAGCGGTAACTCCGGTGATTGCAGAACAATCTATTGAGAACACGCCGGGGGCTCTGTCAACGGTGTCAGCGACGGCGACTGTTGATGAGTCGAAGTATACGGCAGAGGAGTTGGTGAATTTCAATGTCTACGACTCCACCAACCGTGGGGTCGTCCATATTACAACTCGCAGTGCGCGTACTTCGGCTTTCTTGTTGTTCGAGACGCCTACCGAGGGGGCTGGGTCGGGATCGGTATTAGATCGAGACGGACACATTCTTACCAATAATCATGTGGTTCGCGGTGCGAGGGAAATCTATGTTCGACTGTATAACGGTGAGGAATACCCAGCAGGAGTTGTGGGTTCCGATGACCTAAATGATTTGGCTGTTTTGCGAATTGACGCGCCGCAGGAATTCCTGCATCCGATCAAATTCGGCGACTCAGCCGCTCTACGGGTTGGTCAGAAAATCCATGCCATTGGGAATCCGTTCGGCTTGGAACGCACTTATACCGTGGGGATTGTGAGTAGCTTGAATCGACAACTGCCTACGGCTGATCGTCGTACGATGAAATCGATCGTGCAGATTGATGCAGCTATCAATCCCGGGAATTCTGGAGGGCCGCTGTTAAATAATCAGGGAGAAATGGTGGGAGTCAACGTCGCTATCGCTAGTAAAGTGGGGGAAAGCTCCGGAGTGGGATTTGCGATCCCGGTAAACACCGCCAAACGCGTTGTGCCGCAATTGATTGAGAATGGACGAGTGATTCGACCTGATATTGGAATTACTCGAGTCTATAAGACCGAAGAAGGGTTGTTGATTGCCACGGTCGCTCCGGAAGGCCCCGCAGACCGCGCTGGTCTCCAGGGGTTTAAGTTGGTGAAGACGCGGACGCAACGTGGACCGTTTATCTATGAGCAAACGCGAGTGGATCAGTCGCAGGCAGATTTGATCGTCGCAGTCGATGGGCAGGCTGTGACCAATGTGGATCAGTTTATGACGGTGATCGAATCCAGGCAGCCAGGTGATGAAGTCGTGGTGACAGTGATTCGTGACGGCCAACGCGAAGACGTCAAGGTCCTGCTTGGTGGTGAGTGAGTTGCATTGTCTTCTCTCGTACCTATTGGACTGAGAGTTAAACGATGAGGGCTAAAGTCTGAGAGCCTAAACAGCAAATGGCCAAACCATTGGGATGATTACCAACGCACAGATTCCCATTAAGAGCGCCAATGGAATGCCGCACTTGAGGTAGTCTCGGCTGCGATAGCCTCCGGGGCCCATGACCATCAAGTTTGTTTGATAGCCGATGGGGGTGATAAACGAGAGTGATGCTGCTAGGGTAATCGCGATAATCAATGGTCGAGCGCTAATGTCTGCCACTTCCGCCATTTCGATTGCCAGCGGAAGTAACATCGCCGCAACGGCGTTGTTGGATATTGTTTCTGTTAAGCCAACCGTGATCAGGTAAATCGCGATGAGTAGCCAAATCGGATTTGTGCCGCCGGTGGATACGAGAGAGTGAGCCAGCGCTTCAGCTGCGCCACTGGCAGACAACGCCTTCCCGAGTCCCAGAGCTGCCGCGATCGTCAGCAGGACCTGTAGGTTGATGGAATTCCTCGCATCGCTTGGTTTGAGACAGTGAGTCAACACCATGAGTACGGCGATCCCAAGGGACGCGACTGCCGGGGAATTCAATCCCAGCGGACTGTCGGTGGACTGTAAGAGCGATCCAAGGATGAGCCATGCCAGCAAGCAGATTAATAAGAAAAGGGCCGTTCGGGCTTTTTTGTGATGACGCGTCTCAAGCCCTTCTACGCTCGAGACCAAATAGAAATCCTTGCTGTTTCGGTAAGTACTGACAAAATCATTGCCTGTTTGCAAAAGTAAGGTATCCCCAGCCTGCAACGTAATGTCACCTACTTTACCCTCTAGTCGTTCTCCTTCACGATGCACAGCAACGATGGCTGCGTTATATCGTTGTCGAAAACTTGCTTCGCGAATTGTCGTTTGCAGTAAAGGAAATTTGCGTGATAAGACGACTTCCACTAAATGCCGTTCAGGATGGTGATGGAATTCAGATTCGATTGCCGGAACCAATCCCGGTATCTGTTCTAATTCGACGATGGTATCCACGGCTCCTGTGAAAACCAGAATGTCATTTTCCGCGAGGATGGTATTGGGAGTGACCGGTGTGATCACATGTCCCGCTCGGTCAATTTCAATCAGAAACAGACCGTCGAGGTGACGAAGGCCCGCTTGCTCCACCGTTTGCCCTATCAATAAGCTTCCCGGTTCAACGGACATTTCCACCAGATATTCACGACGTTGCTCATCGAGCTGTTTAATGATGCCTGAACGGAATGGGAGAAGCTTGGGGCCAAGTGTCAGAAGGAAGATGGAACCGACCAGGGCACAGGGGACGCCGATTGCGGCAAGTTCAAATAAGCTCAGCGGATTTGCCCCGGCGGTTAGAAGGCCTTCCTGAGCTCGCTGTTGTAGTTCTCCATTGACGACCAGCGTCGTGCTAGTGCCGATCAGTGTGCACACGCCCCCAAGAATTGCCAGATAGCTGACCGGAAGTAATAGACGAGACGGAGAAATGTTGCGTCTTCGGCACCAGGAAACCACTACGGGCATCAGCATGGCGACCACAGCCGTGTTTAGCAGAAATGCACTGGCTGCAGTAGTCACCGTGGTTAGGCGGACCAGTGCCTGTTTCTCGGTTGTGGCACTTCCGAGTAATTTGTGGCCGAGCCAATCCAGTACTCCCGATGTTCTTAGTCCTGCCGTGATGGCCAGCAGACCCGCAATTGTGAGTACAGCGGGGTTAGAAAACCCCGAAAACGCCTCTTCAGCAGGTAGGATGCCAGCAGCGGTTACCAGTAGCAGAGCTCCTAAAAATAGGATGTCGGTGGACGCTCGTCGTTGTATTTGAAGCGTAATAAAGACGGCTGCAGTGACACCGAGTGTGAAATAGGCTTGCCAGGATAAATCCATGATTGGTTGATCGGTAGAACTAAGTGTCTAAGGAGAAAGTGAATTAGTGGTGTAGCGTGGCTGATCGATGGTTTAACGTGATTTGCTTATGGCCAGCCGATGCTCAGCAATTCCGAGTCTTGATGGTCTTATCATGCCCTCGCCTCGGAATAATGTCAACTAAGTTCATCGAAATAGTGAACATTAAAGGGCTGTTTTGGACGATGTTGGGACTAACAATGGATTGAATGGGGGTGATTGGTCGAACTTGTAGTTAGTGCAACCGTCATAACCGGAACATTCGGTACATGAATTCGGTTTTAGTCGAGGAAATGCAC
>CALKCC010000114.1 GCA_938082855.1 uncultured Pirellulaceae bacterium | reverse complement strand
CATTTCGTGGTTGCAGCGTGGATTTCAATAAAAGGTTTATATAGAAGTTTGGGACGATTGGCCGAAGAATTAGTTGGGGAGTATCTAAAATGCAACGCCAATCAATACAACGTCGTCAATTTCTGATGTCCACAGCTGCGATCGGAGCATTAGGGAGTCAGTTTGCCTTTGGACAACAGCCGGTGTCGGAATTTGCTCCACAATACGGAGATGGGGTGAAGCGCCTTTGGAAAGTTGGGTTAACACTTGCCGCTCCAACGGGATTCTGTGCCAATGTTTACTTCACGGCAAATGTACCTGCAAATTGGAAAGCAGAGCAGGAGGTTAAGGTTGCCAACGAGCAGTTTACTCGTCATGTCGGCCAGTACAAATATCGAGATGGCCTGTATGGCTTAAAGCAAATGCTGGTTTTCATGCCTCAAGTTCCAGCTCGTCATACCGCCATGGCCCATGTCACATTCGAAGTGGAAAGAAAGACAGTTCAGGCTCCTCAAAACAAAGAAGCCTTGAAAGTCACTCCCAACCTGCCGCGAGACGTTCGTTTCTTTGTTGGTATCAGTCCATTGATTGAGAACCGCAATGCATTGTTGTTGAAGAAGGCCAATGAAATCACTGCCGAAGCGGAGAATGATTGGAAGAGGGTTGAATTGCTGTATGACTGGGTTAGGGAAAATATTACCTATCAGAATGGTCCCAGGAAGGGAGCATTGGCAACCTTGCGAGCGGGGTTTGGTGAAAAGGAAGATCTCACCAGCCTGTTTATCGCCCTTTGCCGTAATTTGAAAATCCCTGCTCGTACAGTTTGGGTGCCGGATCACAACTATGCTGAATTCTTCCTGCAGTCTCCCGACGGACAGGGGTTCTGGTTCCCCTGTGAGTTGTCTGGTAGACGATCGTTTGGTGAGATGTCCGACAACCGCCCGATGCTTTTACGGGGAGATAATTTCAAGGTGCCGGAGAAACAGGAGCCACAACGTTATGTTGCAGAGCACCTTAAAGTCAAAGGTGGCAGTAAACCACAGGTTCGGTTTATTCGCGAATTCGTGCAAAGCTAACCTGCCGGTGTTCGCCTAATTCAAGCAGGACTCGTTATAATTCCGCTTGCAGACGCGGTATGCGTCATTTGTTTGTCGATTCAACCTACAGGCTTAATATGAACTCTTTTGTATTGCACTGTTTCCTTTACTGTCTCACGGTCGTTGCCATCAGTACGCAATTAGATCCGAACTCAGCGCTTGCTCAAACGACGCAGGTAACTCGGACTACTCAGGCAGGTCCGTACGGTATTCGATTGCAACAACCACAGAAGCAGCAATGGGAAATAGGATTTGAAGTCAAATCACCCGGGTTGATGACTGGGGTCTCAGCGACCATGACGATTCCTATGGCCTGGCCGGAGCAAAAGGTGACCATTGTTAAGGAAGACCTTTCGCCAGGAGTTCGCATTCGCCCTCGAGTGGTGATGGGAGATGTCAAACAGATATTGGTTTCGATCGCGCGTGTGGAACCAGGTTCAACGGTGAAGGCGATCGTGACTGTGGAAGTCGAACGGTCGTTAATCGAAAAGCCAGCTCAAACAGACAAGCTCTATATTCCCAAGCTCATCACACCAGATTTGCGAAAGTACATGGGAGTGAGCCCCTTTATAGAAACGACGAACCCAAAAATCGTTCAAGTCTCTCGGGGGTTAGGTGATGATGGAAAAGATGCCTGGCAAAAAGTGGAAATCATCTTTGACTGGGTTCGTGATCATGTGAAGTACCAGTTTGATGAAGAGCTAAAAGGTGCGTTGACGGCTTTAGAAAGTGGGCAGGGCGATTGCGAAGAACTGACGAGCCTGTTTATAGCCATCTGTAGAAACAATGGGATTCCAGCCCGTAGCGTTTGGATCCCAGGTCACTGCTACCCGGAGTTCTATCTCGAAGATGTGAATGGGAAAGGGCATTGGTTCCCTTGTCAGATTGCAGGGTCTCGTTCTTTTGGCTCCATGCCTGAATATCGCCCGGTGCTCCAAAAAGGGGACAGCTTCCGAATCCCAGGCAATCCACGTCCTCAGCGTTATGTCGCCGAGACATTCAAAGCGCTACGCCACACTCAGCCACCAAGTGTACAGTTCATTCGCCGTCAGGCAGGGACGGAGGATCCCTTTGCGCCGGTTATTAAATAAAGAAGGTAACCGAGCGGCAGGCTTGTTTAGCCTCCGCCCAACACATTGTTGAGCGGATTGATGATGAAGGTGTTGTACATAACGAAAATCATCACAATGATGACAGCAGCCACGCCTCCATAAATGATGCCACTGCAGATTTTGGAAAGCCATTTCAACTGACTTTCGGCCTTGTCTCGGAAAGTACTGGCTTCTCGCCAGAGTGACTCGGAGATGGTACCGGCTTGTTCAGCTGTGGACAGAATGGTTAAGAAGTCGTCTGGATAGGTCTGAGTCCGGGCAAAGGCAGAATAGAATTCGTCGTTTTGGCGAATCGCATCCAGAATGGCTTCGAGCGTCTTGATATAGACCGGGTTCCCACTGGCTCTGACAGCCAAAGCAACGGACCGTTCTGCATCGACTCCGGCGTTGTGTACGAGCGAAAATGTCCAGCATAATCGGGACATGGCTAGGTTTAAAAAAGCATGTTTTATACCGGGGATAAGTGAGATCAGCCCAACAAAAACTTCAATGTTTAACCATTGCATGTAGATGGCATACCCGACACCTCCGGCAAAGCCATAGAAGACAATCATCAATGCGACGTATTTACTGAAGATGGAGCCATCACTGATCCAGGCAGGTAACAGGTCACCTGCTCCTCCATCCCCGAGCAGTATCGACATGATAAGCAGGATCAATCCAAATACGCCTGTCGCGATAACGAATTGCATGACCGGCCAGGTGACACTTTTGATAAACCCACGAATCAAGGCAACGCGATTGTCATAGTAATCCGCCAGTCCTTTGAAGGCATCTTCCGTTTTCCCGGAGATCTCACCTACCTGTACCAACATTGTCATGAGAGGCGGAAACGTGCTTTTACACTGCTTAATACTCTCATGCAGCGTGCCACCGGTCTCTAATTCATTCGCGATATAAGTCAGACTGGCAGTATGCCCTTTGCCCAGCAGGTGTTGGCATGTGTGGAATGCTTTGCGGGTATCGAGTCCAGCATTGAGGCTAGTGCCCATTTGTCGGCAGAAGTTAGCAAGTCGTTTTGAGGAGACGGTGGGCATGTAATCAGTGAGATTGTTAAGGTTTCTAGTGGAGTACGCATTATAGTGTGCAGCTCCGAAGGCAACAAAACCCGAATCTCATCAAATCATTTGAGTAATTCGTGGAACCCCTTGGTGTCAGAGTGGTGGAACAACTGGGGTAAATCTGTTACTTTTGATGTCTGACAGGAGTCTCGTTTGGTAAGGATTACTTGATGAAATCCCTCGGTACCGTGGCAATTATGGGTGTCGGGCTGATTGGTGGATCAATCGGTCTGGCATTGCGGCAGCGCGGTTTGTCTGAGAGGGTCGTTGGCATTGGGCGTAACGCTGCCAGATTGCGTAAAGCAAAGCAATTGGGAGCGATTACAGAAACGACGACACAAATTGAACGTGGCGTCTCCGATGCAGATATTGTGATCGTGGGAACACCCGTTCAAATGGTGGTCGAACACGTGAAACAAATTTCACCATTCGTTGGACCCCAAACATTGATTACCGATGTGGGCAGTACCAAGCAATCGATTGTGGAAGGCGTAAGTAAGCTAGAGCAAGGTTTGTTTGTGGGTTCGCACCCTATGGCTGGTAGTGATCAGGGAGGTGTGGCACATGCTGATGCCGACTTGTTTGCCAATCGAACGGTAGTCGTGACTCCGGATAAAAGTACAGATGAAAATGCGTGTCGACGCGTGACACGTATGTGGAAAGCGCTTGGAGCGCGAGTCGTCACGATGGATTGTAAAGCTCATGACCGCGCTGTTAGCGTCATCAGTCATTTGCCGCACACGATCTCATCGGTGCTGTCGTCGCAGGCAACGTCTGAGCAGTTGGAATTGGCTGCAGGAGGGTGGGCCGATACGACACGGATTGCCGGAGCGGATCCAGCATTATGGCTTGAAATCCTGCGTGATAACAATAAACAAGTAATTCGAGCAGTCGACCGTTTTCTGGCCGATTTGCATAAGTTTCGAGACGCACTAGAGGATGATAATGCTCGAGTGTTACTACGATATTTGAAGCAAGGAAAGCAAAATCGTGAGTCTTTGGGAAATTGACATTTATCCTGCAGAAGGTCAAGTCGACCGGGCAGGTGAAGAAATAACATCGGACGCAATTGATTTGGGCCTGGCCCCTTCAATCAAAGTGGCCGCCGTACACGGTTATTTATTGGAAGGCAGCATCGATGCAGATGAAGCCTCTCTGCTAGCTGACAAGCTGTTGGCAGATTCGATCGTGGAGAAAACAGTGGTCGCACCGGTGGGGGATCCCTTGTTAAGCGAATCTCCTGTTGACGGAGCGCTTTTGGTGCACGTGATCAATAAACCTGGTGTGATGGATCCGGTTGCCATGAGTGCCCAACAGGGCATTTCGGATCTGGGAATTGGTGTGGAGCAGGTGCGTACGTTTCGGAAATACTGGATTACCGGAGTGGACGAGGCAAGCGTGCATCGTTTAGCTGAAAAGGTGTTGGCAAATGATGCAATCGAATTGGCCGTTCATGGTCCTCTTCAACTTGATGCACTCGCGATGGGCGCCGCCAGCGAGTTTGAATTGAAGACGATCCCCATTCGTGATCTGGATGATGATGGGTTAGAGCTTCTGAGCAAAGATGGTCAGCTTTATTTAACGCTGGTTGAAATGCAGACCATTCAACTGCACTTCCAGCAGTTGGACCGCGATCCGACGGATATTGAATTGGAATCGGTTGCGCAAACCTGGAGTGAACACTGTAGCCACAAGACTCTAGCCGGAAGAATTGCTTACAAAGACGGGGAAACCGAACGACACTTTGAAAACATGTTGAAAGAAACGGTCTTCGCCGCCACTGTAAAAATTCGTGAAGAGTTAGGTGATGATGACTGGTGTGTCAGTGTGTTTAAAGACAACGCCGGAATCGTGACTTTCGATGACACGTTTAATGTGGCGTTCAAGGTTGAAACTCACAATCATCCCTCGGCCTTGGAGCCATATGGCGGAGCCAATACAGGGATCGGGGGTGTGATTCGTGACACCCTGGGAACGGGCCTTGGAGCGAAACCAATCTGTAATACGGATATCTTCTGTTTTGCCAATCC
>CALKCC010000113.1 GCA_938082855.1 uncultured Pirellulaceae bacterium | reverse complement strand
TACCTGACTACGACGTCAGAGATGTGACCGTTTCTGAGGAAGTCCGTCCACGCATCAACGATCGCCGGTTTTTACTTAAGCAGTTTGACCGTCTCCGGAGAGATATCGATAGCAGCGGCAACCTGCAGGCGATGGACGAGTTTCAGTCGCGGGCGGTCGAGTTATTGAGCTCCTCTGCCACAGCCCAGGCCTTTGACTTAACCCAGGAGGACGAGGCGACTCGCGAACGATACGGAAACCATCGCATGGGACAGAGTGCACTGTTGGCACGACGTTTGGTCGAGGCTGGATGTTCGATGGTTTCGCTGGACTTTGGACGAGCGAACAAAGCCTTTCCATCGTGGGATGATCATGGCGATGCTCACCACATATTCAATGCCATGCGAGCCCGTTTGCCGATGTACGATCAAGCACTATCTGCCCTGATTAGTGACATTTTTGAGCGAGGTATGGACCAACGAGTGCTTATCGTAGCAACTGGGGAATTTGGCAGAACTCCGAAAGTGAATATGGGGCGAGCGGCACGACCGATCGCGCCTGGCCGTGACCACTGGGCCGATGCGATGTCAATTTTAGTATCCGGAGGTGGCATGCAAATGGGCCAAGTCATTGGCTCAACCAATGCCCGCGGCGAGCATCCGGTAGACCGACCTCTGGACCCGAATGACTTCCTAGCCACGATTTATCGTTTTCTAGGGATTAACCCCAATCACAACTTACTAGACCAGCGTGGTCGGCCAATCCCGATCCTTCCGCACGGCGACCCGATTCACGAATTATTTTGAGACAGCGGCGACTTGCATTCGTGTTAGAATTGGATTCTGCCTAAACATGAGTAGTTGCTTGCTCGAAACGCTTTGCACTATGCGTTATGAGGGTATTCTACTTTCAAGGCTTATTGAAAGAATTAATCGTGGATAATCACAACGCCCCTCTTCAAACTCCAGAGTGCACAGGCTCGCCCAAAGCTAATACGGTGCATCAAGTATGGGTTTGGTTTTGGCGACTGTTCCCCGTTCTGTCACTTGCATACGCTTGGTATTGCTTTTATGTCCCGGCTAACCAAATCGCTTGGGCGGATAATTTTGCAAACGCTCAAGAACAGGCGACTGGCAGCCAGAAACAGATCATCCTTTTCTTCACCGGTGATTGGTGTGTGCCCTGCCGGATCATGAAACGAAATGTATGGGCAGATGACCAAGTAACCGCCATCGTAAATAAGTCATTTATCCCCGTCTCTATCGATGTCGACCTTCCTGAGAACTCAGAATTAGCGGACCGCTACAATATCGGCGGTACCCCAATCACCCTGGTCGTGGACGCACAAGGCGATGCCCTTGGATGGCGAGTTGGCGGAATTGACAAAGCCCAATTTCTAGACCTGATACAAAACCCAAATCCACCAACTGCAGATCAGGACTGAGATGACAGGCTTGTCCTGTTTTAAGTGACGATCGGTTCATTCGGTGCGGTCAACTACAACCCTCTCTCATATAAGTTGGAGCTTGGCTTCTCTCATCACTTAGAATGAGTCCATAGCATCGTTTCGATGAATCAGGAAAAGTCGGATTTTGTAGTGAGTAAGTAAATGAAGTCAGGAATCGCCTCTGGTGCATTGTCGTTTATTGTTGTCCTCCTTTGTGGGTTATCGAAAAGTGACAAACAAGCCCAACCAATCGAGATAGACCTTCAAAAGCCCGGAACTGCAATTGTGATCAAACTCAATGGAAAGCATGCGGGTGGATTACGAGTGGATGCTCAGGGACGGTTGGGAATCTATGGTGCAAACTACAGTTCAACGGCGATTACAATCGATGGCCGTGATCGGGTTCAAATTGACCCAACTCCGGAATTGAATCCCCCCACCAGACTTACGGTTGCGGATGATGTCTGGGCAACGGGTATGTTACGCGTGGGACGGGCAGATGCTTTTGGCGACGCACCCTTTGATCCCAATGGTGCGATTCAGGTTGGTCGCAATTTGGAGGAAGCTCAAATCATGTCCATGATCCGCATATTTGGCCAGGGAAGCGAGCGATTTCGCTTAGGTGTATCGGAAGACGGAAACGGCTTTTGGAGTAACGGCCCTCATGATGACCCTTTGGTTACTTTTGACAGCCAACAACCCGGAAACCGAGAGGCAGCTGGGATTCGTTTACACGCTCCGTTAACCGAGTTCAACTCAAACGACGAATAGGGCATTCACTCTCAGAGCTACAACTTAGGAGGTATCCAAACTGGGAGGCCTCGAGTTTTGAGCTGCTTATGATATCGCACTGTCTGCGGTTGTTCCGGAGCGTAGGGGACATCTTCATTGACCATGAGCGGGAGCGTTTCTTCCCACCAGCGGTCGTATGCCATTCTAAGTTTGGCAACAATTTCCGGATGTTGATCAATGACATTTGTAGTTTCATAAGGATCCTTTGAAATGTCATATAACTCTTTGTTCTTAACAAATCGCCAGCGTGTTGTTCGAACCGCAAAGGGAGAGAATTTACTTTCGTTAGGATCCGCCCCTTTTTCCCAGCGGCCCTGATGGAAAAACAACTGACGATCTTCCCAATTGGCTTGTGGGTCTTTGAGCAGGGGAACGAGACTACGCCCGTCGATTTCCTGAATGTCGTCGGGAATTGTAACTCCTGCTAGCTCACAGAATGTCTTATACATATCGATGTGAGCAGTGAGTGCAGGAATGTCCAAGCCAGACTTAAGTTTGTCCTTCCAATACCAGAATGCCGGCACATGGGTTCCACCTTCGTAAGTAGATCCTTTCCCTGACTTAAATCCTGCTGTGAAGATGGGAATCCGTTGCCCGTTGAGAGTCCCATCCCGTCTGGCTTGACCATTGTCTGTCATGAAAATAACCAGCGTATTATCCCAGGCACTCCACTCGTCTAATTTGGACAAGAGCAACCCAAAATTGTCGTCGATGTTTTCAATCATCCCATATCGTCCCTGAGTGAGTTTGTCCCAGCCAGCCTCGGCAAAACGACGAGAGTATTTTTCAGGTGCGACGTAGGGATCGTGAGGAGCATTTAAGGTGATGTAAGCGAAGTAAGGTGTTTTAGATTCGTGCTGATTTTTGATCCATCCAAGCGCGGCCTGAAAAAAGACGTCGGTACAGAACCCTTTTGTTTTGACGATCGTGTCATTGTGAAGGATGACATTATCAAAATACATGTTCTTGGCAATTCGATTCGGGGGGGAAGTCTGCAAAACTTCCGGGATAGGATTGCCCGATGCCACCGGCTCCATGTATGAATGTTTCGCTGAATCCACGGTTGTATGGTTGGTATGCGTCTTCGTCTCCCAGGTGCCATTTCCCAAAGATGCCGGTTTCATATCATACGGTTCGTAGCAGTTGTGGGAAGGTTGTTGTTGAGAGTGCCATTCGTTCACGTTCTTTAACGGTATGCGTGACGCCATTACGAAATTCGTGACGTCCGCTGAAGATTGCGGAACGAGTGGGAGCACAGGTGGGACTCACGTGGAAATCGGTGAACCGGGTCGACATCGAATAGAATTTATCTATGTGGGGAGTTCTTAGCACCTCATTTCCCATGCATGATAAGTCGCCCATTCCCTGATCGTCGGTCATGACGAGAATGATGTTAGGCTTGCTCCCCTGTAATGACGTGATTTCTGTAGCTGATAGCGAGTGCGTCAAAAACAGCAGGAACAATAAATAGCAAACTCTCATGGTGGGAATTATCCTTTGCAGTCAGCGTGTTCATAGTCTTCCGTGGGATTACCTTGCACATCTTACCGCATGGTTGTAGATAGGAGCAAAAGAGCCTGATGTTGTTTTAGTGGTCTTATAAGGGCACTGCCCCCTTTGAAATCTAAGGCGCGCATAGTAATATTTAGAGGATGGTTTAAGGCACTTACAGGCCACGATCACTATCACTTTTACGGCGGTTTTGCTGAACTTCCTAAAAGAAGTCAGAAAGCTGTTACAGCGAGTGATGAAAAGCTT
>CALKCC010000112.1 GCA_938082855.1 uncultured Pirellulaceae bacterium | reverse complement strand
CTGTTTCATAATTTCCTTTTCTCCAAACACCCAATTACCCACGAGTTTACCCGTCGCAGTCCATCGGACGAAGTCGGGCCCAATTGTCTAACTGTCCCAATGTCCATTGTCCAAATGTTTAACTGGCTAACTGGCTAAATGGTTAAATGGCTAAATGGCTAACGGGCTAAATGGTTAACCTCTCATATTTTTTATAGAATAGAGCCCAACATGATTACTTTTTACCTCGGTGCGTAAAGCGTGAAACACTCTTTTTTAGCCATCCTTCTCGTCATTGTAACGGCGTCGTCTATCCTCGCACAAACGACAGATTATCCTCTCAAGCCGATTCCATTTAATGAAGTCCGGATAACGAGTGATTTTTGGCGTCCTCGTTTAGTAACGCAACGCAAGACGCTCGTCCCATTTGCTTTCGAACGTACCCAACCGGGCGTAGCCCATTTAGAAGCTGCTAGAGACTATCTGAATGGCATCGAACAGAAGGAGCACCGGCCTCACCGTTTCATTGACTCCGATTTGTACAAAGTTATGGAAGGTGCTGCGTATTTACTTCAATTGGAATCCGATCCTGAGTTAGAGGAAACACTTGATGACCTAGCGACATTGATCGCCGGAGCTCAGCACGAAAATGGATATCTCTACCCATCCCACACCACTGGTGTAGGCAAAGAACGAGACATGATGGGGGATAGCCCGTACACGTTTATCGTCCATAGTCACGAACTGTACAACGTTGGTCATATGTACGAAGCTGCGATCGCATACTACCGAGCGACAGGAAAGAAGAAGCTTTTGAATGTTGCTGAGAAGAGTGCCCAACATATCAATAAGGTCATTTTCGAAGGAGATCCAAAATACAACGGCGGCAAGCCAGTGATGCAAGCCCCTGGTCATCAGGAAATGGAATTGGCTTTAGTCCGTTTGTATCGTGTGACTGGCAAGCAGCTCTATCTGGATATGGCGCGTAAATTCCTGGAAATCCGCGGGAAGACATACGTTCCGGACGGAGAAGGCGTTATGGCTCCTACATACGCACAGCAGCACGCCCCGGTCATTAAACAATCTGAAGCCGTTGGTCATGCGGTTCGCGCGACCTATCAATATTCGGCTATGGCGGACGTGGGCACATTAACTGGTGACCCAGCCTACGGCAAAGCATTAGACCGCATCTGGGGCAACATTACTGACACTCGGATGCACATTACTGGCGGACTCGGAGCCGTCCATGGAATCGAAGGATTTGGGCCAAAATATGAACTCCCCAACGCCGATGCCTTTAATGAAACATGTGCTGCTGTTGGAAACGTCCTGTTCAACTACCGCATGTTTTTGTTGACTAAAGATGCTAAATATTTAGACGTAGCCGAAGTTGCATTACTCAACAACGTACTCGCTGCGGTCAACCTCGAAGGCAATCGTTTTTTCTACGTGAACCCTTTGGACGCAGATGGAAAATTCCCCTTCAATCACGGGACGGCCGGCCGTGCACCATGGTTTGGAACTGCCTGCTGCCCATCCAACATGGCGCGATTACTACCTCAAGTCCCAGGCATGACCTATGCCCACGACGACAACGAACTGTTCATCACATTTTTCGCCGAAAGTTCAACACAAGTAGAATTTGATGGTGTCCCTGTCGACATCGAGCAAACGACGGACTACCCCAATGATGGCAAGATCAATATCTTGCTCAATCCAGCGAAACCGACTTCCTTCCGATTAAAGCTACGTATTCCTACGTGGACTCAGGATCAATTTGTTCCCGGTGATTTGTATCGTTATGCAGATTCGATCAGCAGCGGCATCAAGTTACAGGTCAACGGAAAGCCCGTAGACCTTCATGTCGTCAAAGGGTTCACGACGATTGAACGGGAGTGGAAGGCTGGTGATACCGTGGCGCTCACGCTACCGATGCCAGTACGTCCCAACATCTGCCACCCTTCCGTCGAAGCAAATCACAATCGATTGTGCTTCACACGCGGTCCGTTCGTCCTTTGTGCTGAAGGCGTCGACAATGGCGGTGCGACCCAACGATTCTATTTCGACAAGTCGCCGATTACCCTTCGCTCCAAAGTATATGACACCACCATCCAGCACGGGACCTTTATTCAAACTCGTGTTCCAGGACAAGCAATTACCAGCCAAGGCAGCTCCAAACGGGCTAGCATTGCTCTTACGCCTTATTATGCGTGGAATAACCGCGGTACGAGTTCAATGACGATTTGGTTCCCACGCAAAAAGGAAATGGCCGTCTTTGATCCAAATGCGTTACCAAAAGAAAGTATCTTTACCGAGTTAACTGCGTCCTATACCTCCGACTTGGATACAGTGAACGCCATCGGCGATGGCAAGGAGCCTGAATGGTCGACGGGGAACAAGGTTCCTCGTTGGACTAGTCGCGGTCAAAACGGAAAACCTCAATGGGTCGAGGCAAAATTCAACGGCAACAAGGATATTCGTAGTATTGGTGTGTTCTGGATGCAGGACAGATTCGATGTTAAATTCCCCAAAGCTTGGTCTATTGAAGTGTCGCGAGATGGCGAATGGGTTCCATTTGAGCTCTATACCACGGATCGTTACGACACTCGAGCTAACCAATACAACGTCGTCCATCCTGCCGCACCTCTCAAGTGCGACGCGATCCGCATAAAGATGACTCCTCAAGAAGAGGCTGCGGTCGGAATCTTGGAGCTCCAAGTCACCTTTGAGTGATACTGTCGCTTTCCGTTATCCAATCCCCGGCACAGGACAAATATAAGCATGAGCCATTTCGCCAAATCAGCAAGCCTCTGTTTGGTCCTCGGTTGCCTAGTGTTTCTATGTCCTTGCGTCAGAGCAACGGAACGCCCCAACATCTTATTGATCGTTTCGGAAGATAACGGTCCGGAACTTGGTTGCTACGACGATCCCTATGCGCAAACACCTAATCTAGATCGACTTGCCAGCGAGGGCATTTGCTTTCGGCGAGCGTATGTTCCTCAATCAGGCTGTAGCCAATCAAGAGCCAGTTTCTTTACCGGGCTTTACCCGCATCAACACGGACAAATCGGATTAGCTACATGGGGCTTTCGATTATTCCGAGACGACATCCCTAACCTTCCGACGATTCTCAAGGCTGCTGGTTATCGCACTGGTATTATTGGAAAGCTTCACATAAACCCAGCCGACAGTTTCTCCTTTGACTTTCATGAAATCAAAGGAGCCAATTTCCAGCGTAAGAACATGGGCGACTACGCGAGTTTTGCGAAACAGTTTATTAGCTCAAGTGAGACTCCTTTCTTTTTGTCTGTGAACTACCCAGAGGCACATGACCCCTGGATAACACAGGTAGATGGCATACCTAACAACCCTCTCACCAAAGACGACGTGAAACCGATGCCATACATGGGTGTCGATTCTCCTGCCTTACGTCAACTTGTCGCCGATTATTACAACTGTATTAGTCGACTCGATTCTTTAGTCGGAGATCTCTTGGCGGTATTGGAAGCATCCGGCAAGGCGAAAAATACGATTGTGATTTATCTTGGCGACCATGGGGCCGACATGTTACGCGGAAAACGCACGTGCTACGAAGGCGGTTTGCGGATTCCATTGATGATGAAGTGGCCCAATCATGTCGCGCCCAGTGTCAACCATCAGTTGGTTTCCACTCTGGACATCATGCCAACCGTCCTTTCGGCATTGAAGCTTGACCTTCCCACTGAACTAGCTGGGCGTCCCTTGCAACCACTGTTTCAACCCGCAAACCAAACTCAAGTAGATTGGCGAGATTACTATTTCGCGGAATATCATACACATGCGGCGGCCCCTAACTACTTCCCGCAAAGATCGGTCTGTACTGACAGGTACAAATTGATCTTGAGTTTATTGCCCGGCACAACACATCCTGACTATCACGACACCATGCGAAAGCTAGAAGGTGACAACGCGTCGTCTGGATCCTCTTTGAAATTCGACCTTGAGCAAATAATCCTCTCTGCTTCGCCGGAGGTACAGGCGGCCTATCGTATTATGCGAGTGCCACCAGCCGTGCAGCTCTACGACCTTGAAACCGATCCGCATGAACTTATCAATTTGGCTGGGAACGCGAAGTATGCGGACATTCAGACAAACTTACTTGGCAAGTTAAAACAATGGCGGACGCTGACGAAGGACCCACTGCTAAGTGACAACATTTTGCGTGCACTTACCAAGGAAGTGCAATCTATTAAAACGAAAAGTGTTGCCCGAAAACATCAGTGGAAATATCCAGACTACTTCTTCGGCCCGAATCCTAATTCCTCTAATTAAGGGACGTGAAACCGATGAAGACCATGGCTACCTTGGCCTTTCTGCTAAGCTTGCTTGTCCTTCCCGCGCAGGCATCAGAGCGTCCTAATATCCTGATGATCGTCGTCGACGACATGAACGACTGGGTAGGGTGCCTCGGTGGCCATCCGCTAGTCAAAACTCCAAACATCGATAGACTAGCCAAACGCGGTACTCTCTTTAGTAATGCACATTGTGCAGCTCCTGTCTGCAATGCTTCTAGAGTGGCAACATTGACGGGGTTACGTCCAAGCACGACTGGAATTTATGACAACAGCGTGAAGTGGCAGGAGCATCTTCCGTCCACTATCTCATTGCCTCAACATTTCAAACGCAATGGCTATACCGTCCTTGGTGGGGGTAAAGTATTCCATCACATGCCGGGATTCAACAGGCTTTCAGACTGGGACGAGTACCTTCCACAACAATTCGATGGCCATTTCCAACAAGCCTTACACGCCGGGAAAGACGTTTCCGCATTCCAATTCCCGAAAGGCTATCCACTTAACCAACTTCCCCAAGTGAAGGCATTGGCCCGACCGCCTAGAAACGCTCGCGAATTTGACTGGGGTGAACTCAACAAAGACATATTCGAGACAGGAGACGGCAAGCTAACCGAGTGGGCAAAGACACAATTACAACAACCGCGCCAACAGCCTTTCCTACTGGTTGCCGGCATCTATCGACCACACCTACCTTTCTATGCTCCAAAACGGTTTTTTGAGCATTACCCACACGATACGATCCCCATCCCAACTGTATTGCCGGGAGATATCTCCGATCTACCAAATTCAGGTAAGAAGTTTGCGTCACAAAGGCGGGAAGACTTAGACCTTGTGCAAGAGGCCGGTAAATTTCGGTCTATGATGAGAGCTTACCTTGCGAGCATATCGTTTGCAGATTTCCTGATCGGGAACTTGCTCGATGAACTAGAAGCAAGTGAGCATGCAGACAACACCATCGTCGTACTGTGGTCCGACCACGGCTGGCACTTTGGCGAGAAACAACATCTTCATAAGATGACGTTGTGGGAACGGGCAACCCGAGTTCCCTTTATCATATCTCTACCTGCAAGTCAGATGTCTCGAGAGCAATGCAATGCTCCAGTTAGCCTAATTGACCTCTTCCCCACGTTGATTGATCTCTGTGGGCTTCCAAATCTGGACTATCTGGACGGAATAAGTTTGAGACCGCAATTGGAAGACCCAACTACACCAAGAGATCACCCAGCAATTATTACCCACGGGTATAACAATCATGCTGTGCGTACCGAGCGATGGAGATATATTCGATACTCGGACGGTGGCGAAGAACTTTATGACCATAAATCCGATCCTCACGAGTGGCACAATTTGGCCGACTCTCCAGACAATGTCCTCGTAAAACATTCGCTTTATCAGTTGATCCCAAAAGCGAATACCAAGTCACTTTCAAAAAGACGTATCCCTTAATTTCTCTCTTAACCAATCAAATCTCAGAGATAGGTGATGGCATGTCACTCAAACAGTTTTTCACATTTTTCATTTTGCTTGCTACCACCATGACAGCGTTTGCGGATGAGTCCGAAGCTGGGCCGAAGACTGAACGTAAAAACATCGTGATGTTTCTGATAGACGACCTAGGATGGAGCGATCTTGGCTGTCAAGGTTGCGAATATTATCGAACTCCGAATATTGATCAACTAGCGCAAGAAGGTGTGAGATTCACAGATGCCTATGCTGCCTGTGTGCACTTAATGCAATAGTTTATCTAGTTCGATATAGAAAGGCGTCGGAAGTCAGCAACGAGACAAGTAACGCATTCATACTACCGCCGCTTTCTTTATAAGCCTTATAAGCGTCCTGTAACACTGGGCCGTCATTCAACGTCTCATTACGGCCCATCCAGAACCGAAATGCATGACGTACAAACACTTGCTCCGTTCTTTCGCTCTCAACCAACTTCTCTATCAGCTCGATCGCATTATTTACTTTTCCATCAAGCTTCGGATCACCGGAATCAATGATTTCGCCAGTTGCGTCTACAGGATTACCTAATTCAAACTCACGGTAAATCCCGGCGTGGTTAAAGATCTCAAAGGGAAGCCCAAGCGGATCCATTTTCTTATGACAGGTCCAGCAGTAGTTTTCACGAGTGACTCGCATTCGCGAACGCAATGTTGTCCCGGGTTCATCCGGCAGCATGGCATCAACGGTGATTGGCACATCAGGAATTCCACCACCGATAAGACGTTCCTGAATCCATCGACCACGCAGAATTGCATGGTTATCCATGGCATCAGAATGGGAAACAAGCCAGGCAGGATGAGTTAAGATGCCCAAACGCTGTCCCTCCGGGACGGTTGATAACTGGCGTTCCGGCTTCATCGTACCAGCGCCAAAACTCCGTCGGCTCACTCTTGCAAACTCTGGAGTACCTGCCAAGTTTGGAGTGGTCTTA
>CALKCC010000111.1 GCA_938082855.1 uncultured Pirellulaceae bacterium | reverse complement strand
TACCGGATTCAATCTCCGCTCCCACTCCTGAATCCCAGCTGTTGTAACGATTGTCCACAAAGTCCTGCAATTCACCGTCGGCTCGGATAGCGGCTGCAATCTTCAGACCACGAGCGAAACAGTCGATGCTTCCGATGTGAGCGTGGAATAAATCAATGGGCTCAAAACTCTCTCGGCGAACCTTGGCATCAAAGTTAACACCACCAGGAGCCAGACCACCATACTTAAGAAGCATGAGCATGATTTGTGTGGCAATATAATTGTCGGTTAGAAATTGATCGGTGTCCCAGCCAAGCATGAGGTCGCCGGTGTTGGCATCGATCGATCCCAGCATGCCCTGAGCACCAGCATAGTCCAATTCATGCATCATGGTATGTCCGGCTAGCGTGGCATGATTGGTTTCCACGTTTAGCTTAAAGCGTTCGGTGAGGCCGTAAGCCCGCAGGAAGTTTACACAAGCTGCTACATCGGAATCGTATTGATGCTTGGTTGGCTCTTTTGGTTTGGGCTCAATTAAAAAGGTTCCCGTAAATCCGATCTTGTCAGCATGTTCCACGGCCATATTCATGAATTGGCCCATGTGATCCATTTCTCGTTTGATGTCCGTGTTGTATAGCGTTTGATAACCTTCACGGCCTCCCCAGAATACATAGTTTTCGCCACCGAGTTCCAAGGTGACTTCCATCGCCTTTTTGACCTGAGCTGCTGAGTAGGCGAAGACGTCCGCATTGCAGCTTGTCGAGGCACCATGCATGAATCGTGGATTGCTGAACATATTGGCAGTACCCCAAAGCAATTTAATGCCCGTACGTTCCTGTTCTTCTTTCAGCACTTTAGCCACGGCATCGAAATTGGCATGACTCTCTGCCAGTGTGTCACCTTCAGGAGCAACGTCGCGATCGTGGAAGGCATAATAAGGGCACCCGAGCTTTTCCATGAATTCAAAGGCGACGCGAGCGCGGTTACAGGCGTTTTCTACGGATTCAGTACCATCATCCCAGGGACGTACTAACGTGGGTGAACCAAATGGGTCAGAACCGTTACCACGAAAAGTATGCCAATAGACAACACTGAAACGGAAATGATCCTTCATCGTCTTGCCTTCGATGACTTCATTTTCGTCATACCAGCGAAACGCTAGAGGATTCCGGGATTCCGGGCCTTCGTATTGAATCTTTTCAATCTCTGGAAAAGCTGCCATTTGTAATTGCTTTCAAAAAGAAACAGGGAATGGGTACCAAGGAACTGACATTGGGTCGGTTTATCCTATCGTGCCAAATGAGAACGAGAGTGACAACCGGTAGGAGTTACTTTTCAAGTTGAGATTCAGCGGGAATCGCATTCTTTTTATGCGTTTTGATTATCTCTTGCAGCTGAGAGATCACTTCCGGATTTTCTTTACTTACATCCCACTTTTCGGACGGATCTATGTGCAGGTTGAACAGCAACGGGGAATCATGCGTGACAGGATTAGGTTGTCCATAAGCGTTCTGTGTCATTAAGTGCATTTTCCAGTCACCGGCACGCACCGCCATTAATCGGTAGCCACGATAGTAGAAGAGTGCAGAGCGGTCGCCCTGACCTCCTTTTAAAACTGGCATGAGGTCATAGGAATCCATCTCGCGGTCATCGGCGACTTCTACACCGGCTAGTTTTGAAGCGGTGGCAAAGATATCCATGGTACTTGCGACTTGCCGTGAGACGGAGCCTCCTTCAATCACTCCTGGCCACCATGCTAAGGTTGGTTCTCGCATTCCACCTTCCCACGTGCTCCCTTTGCCGTCACGCAGTAATCCAGCGGATCCACCTTGCTCATCGAAGATCAGCCAGGGGCCATTGTCACTGGTGAAGAAAACCAGAGTGTTTTCCGCATCGTTGGATTGCCGAACAGCGTCGAGTACTTGCCCGACGCTCCAGTCAATCTCCTCGATGATGTCACCATACAAACCACGCAAGCTTTTATTCTCAAAGTCCTTACTTCGGAAAAGCGGCACATGGGGCATGCTGTGTGGTAGATACAGGAAATAAGGTTGATCCTGTTTGGACTGGATAAATGCCACGGCTTCTTCGGTATACCGTTTGGTAATGGTAGTTTGGTTTGCCGGACGTTCGATGATTTCTTCATTTCGCATCAACGGTACATTCCAGTACTCGACCTTCGGCTTAAAGAATGGCAGACGGCCTTTAGGTGCATCATTTACACGATCCATATCGTTGGAATAAGGTATTCCAAAGTAGTAATCAAATCCATTGTTGGTTGGGAGGTACGGCTGCAAGTGCCCTAAGTGCCATTTCCCAATACACGCCGTCGTATAACCGGCCTGACGTAATTGTTCTGCGATTGTGATCTCCGTGGCGGGAATCCCTCCTTTGGAATCAGGGAATAGAACCCGGCGTTTGTTACTACACATGCCGTTTCGCATCGGCAATCTGCCGGTCATCAATGCAGCGCGACTTGGCGTGCACACAGGGGCAGCTGAATAGAATTGAGTCAGCTTCATCCCTTCGGCTGCCATTTGATCCAGATGAGGTGTCGCGATGGTTGGGTGTCCGAAACATGCCAGATCGCCATATCCTAAATCATCACAGAATATGACGATGATGTTTGGCGGATCTTTGGTTGTGGCTGCGACGGTAACGCCGCAATGGGCAACCAAGTAAAACAGTAGAAGGTAATGCAGTTTTTTCATTTGGGGTGAGACTCCGTTAGGAACGGTTAGACTTTCTCTTTAGAATCCAGTCGGCCAGCGAAGGTGAGAGTTGAGCTAGAGCGAACAACCACTTGGCAGATTTCGGCAGGATTAGTTCTTTCTTTCGTTGCGACAGTGCCTTAAGAATTCTTTGAGCCAGGATCTGTGGCTGGAGTCGGCTAATTTTCACTCCTCCGGCAGGCTGACGGGCACTTTCAGGTAGGTCATCAGTGTTGTATCGATTTCCGGAGTCTTCGCGAGCGATGGGGCCGGGGCAGACTAGCAACACGTGCACTTGCTCGGATTCCAACTCCAGTCTCAACTGCTGCGAATATCCGGCT
>CALKCC010000110.1 GCA_938082855.1 uncultured Pirellulaceae bacterium | reverse complement strand
GACTTACCTCTGTATTGCCAAGCATCTTCAGGTAAAAGAAATCCATATCTCGGGCATCAATTTACGTGACGGACTACTTCAGGAAATGGCACTGGAAGAGGCCTGGAGTAAAGAATTCCAAAATCAGATCATTGGCTCCGTTTTGGAGTTGGGACGACAATACGAATTTGACGAATCCCATGCTCAACAAGTCGCCACACTGGCCAGCCAGCTTTTCCATCAACTCCAACCGCAACACGAACTTGAACCTCGCTTCGAGACCTTCTTGCAGGTTGCCGCGTTATTACACGAAATCGGCTTGTTCGTCAGCAATCGCAGCTATCACAAACACACCATGTATCTGATCAATAACAGTGAGCTATTTGGATTGGGGAAAACAAACCTGTTACTCACTGCATTAATCGCCCGCTATCACCGCCGTGCGACTCCCCAACCGAAACACGCAGGCTATGCACTATTGGATCGCGACCATCGAGTTGCCGTTTCGAAACTGGCAGCGATTCTCCGAATTGCAGTGGCACTAGATGCCTCGCGCCATCAGAACATCCACACGGTCTCCTGCATGCAAAAAGGGGAAACTCTCATTATTTCCACGCCTGACGCTGCTGACCTATCACTTGAACAACTTGCACTGCAGCAGAGCAGTGACCTGTTTGAAGAGACGTTTGGAATGAAGATTTTGCTTAGCAATACCATGCCGGACCAACGGGACTCTCAATAAGACGTAGCCATGACTAACCAAGAACCACTGTTTTTTAATCGCGAACTAAGTTGGCTTGAATTCAACCAACGAGTATTGGGCGAAGCACTCGACCCTGACGTCCCCTTGCTCGAACGTGTCAAATTCCTAGCCATCACGTCATCCAATTTGGATGAATTTTACATGGTACGCGTTGGCGGACTTAACATCATGGTTGCTCAGGATATCCAAACACCGGACGTCACCGGTATGAGTCCTCAGGAACAGCTGAATGAACTCAGTCAACGCACTCACGACATGACCCAGCAGCAGTACGATTGTTTTAATCAGATGCTGGAACCAGGCCTGCAAGAGATTGGTATTCGCAGGTATTCCACACTCGATTTAAACGAATCTCAACATCAGGCCTTAAGCGATCGGTTTGATCAAGAAATCTACCCCGTCATCTCCCCGCTGGGAATTCATCCCGACGGTAGTATGCCCTTAATCGGGAATCAAACGATCCACCTAGCAGTCAAACTTAAAGAAGATGATGACGAAGTCCCTGATCGCATCGTAATTCTTCCACTCGGTGGCCCCGTTCCACGATTTATTACCGTACCTTCCGAAGATCGCCATGCGTATATTCTTTCAGAAGACGTCGTCAGCCTGTTTTGTGATCGCTATTTCCCCAATCAGCAGATTCTCGAGTGTGTCCCGTTTAGAATTACACGCAATGCAGACATGCGAGTTGAAGAGGAATTCTCTGCCGATTTGATGGAAGACATGTCCGCCTTGCTGGAGTCACGCAAGGACAGCGATTGTGTACGGCTGGAAGTTTCAGCCGACTGTAGTCCTGAGTTTTTGTCAGAATTACAGGATCTATTCGTCGTTCCTGAAGGCTACACATACAACTGTGAAGGCCCGATCGATCTCAAAGCCTGGTTTCAAATCGCTGGGTTACGGGGATTTGAATCACATCAGGCCGAGCCATGGCCACCAACCCATTCTCCCCGAATTGACCTGTCCGAAAACCTGTTCGATGAAATTGCAAAACGCGATATCATTCTGCACCATCCCTTCGAAAGTTTTGACCCCGTCATCAAACTGATCGAAACGGCCGCGGACGACCCTGACGTATTGGCGATCAAACAAACCTTGTACCGAACGAGCAGCGACAGTCCCGTCGTTTCCGCGCTAGTACGAGCCGCGGAAAACGGAAAGAGCGTTTCCGTCATTATCGAATTGAAGGCTCGTTTTGATGAAGCTCGAAATATCGTCGGTGCGAAGGCCCTGCAGCAGGCAGGTGCACATGTCATCTACGGAGTGAAGGGACTCAAAACCCACGCGAAGAGCCTCATCATTATTCGTCGTGAACCTCAGGGGATACGACGATACATGCATTTCGGGACGGGAAATTACAATGAGTCCACTGCCAAACTGTATACGGATTTCAGCTTGCTAACCTGTGACCGCGTCCTTGGTAATGATGCCACCTCTTTTTTCAATGCGGTAACAGGATTCACTCAGCCAAGCAGCCTTCAAAAGCTGGCGATGGCTCCGTTGACCTTGCGAAATCGGTTGCTAGAACTCATTCGTTTTGAAACAGATCGAGCAACGGCAGGCAAAGAGGCGAAAATCACCGCCAAGATGAATTCTCTGGTTGACCCGACGCTCATCAAAGAGCTGTACAAAGCTTCCAATGCCGGAGTGACCATTCACCTCAATGTACGAGGCATATGCTGCCTCAGACCGGGTGTCCCCGGACTGAGCGAGAACATTCGTGTCGTGAGCATTATTGACCGATTCCTGGAGCACAGTCGGATGATGCATTTCACTCATGGTGGTGATGATGTGACATTGATTTCCAGCGCCGACTGGATGCCTCGCAATTTAGACCGACGTGTTGAATTGCTTGTCCCGGTTGAATCCGATGATTGCAAAAAGGTCGTCATTGATTCCTTAGAGACGTTTCTTGCCGAAAATGTCAAAGGGCATGAGCTTCAGGCAGATGGATCCTATCAACGAATTGCGACACCAGAAAAGGATCATCAAATCCGTAGCCAACAGGTTTTTTATCGTCAGGCAGTCAAAGCGGCACAGCAAAGCAAGCAATCCACGCCCACCACGTTTGAACCTCACACGGCCTAACGGAGTGTATCATGAAAAAGCTGCTGATTTTACGACATGCAAAATCCAGCTGGAAAGAACCGTCACTTTCAGATTTCCAAAGGCCACTCAATAAACGCGGGACGGAGGTGGCACCTAGGATGGGAGGATGGATCGCCCAAAACAACTTAGTGCCTGACACCATTCTTTGTTCAACCGCCGTACGAGCTCAGGAAACGATGGCATTGGCTATCGAAGGAGGTTCCCTAAGTTCTGCCTGTATCTCCACCGAGGAACTCTATCTGGCACCGCCTCAGGCATATCTGGATAACCTCGCTCAATTACCCGAGTCCCAAGGCTCAGCTATGGTCATTGGCCATAACCCAGGGATTGAGGAGTTAGTCTATCAATTGTGTGGTGAGTATCTCACTATGCCAACCTGTGCATTGGCTGTAGTTGACCTTCAGATCGCTCAATGGGATGAACTCTTTAGCTCCTCTGTTAGAGGTGAACTAAGCCACTATATTCTCGTTCGCGATCTGGAATAAGAGCCCATTCGGGATGCTCGAATCGCAGTTCATGAAGTGTTAAAATGCAGAAGGATTTTTCTTTCTGTGGGAAGCTATCATGATACGCACGGCAATCACTTCACTCGTATTACTCTGTTTCGTTTGGACATCCTGTTTTGGGCAACCTCGGATTACTCCTGCGGGTGAACTCCCGCCAGATGCTCGGCTATCGCCGCTCAAAGATCTCAATGGCTACTTTCCGATGGTGCCGCCGAACGATGAACAGGAGTGGGATGGGCGCCGTCGTTATGTAAAACGAAAAATGCTTGTGGCTCTGGGATTGTGGCCGCTACCAGAGAAAACTCCACTCAATGCTGTCATCCACAGTCGAAAGGAAATGGACGGCTATACGATTGAGAAAGTTTATCTTGAAACAATGCCCGGCTACTTTCTGACGGGCAACCTGTATCGCCCGCTCAATTTGCATGCACAGACTGGCAAAAACCCAGGCATTCTTTGCCCGCATGGACACTGGCGAAATGGAAGGTTTTACGACGCTCCGCAAGCAACGCTGGAACGACAGTTGTCGGACGGAGCTGAAAAGTTTAAACAGGGTGGACGAAACCCAATTCAAGCACGTAGTGTTCACCTAGCCCGATTGGGATGCACTGTGTTTGCATACGACATGGTTGGATATGCTGACAACACCCAAATTAGTTACAATCTGGCCCACGGTTTTGCCAAACAGCGTCCACAGATGAGCCAGACCGACCACTGGGGTTTCTTCAGTCCTCAGGCTGAAAGTCACCTGCAAAACATTATGGGGCTACAAACCTGGAACTCCATTCGCGCAATCGATTTCATTAGCAGTCTAAATGAAGTGGACAAGAATCGAATCGCCGTTACCGGAGCGAGCGGTGGTGGAACTCAGACTTTTATCGTCTCTGCTCTGGATCCTCGCGTTAAGGTCTCCATGCCCGCTGTCATGGTCTCGACGGCGATGCAGGGAGGATGCACTTGTGAGAACGCCTGCCTGCTTCGTGTCGGCGCGGGCAATGTCGATTTCGCGGCGATGTTTGCTCCCAAACCATTAGGGCTGACGGCAGCCGACGACTGGACTGTTGAAATGGAAACCAAAGGCTTTCCTGAACTCAAACAGCTCTACACGCTTCTCGGAAAGCAAGAGAATCTCCACCTGGAAGCTCATCTGAATTATCCCCACAACTATAACTATGTTTGTCGAAAAGCCATGTATGCTTTCATGAATGAACATCTTGAACTTGGCTATCCGGAAGTTCCACCAGAGCGAGACTATGTCTATCAGGCTCAGGAAGATCTCACCGTTTGGAATGACGAACACCCGGCTCCTCAGGGAGGCGAGGACTTTGAAGCAACCATGCTTCAAACTTGGCATGACGACTCACAGGACAAGCTCGAACGTCTGATTCCTAAGCAACCCAAGGCTCTGAGAGAGTTTAAGGAAATTGTGGGAGGTGGAATTGATATCGTGGTGGGGCAGGCGCTTCCCAAAGCCACTCGGCTTGATTGGAAACAAACCTACAAACAAAGTAACAACGGATGCCTCGAAATAGGCGGCACTCTTTCCAACCTTGATTCAAACAGTGCAAATCCCATTTTGTTTCTCTATCCGGAAGTTTGGAATCAAAAAGTCGTCCTTTGGGTTACCGAAAAGGGGAAGGCTGGCCTGTACCTTGATGATGGCTCTTTGATCCCCGCAGTCCAATCACTCATTGACGAACAATATTGTGTCGTGGGAGTCGACCTGCTTTATCAAGGAGAATTCCTTACCGACGGAAAGGCACCTGAGCGAACTCGAGGCGTGGAATCCACAACCCGGGAAGCTGCTGCTTATAGCTTCGGCTTCAACCACACTCTGTTTGCCCGCCGTACGCATGACATTCTCACCACGGTATCCTTTATCTTCCATCACGAATCGCTTCCTGAAGAAATCTCACTCGTAGCACTCGACCAAACAGGCCCACTCGCCATTGCCGCTCGGTCGCAGGCTAGGGGAGTGGTCAGCAAACTGGCTGCCAATTCAAACGGTTTCCGCTTCTCTCAGGTCAATGATATTCACTCACCCAGTTTTCTTCCCGGAGGTGCGAAGTACTTTGACCTACCTGGGATGCTGGCCGTCGCATCACCGAAGCCAACTTGGCTCGCTGGGGAAGACCATTTACCGATGGTCGTCGAAAAGGCCTATAAAGCCGGTAAGGGGAGCGATCAAATCAGAATTCAGAAACAGGCCGACGCTTCGGCTGCTGTGAGCTGGATTACCCAGAGCGAAAAGTAAACGCCGCGTAAGTCTCTCTTCAAAAATCGAAAAGAGCTTTCTGCCTGCAGTTAAAGGCGGCAAGCTGACTGCGATTGCTTTATCAATCTAAACTCAATTGGTTGAGTCGCGATTGGGTGTCAGACGATCCCATCCGCATGCTGGAATGTCGCCAAATTCGTGTTCCAGCTGTTCCAATTCATCTGATAGTGAAAAGCTGAAATCGAAATATTCTTCGAGCCCAACAGTAATGCGTCCGAGACCGTGTTCCTCTAACAGGACGACGCGGAGTTCAACATGATCCATCGTCTCTCTCCTTCTGCATGAATGACTGATTCTCAACCCCGACATGGTGAGATGAATTGTCATCTGCCTCTCTACCTATTATTTTCAACGACATATTTAGCAGGCTAGTTCAGTCCAATTCCGAATTCTTTTATTTGAGGGTAATTCAGAGATAAAATAGGGCATTTAGCTACAATAGGGGCAACAATTAAATAGCCCAAAAGAGTGGACAATTGGATTGGACTTGTCTCCCTGATTCAGTTTTTCTATACTCCTGTGGCTAAACCTAATGTTTTCCCTTCGTGTGTGGCCAAGGTATTTATCATGCAAATCAACGGAATCAATGGAGCTCAGTCTGTTAACCCAGCGAGCCAAGTGGAATCAGCCAAAGCGACGCAGGCAACTTCGATTACCACTCCTACTGATCAAGTCGATATCTCTGCCGAAGCAGAGCTCAATAGCCAGACTATCGAGATGATCGATCAACTCCAGATTCAGGACCTGCCTGAAATTCGGACCGATCGCGTTGCACAGATTCGTGAAGCCATTGAGTCTGGCACATATGAAACTGAAGAGAAGCTTAATGTAGCCATTGATCGATTACTCGATGAAATCGGCTAAACTCGCTATACTAATACAAGTGAACTTATGTCAATGCTCGGCTTATTAAGCTGAGCATTTCTTTTTGTGGTTAAACAAAGGCAGATCGGCGCCGGTTAACATGGAGCAGAATTTTACACTCGGAGATGTCCAGGTCTCCATGACGCCGGAAGAGCGTTTTGATGAGTATCTACAAAGCAAAGGCATGCGAAATACTCAGCAACGCCGGAATCTGATGGACATCGTTTATTCGCGACACGAGCACTTTGATGCGGATACTCTGATCGAACAGCTGCCTCGTAAGGGCGATTCGGGGTATGTCAGTCGTCCTACCGTCTACCGTACGCTGGCCGAATTTGTTGATGCAGGCCTACTCCGCAAATTCGAATTGGACGGCCGTGCCGTTTACGAGCATGACTATGGCTATCCGCAACATGACCACTTGCACTGTACGGTCTGTGACGAGCTCTATGAATTTCAAAGTGATGAATTACTACAGCTGCGCCGTAATGTGGCTCAGCAACACCGATTCCGAGTCACCAGTCACCGCTTGATCATCAGCGGAGTTTGTGAAAGCTGCAGTCGTACTCCGCGACGTAAACGACGCAAGCAAGATCTCATCTAACATTTAACCAATTAGCCAGTTAACCATTTGGCCATGTGACATTGGGCATTTTTTCATTAGACATTGTCCATTGAGCAAAATGAAAACTGTCCGACTGTCCGACTGTCTAATTGTCTAATTGTCTAATTGTCTAATTGTCTAATTGTCTAATTGTCTAATTGTCTAATTGTCTAATTGTCTAATTGTCTAATTGTCTAACTGTCTAACTGTCTAACTGTCTAACTGGCCAACTGGTTAAATGGCTAAATGGCTAAATGGCTAAATGTCACACGTTTACATCCGCATCAAGCTCGTCTTCCAGATATTTCTCGCGGATCGGTTGAATCACCTCTGCCACGAAATCCTGGACTTGCTCGGGAGAGCGTCCGACAAATTGCATCGGGTCCATCAAGGCGGACAAATCAATCCCTGCGAAGGCCTCATCCTGAGCCAGACGATCCAATAAATCGTTTGCTTGCCCCTGCTGCTTCACTTCCGCTGCAGCGTCCTGACTATGCTGGCGAATGCGTTCGTGCAGATCCTGACGATCTCCGCCCGCTGCCACCGCCGCCATCAGAATATTCTCCGTCGCCATAAACGGGAGTTCATCGTTGAGATTCTTGGCAATCACCTTGGGGTAGGTCACCAATCCGGCACAGACGTTTTGCAATAAGATTAGAACCGAATCGATTGCCAGAAAGGACTGCGGTAAAACCAATCGTCTGTTGGCGCTATCATCCAAAGTTCGCTCCATCCATTGTGTCGCCAGCGTATTGGCTGTGCTGGATTGTAAACTCATGACATATCGACTCAAGGCACAAATGCGTTCACTTCGCATCGGATTCCGTTTATAAGCCATCGCCGAAGAACCAATCTGATGCTTCTCAAATGGCTCCTCCAGTTCCTTGCGATTAGCCAGCAAACGCAGGTCGGATGCCATCTTATGAGCACTCTGAGCAATACCCGACAGGGAGTCCAGTATTTGGGCGTCCACTTTACGGGAATAGGTTTGGCCAGTCACAGCATAGCTAGTGGCAAATCCAAGTTTCTCGGCAACCTTTTGTTCCAGCGATTTTACTTTTTCATGATCTCCATCAAACAGTTTGAGGAAACTTGCCTGAGTACCTGTCGTCCCTTTGGTACTTCTGGCTTTCATGCCATCGATTCGATACTGAATGTCTTCGAGATCCATGGCGAAGTCATACGCCCACAAGCAAGCTCGCTTCCCAACCGTGGTAGGTTGAGCCGGCTGAAGGTGAGTAAACCCGAGTGTTGCCAATGAGCGATTCTCGGTAGCAAATGTCCCCAAAGCATCTAAGACTGCTGCCAGACGCTTACGTACATAGATTAGAGCTTCCCGCAGCAAGATGACATCGGTGTTGTCCGTGACAAAACAACTCGTGGCTCCAAGGTGGATAATCGGGCGGGCATCAGGGCATACATCTCCGTAGGTGTGCACATGTGCCATGACGTCGTGACGTAGTTTCTTCTCATATTCCCGGGCAACGTCGAAATCGATATTGTCGACTTCAGCTTTTAATTGACCAATCTGTTCATCGGTAATGGACAGTCCCAATTCCTGTTCAGCTTCGGCTAGCGCAATCCACATTCGACGCCACGTGGAAAACTTCCGCTGAGGACTAAATATCTCAGCCATTTCGGCGGATGCATAGCGAGTGATTAGAGGGTTTTGATATTTGTCGTGTGACACGCCAACTGTCTCCAGTGTTAAGGGAATAATAAACTTTCACTCGCATTTTACGTCAACTTGGCAATCCTGCGAAGCAGACAGCCAAGGCCAGCTAGATGGTATCTCTAGCATCCACTTAGCGTTGAACTCGTCCAGTGGCATTCCCGCCTGCCAACGCTTCTACTTCTGCTACGGAAATGTAATTAAAGTCACCTTTGATTGAGTGTTTAAGACAACTTGCAGCCACCGCGAAATCCAGCACTTCCTGCAGCGAAGTATATTTAGAGTCGTTTAACGCGTGCAGTAGGCCGGCAGCAAACGAGTCACCACCTCCAACTCGGTCAACAATGTGCCCAATCCTGAACGCTTCATATTCACCCGCTGCATTTAAAGGTGAGAAGGCAGCTTCTCCTCCTGCTTCATAAAGCATGGCTCCCCAATTGTTATGATCGGCGGAAACACTTTCACGCAGAGTAATAGCAACTCGCTTTACATTTGGGTACTTAGCAACGATTTGCTGAGCCACATCCTGATAAGCGTTAACATTCAAATGCCCGCTAGTCACGTCGGTATCCGCAGGATGTATATCCAGTACGTCAGCAGCATCTTCCTCGTTTCCAATGACCACATCCACATACGGAAGCACTTCGGCCATACATTGTCGAGCAAGTGGTTGTCCCTGAATTTCCGGATGCCACTTCCAAAGTTTCTTACGAAAATTCAAGTCACATGAAATTTCTACTCCGGCAGCTTTCGCCTGCTTCACTAAAGCCAGATTGGCTTCGTATGCCTGCTGGCTAATGGCCGGAGTGATGCCTGAAATATGGAGCCAGTGAACGTCTTCGAGAATGGCGGCGAAGTCATACTCGGTTGATTCTGCCAACGAGACACTGCTGTAGGCACGGTCATATAAAACCGTCGACCCTCGTTGATTCGCACCACACTCAACATAGTAAACACCCAGACGGCCATCGCGTGTCAGAATTTTGGAAGTGTCCACTCCCAAACCACGCAGCGAGGTCGTCAGGCTATCTGCTAACGCATTGTCGGGCAGGGCAGTGACGTATCTCGCTTGGTTTCCGAACATCGCCAGAGAAGCACAGACGTTGGCTTCTCCGCCTCCCCAAGTAATCTCCACACGCCCGGGAAGCACCTGCCGCAAACGCAGTTTGTGTTCCGGGGCAATTCGCATCATGACTTCGCCAAATCCAAGAAACATCTAATATCCTTCAATTGATTTTTAACTGGGAGTAATTCAGTTCTCTTACCTATACACAGAGGGAGAGATTATTTTACATATTTGTCAGGTCATCCTCACCATGACCTGAAAGTTGTTGCAAAGCGGCCGCCAACTCCGCCTGAAACTGCATATCTCGAGCATAGACTCGGCAGATCCGCTGAGCGACAGGTTGACGGTCCACTAGTTCATGACTGGTTAACGGACGAATTTGTTCTGTGGCCGAGTCATATAAATAATTCTGCCCGCTAACCGGTCCCTGAACTAAGGGCCGAAAAATATGTCGGGCGATATCGATTCGCAATTCTATATCTTGGATGGCGGCTGGAAGAAACGCTCGCAACTTCTTTTCTACAAATTCCTGATCTGTAAAGATGCTACTGGCTTCATGATCCCCTTCATCGAACGTCATCGTTCGCTGGCAAACCATGACCCATGGAATCTGGCAGCGTAGAATTTCCTGCCATCGCTCACCCAGTTCACCTCGTTGACCTGACTCACCTTGCCAGCGAGCCACATCTACCAGCAGAGACGCCTCGGTCAGTTGTTGATACTGGTCTAAATGTTCCCGCGGGTTGCCCGGAAATAGCAAGGGCATGGATTGAGCAAAAACATCGACTAGTGCGATATCGATACCACGCACGCTTCGGTGAAAATAAACGTTGCGAAAGAGCTCTGCTCGAGCTCCCATAAATCTGAGCAACGCATGGATTCCCCGGTCATGAATCGTCAGACCTTCCTGGCTGAAAAAGGAATACCGGATGAGCCGTTCCAGATCGTAAGACCGCTGGCTGTATCCAGTCATATAGGCATCCCGCAGTACAAAATCCATATTGTCCACGGTATAGATACCACTCAATAAGCTACGCAGAAACAAGAGCCACTGCGGTCGATCTTCCTGATGATTGGCCGGTCGCTGAATGATCCAGGCGACATGTTCAGGATCGAATTGTTCGTCAGGCTCCAGTTGGCTATTGGGGTTACCACGTAGTTGTTTGAGCAGACTGCCGAGTTCGTCCCGGATGATCTGTGCCCCTAACGATTCGTGCGTCTCTCCAAATTGACGCAAGTAATGCTCATCAAAGAAATGGCCAAATGGTCCATGACCTACGTCGTGAAGTAAACCGGCCATACGCATCAGGGTTTCGACATACCCTAAGCTAGGAACGTCCTGACAAACCTGTTTTAAGCTGGGATAAAGACTCTGCACCCAACGACTCGCCAAATGCATTACACCTAAGATGTGCTGAAAACGTGAGTGTTCGGCCGTAGGGTAGATCCACCAAGCTGTCTGCAGCTGATGAATATGACGCATCCTTTGTACCCAGGGATGATTGATCACATCCTGTTCGTACACTTCAGCAACCGAGGCAGCATCACGTTTACTTCCTTTTCCAACCGGAATATAGCCGTGGATGGGGTCGTGAATCAGGGCTTCTAAATGAAAATCATGCATAGCACGATTGTAACAAGTGTCGATTCTTGCGTGTCCCAGTCTCTGACGGGAAAAAAGATCAAAGCTAGTCATTAGAGTTAGAGATTGGAGCAAGAGCACCACTCCTACTCACTCACCCCTCGTATTCGGGGATTAAATACGATTCCCTTCACCGTTCGTCGACTGACCAATGCCCAATTTGGCCAAACAATGTTAAACTGCGCTAGCTATACCACTTATTTAATGTGATCTCTGAGTGAAACACCTAAGATTGGAACAATCCATACCAGTACTATTCACGTTAAAAACGTTATTTCACCGATAGATGAAAGAGTTCGGAATAATACCGGGTGTGCAAACCTGAATCCTGAATTTCGCCAGGATTACTTAACCGGTAAAGTTTCCCAACGAATTGCCCAAACAACCCGCATCTAAATAGTAATGAATTCTGCTCTGAAGTAGACGTTCTTACTGACAGGTCTAATTGATAAAGCTCGGCACATGCTCATCAACGACCTGACAATCCGAAGGAATTGCACCGTGACCAAGTCGTTCTCGAAATTAATGGCAGCCATCACTCTGACTGTCATTCTGGGAGTTCACTCCACATTTGCTGCACCGTCGACCGATCAGCTATTGCCTAACACTACCAAGGCCTACTTCGCTGTCCCTGATTTAGATGAGTTACAAACTCGGTTTGAAAAGACTCAGATTTATCAGTTGATGACAGATCCGGTGATCAAGCCTTTTGCGGAAGACTTGAAGCGACAATTACAGTCGCGATTTGATCAAACTGGAATCCGATTAGGGATCAGTTTTGAAGACTTGGAAAACCTCAGTGCCGGTGAAGCAGCTTCAGCTGTCATTGCAGTCGAAGATGAAGAACAACCTCATGCCTTGGCATTGATTGTCGATGTGACGGATTCACTTGAAGATGCTCAGGAGTTGCTAAACCGTATTGGTCAAGAACTCATCGACCAAGGTGCCGAGCAGTCCACTACAGAAATTGCCGGCCAGGAAGTTACGCAGTACACCGTTACTAGCGAAGAAAATCCGGAACTCTCATACAACGCCTATTACATCATTTTTGAAGACCATATTATTGCGACTGACCATAGCAAAGTCCTAGCCGACGTGATGGCACGATTTGAAGAACCTGGCACGGACAATGTTGCGGGTATTGAAGCCTATCAGGTAGCTATGCAGCGTTGCGATGACGCCTCTGAAGTAAGCCCTCAAGTTCGTTGGTTTGTTGAACCTTTTGGATACGCCAAAACCATTCAAGCTGCAGCAGGCGTTGAACCTCAGGGGAAAAACTTCCAGGAACTGTTATTAGGACAGGGTTTTGGTGCCATTCGCGGACTGGGCGGTTGGGTCGTCGTTGCTGAAGGTGAAAATGAGTTCACCCACCATACTTTTGTCTATGCTCCTCGAGATACCGAGGGTGTGGAATCTCAAATTGCTCAGGAAGCAGAAGCCGCCGAAAATGGCTCGGAAACCGATCAACGTATCGCTGCGAAAGATTCGGATCGCTACCGCCTGGCTGCAAGAATTCTCGACTTCCCAAATACAGAAGCTCAGGATCCTCAACCTTGGATTCCTTCGACTGTCAGTACGTACACCACGATGAATTGGAATCTGCGTGACTCATTCGAGTACGCCAAAACACTTGTCAACGAGTATCTGGATGCTGAAGAAGGGCAGGACCTGTTTGAAGAAATCCTCGAAGGTATCGCTCACGACGTGAATGGACCACAACTGGATATTCGTGAAGAACTTGTCGGATATTTGGCTGGTCGCGTTTCCGTGATGACAGGATTCAAAGAACCTGTTGATGTGGATAGCCATCAGTGGTTAGCAGCGATCGATGTAACCGATGCTCCTGCTGTACGTAAAGCTGTCGCTAAATTCATGAGTGCCGAACCCAACAAGGAAGAGCGTGAATTCAACGGATTCACGATTTATGAAGTCCTCAATGTTGAAGAAGAAATCGACGTCGAATTAAATCTGGAATTCGGAGAGGGATTCGATGTCGAAGGATTTGGCGGGGATGAAGGTTTCGGCGGCGAAGACTTTGGAGCTCCTGAAGAAGAAGCTGCTGGCTCACAGCCACTGATCAGCCAATGGGCTGTCACCGTTTCGGATTCCGGACACATCATTGTTGCATCCAGTGCCGATTTCATCGAAGACTTACTACGGGAACAGGATGCCGCTCGGCTAAATGAAACTGATGATTATCAGCGAGTCGAAGTTGCTCTGAAAGCACTTGGAGCTGATTCAACCAGTATTCGAATGTTCAGCCGATTGGATAAGAAAAACGAGCCTAACTACAAACTGCTTCAGCAAGGAAAGATGCAGCAATCCGATACGATTGCCGGCAAGCTTCTTAAACGCCTCATGGGTTCTGCCGAAGAGAAACAGGTCGAAAAGCTCGACGTCTCCAAAATGCCTGAATTCGAAAAGGTTGCTAAATACCTGGGTCCATCTGGAACGTATGTTCAGACTCGGGAAGATGGTTGGTTCATTTCCGGTGCCGTTCTGAAAAAGAACTAAGTACTAGAAAACCAACGGATTGAGATTAGCGGTGGTAAACACGGATGTCGCGGTGCGTGTTTACCACTTCTTGTGACCAGCGGTAAGTTTTCCCTTCGAGCAATCTCGCCGGAGAATTGAAATACTTACCGAGGGATTCCAGGTCGGAATCTTGTGGTGGTTCACCGGACGGCTTTCGCGCTGAAACGACCAATAGATAATAGTCGTTTCCCGAAGCAATCTTGAGGCTGAACTGGCCTTCGCTGTCAGAGAGCGTAATGTCACCTCCGAGGCGTCGAATTTCCTGAACGGTCGGCAACGATTCATCGATGTCGATTCCCGCAGCGATTCCGTTCTCGACAAATTTCTCGCTGGGCAATGAATCCTTGGGTAACAGGATAACCAATGCCTTGTCATCGATGGCTTCCGGATCATCATCCGTTCTAAAAGTGACTCGCCCCTCGAAATTCACATATTCATCCGCTCCGGCCACCTCAGTCTCGACTGAAGTCCGCATTCCCGGATTCATCATTGTCCCCAGCCAAAAACTGGTCATGGCAACAAAAACGATCAATACGCCAAACAGATATAAATTCGATCTAGCCACACCCAACTGTCCATGAGCCCTACGATGAGAGATCATCTTGGTGTCCGCCGCTGTGTCCTCCGCTACCTGATCAGCCAGATCATCAAATACTCTGGATGACACTTCTACTCTTCGGCGTCGATCTTTCAAAATGTCCTTTTGGGACTTACGACTTGGGTTGGTTGAATCTTCTTCCGGAGTAGTTTGGTCCTCCTCAGTTGAGCTCACAGCGTCGTCCACATGACCCGAGAGCTCTTCATCGCCCAAAGCCGCGTCTTCACTTTCGACTTCGCTTTCGGATAGGTCTCTGTCCAGAGCTTGCCCCAGTTCGTGTGGTTCGGAAGTAACGGGATCAGTGGCTTGGTCTGCCTCTGGAGTTGGGTCGGTGACTACCGGTGGAGAAACAACCGGTGGTGCTAAGACCGCATGATTTTGGTCGTCCATCGGTTCAACAGCCGGAGGCACTCGAATTTGTGTATGGCATCCGGGGCAGGTTGCTTCCGTATCAGCACGTGATACTGGAACTCTAAGCGCCTGCTGACAGTGAGGACAATTAAACTTGATCATGATAGCCTGGTTAGCGCGTCTACGTTGGCGAGCTACTTCTCAGTGGTTGAACCGGATTCCGCCTGACTGGCGTTCTTATTAGATTGTTCAACAAGATAGACTGCCATTGCAAGTACTAGCAGGCAGAAAACAATCGCAGAAATAAGAAGCGAGACTATCGAGATTATCATAAAAACCTGAGTCGCACCTCCGTCCTCGAAATTTCCAGCAACCAATGCAGCTCCGCCCGACACCAAACTGGTGACTGCGGCAGAAATTAGTATCAGCAGTAGAACGATAATGATGCGTCGAAGCATTCGACTTAACCCCCAAACTTCCTATCTTGAGCATTTTAAGGCAGTGCTTCTCAAAGTCAACAAGTGGGCCTTATTCAATCCCTGCTATTCTGGCAGAGTTGCTGAAGAAGGATGCAACTCGATTTGCAATCGGGCCCAAAATTCTGGTCAAATGACGTTTACGGGTAATAATATTGTCGCCACTGTATCCGTGATTTCTGCCGATACTTTTAACAGACAAGCATTCAATTCGGATTCTACTAAGCTCTCTTTTAACAAAGTCCTACACCGTGGGAAATTCAACCGGTCAATCTGGTAAACACACACGTGCTTCCCAAGTAAGCATCAGCATCCTATTGATGTTGTTGATAGGAAGTGGTCTACCTGCGGCTATCTACACGTTGAAAAACAATGTTCAAGTAGAGGGGGAGCCGGGTAAGATCGGAGGGATTGGAGAAACGCCCCTGGCCTCTGGCACGACTGCCGGAGAAGTTTCCACTAAGTTGGTGCACTTTGCCGATGACGGTATTCGCCGCACGTTCTTCTCTCAGTATCAGGTACTCAACTTTGTCAATTCACCCCCTGAAAGCCTTGAGCGGATCATGCTCAAGCAACGGGTCGCTACCGTAGGTAAACGCCTGGTCGCTGTAGGCCCCATCTTGAATATCACCTCGTTCGACGAGTTTGGTCGAAGGACGGTGACGATGAAGGACGCTCGTGGCCCATTGCATCTCATCCAGGGCGTCACTGAAGTTAACTCTAAATACATCAAACTTGAATCACTGATTACCAAGACTCCCATCATTTGGGAAACTCGTCTGGCCACCAGTAGTATGCCAACCCCCATTCTCGGCAAGATTCTAAAGACTCATTTGGACATGAAGAATCCGGATGACCGGCTCAAGATCGTGCGTCTTTATATGCAATGCGAACGCTACCGTGAGGCCATGTTTGAATTACAGTCGGCCATCGAGCAGTTCCCGGAACTGGCAAATTTAAAGGAACAGATTTCCCAACTCCGGCAGGCTCTGGCCGATCGACTCATTGAGGAAATCGAAAGTCGTCAACGAGCCGGACAACATTCGCGTGTCTACAACTGGCTGAAGAATTTCCCCAGTGATGGAGTAGCTGTGGAAACGTTACTCCGCGCCCGTGACCTCATGAAAGATTACGATGATCAATCCAAACA
>CALKCC010000109.1 GCA_938082855.1 uncultured Pirellulaceae bacterium | reverse complement strand
AGCTTTTTCAGACTGCTTTTCCCGACTGCATTTAGAGCATCGAAGGGAAAACCGAGGATTAGAAGATTTCTAAGGCCGCCAGACTATAGCGTACAACCAAACCGGCAACGACCACGCTCACCATACTCATGAGTTTAATCAGGATATTTAAGCTTGGGCCGCTCGTATCTTTAAATGGATCCCCTACGGTGTCTCCCACAACGCCGGCTTTATGAGCATCTGAGCCTTTGCCGCCGAATTTACCTGTCTCAATGTACTTCTTCGCATTGTCCCATGAACCACCTGAGTTGGACATGAAGATGGCAACACAGAAGCCGGAGGTCATGGTACCGACAAGCATTCCCAGAACTCCACCAACGCCCAAAACCAATCCGGTGGCCAGTGGCGTCAGCAATCCGAGAATGGACGGGGCAACCATTTCCCGCTGAGCAGCAACCGTACTGATCCTGACAGGTTCGGCGTAATCCGGCGTCTCGGTGTAGTCCATGATGCCAGGCTTTTCCTTAAATTGCCGACGCACTTCATCGACCATCCCACCCGCGGCGCGACCCACAGCGTTCATCGTCATCGCACAAAAGACAAACGTCGCTAAACAACCAATAAAGACGCCTACCAGAATCTTGGGATTCAACAGAGTTGCATCATAGTATCGAGCGAAATCTGGAAGCGTTGCTTTATCACGGCGGACCAAAGTAATCTCGTTACCATCGGCCGTTAAGGTTATTCGCTCACCTGTTGGACTGGCTTCTGACAAACTCGTTGTCATCTTATTATCCGTCAGCGTCAACGCTTGATCGGCAATCGGAGTCTCGCCACTACTAGCAAGGTCTCGCCAACTGGCGGCTTTGTTCACTTCATCAGGAAATGCCAACCACGCCACTCGGCCATCTTCCTGATCGGATGTCTTCTGAACAATCAGCTGGCTGTTGAGTTTGTACCAACCCTCTTCTGCTTCCACGGTCACAGCTGATTCTGCCCATCGGTCAAAACCATCACGCACCTGTTCGACGTAAGCTGCGAGTAATGCTAAAGCCGTCAGAGCTGCCGAGCCGATTGCAAAACCTTTACCAGTTGCAGCTGTCGTATTGCCCAAGCTATCAAGAGCATCAGTACGTTCCCGAACGATGGGCTCGAGACCTGACATTTCTGCATTTCCACCGGCGTTATCGGCAATCGGTCCGTACGCATCCGTTGCCAGGGTGATTCCCAACGTACTTAACATCCCTACTGCGGCGATTCCCACGCCGTACAGTCCTTTGGTAAATTCACCCACGTCTCGAAATTCAAATCCGTTGGCAAATCCAAAGGAAAGAATCGTGGCAGTACAGATTACTAGTACGGGCACCCAGACGGACTGCATACCATCGGCAATACCACGGATAATAACATTGGCCGGACCCATCTGAGCGGATTCAGAAAGATCTTTGGTTGGTTGATATTCGTCACTCGTCACATACTCAGTCCAGAACCCGATGACCCAACCGGAAGACAAACCAACGATAACACTCAGTGCGATCATCCATTTGTCTGGCCCCATGATCCAGTAAGTTAACGCTAGTGACGCAAGCGCCACTAGTATGGTCGAAGTATTAATCCCTTTGCCCAAAGCCTTTAACAAGGCTGACTGGCTGGCATCGTCATCACTCTTAATCAGATAAATCCCAACGATGGAAAGAAAAATCCCAATCGCTGCAATGCACATGGGTAGGAACAATGCATTCATCTGTTCGGATTCATTCTGGAAAGCCGCAACACCCAAGGCAGCCGTAGCCAGAATCGAACCGCAGTAACTTTCGTAGAGGTCAGCTCCCATACCAGCTACATCCCCGACGTTATCGCCAACATTGTCCGCGATGGTCGCTGGGTTACGAGGATCATCTTCGGGAATTCCCTGTTCCACTTTGCCGACCAAGTCAGCACCGACATCAGCGGCTTTTGTAAAGATTCCTCCACCAACTCGAGCGAACAGGGCCTGAGAACTTGCTCCCATTCCAAAGCACAGCATGGTGACTGAAAGCTGAGAGAGACTTAAGTCGAAGACCCACCGTAGGAGTGCATACCAGATGACAATATCCAACAGGCCAAGCCCCACTACGGTCAGGCCCATCACAGCTCCCGACCGGAAGGCAACTCGTAGTCCCTCGTTCAAGCTCTTTTGAGCCCCCGCCGCTGTACGACTACTCGCCCAGGTAGCCGTCTTCATACCGAAGAAACCAGCTAGTCCTGAAAAGAGTCCACCGGTCACGAACGCAAACGGTACGTATTCACTTTGAACCTTCAGCACAAATGCAGCCAAAGTCAGAAACACAAAGATGACAATGAAGAACTTAATAACAACTTTATATTGCTGAGTCAGATAAGCCTGAGCACCATCCCGTACATGACCGGCCAATTCAATCATTCGGTCATTGCCTTCATCGCTCGCCATCATCGCGCGGAAAAACAGATACGCTTGAGTCAGTGCAGCCAAAGCTGCTACCAGACATATCCCCCAATAAACCGGATCCATCGAATTAGAACCGTCAGCCACCGCTTCTTCAGCCGAAGCAGCGTTTGTGAGTAGTAGAGACAACAGCACGACCAACATACTGCAAAGTACTTTACTCTGCTTCCATGCGGCTCCGCGAAGTGCGTTTATCATTGAATTCATCCCTGCGTCCTTAGCAATCAATTGCTACTTTTTGGGGGTCGTTTTATTACGAGAGCTTTACTCAATTAAACTCTCAAGGAAGGGTAGTCTAGCCAATGGCAAAACGGGTGGTCAACTGTTTCGCTCATCAAATATTACAAGTTTTTTGAGGTAATTACACGAATCTAAAACCACCGCATTTGTGAATTTCTTATCATGACAATAGGCCAATTTTTTCTCCTGCTTATGCTTCGCGTTTCCCACCAAACTCTCATGCCTCTCCCTATCCGAAGTAATTCAGTCTCGGCATTTATTTTCAGTGTCTGTTTACTCGCCGTGGCAACCTTCGGTTCTCAACACGCGGAGGCGCAACAGGAAAAACCACAACTTGAATCGCAGCTCGATTGGGCACAATGGAGAGGACAAAATGGAGCCGGGCGATGGCAAGCTCCTACCAAGCTTCAACTTGACTGGTCAAATCAGAAGCCCGAGTTAGTTTGGAGCCAACCGGTAGGTGCTTCCTATAGTGGAATCGCTGTGGTCGGGAGCCTGGTGTTCACCATGGATCGCCAGGCTAATGGGCAAACTCCGGAAGATGCATTAGCTGGCAACGAACGCGTGATCTGTTTTGACCGGAACACCGGTAAACAACTCTGGCAGTATTCCTACGCCGCCCACTACAAAGGACTCGATTACAACAAGGGTCCGCGAGTTACGCCGACCGTGCATCAAGGACGCGTTTACACACTCGGAGCCGTCGGACATCTCACTTGTCTGGACGCACTCACCGGTAAAAAAATCTGGCAAAGAGATTTGGTCTCTGAGGAAAAGGCGAAACTTCCCACCTGGGGATACTCGGCCTCTCCACTTGTGATCAATGATTCCGAGTTAATCATTCATACAGCCTTACAGCCCAACGGATGTTTCGCAGCCTTCGATTGCCAAACCGGAAAAGAACTTTGGCGCAGTGGCGATGACCCCGCAGGCTATACGGCCCCCATTCTGATTCGCCAAAACGGACATCAACAACTCATCGGCTGGACCCCCAAGCATGTGCTGGGTATGTCGCCTGTCAATGGTGAGATTCAATGGAAGATACCCTATGACGTCACCTATGGTGTGGCCATTGCGACTCCTATCTTTGAACAGGGACATGTACTGGTCTGTGGTTACTGGGAAGGCTCCAAGCTCATCAAACTGTCGGATGATTTGAAACAGGCGACCTTGGTTTGGGAGGAGAATGAATTCCTACGAGGACTAATGTCCCAACCACTATTTCGAGACGGATTTGTTTACCTGCTAGACAAACAACACGGTATAGTCTGCTTTAACCTCATAACCGGTAAAGTCGCCTGGACTGATAAAAATCAACTCACACCACGGGGTCGAAACCCTCAGGCAACCTTGGTTTGGATCGGTGACACCGACCGAGCAATCTGCTTAAACGCCGACGGAGAAATAGTCGTAACTTCTTTAACACCAACAGGTTACAAAGAAATCAGCAGGCATAAAGTTGTCGACTTCACCTGGGCTCACCCAGCCTATAGTGGAGACCTGATCTTTGCTCGAGATGACGAGAAATTGGCCTGTTTTCGCATTCCTACAAAAGTGTCTCGTTCAAAATAATCACAATAAGTCTGTTTTAGAGGGCTTTAAATAGGCGAATAAGACCTATAGCAGTCTGTTTTATATCCGTACTCCATTTGAGTGCGTACAATGAACATGCTGTAATTAAAGAAGTAATCCAAACTAGCAGTTGCGTATAAAGTGTTACCGAACGCTCCATACCACTTGCTCTACTAGGCAACTACTGTTTTGCCTAACAAAACCCAATAGGAATCGGAACATGTCCAAGGCTCAAATCAAACGTCGAGTTGCTTTATTTGGTATCGCTGCAAACGCCATCGCTTTGCCGATTGCAATCAATGCTTCTAACCGAAATGGAGATTCCAGCCCGGTAACTAAGCAGGACTTTGTCGATTTCTTCG
>CALKCC010000108.1 GCA_938082855.1 uncultured Pirellulaceae bacterium | reverse complement strand
CCCTCGTAGACAGGCAAACACTCATTACCAAGGACAAAACAGGAAATAATGTCGGTGCCACCAGAAATCGACGACAGACAAACATCCGATTTGACGTCTCGATATACGTATTTAAAACTCTCCTGCGAGAGTGGCGAGCCTGTCGAAAGTATCGTCTTGATCGACCCGAGATCATGGCTCTCCCGCGGTGTCATACCCGCCCTCTCTACGCCGGATATGTACTTTGCTCCCACGCCAAACACATTGATTTGTTCTTCGTCAGCGATGTCGAAGAGACTTTTAGGGTCAGGAAAGAACGGCGAGCCGTCATAAAGCACCAGCGTCGCACCGCTTGCCAGCCCCGACACCATCCAGTTCCACATCATCCAACCGCAGGTCGTGAAGTAAAAAAGGACATCGCCGGGACGTAGTCCTACATGGAGCTGATGCTCTTTGAGATGTTGCAGCAACGTGCCGCCAGCGCTGTGAACAATGCACTTAGGCACGCCAGTAGTACCCGAGGAATACATGACGAAAAGCGGGTGGTCGAAAGGCAGCTGCTCGAACACAAGCTCGGGGATGACACTATTTTCATTGGGGTTGTTGGCAACCCCCGCTTCCCATCCGAGCGGCACTCCGGCGGTCTCTTGAGACTCGCGCCACCGGCTCAGATACGAGTACCAACCTACCGTGCCCGCCACAGTCGCAGTTGAACCTAGTGTGGGAACAACTACCGTCGCCTCTAGGGTACGGAGTCGCGCAGCAACCTGCGCCACCTTTTCACTGCAATCAATCGTTTTGCCGTTGTAGTAATAACCGTCACAAGCGAACAACACCTTCGGCCCGATCTGACCAAAGCGATCGATTACGCCATTCACACCAAAATCCGGCGAGCACGAAGACCACAACGCGCCAATACTCGCCGTGGCCAACATGGCAATAACCGTCTCGGGCACATTGGGTAGCATTCCCGCTACGCGATCTCCGACTTGTACCCCGCTGGCACGCAACGCGGCTGCCGTAAGGGCAACAGACTCGCGCAACTCGGACCAACTGACTTCGCGTCGCTCCCCGCTCTCCAGTCGACCAACGATAGCTACACCGTCACCAGAGTGTGACAGAAGATTCTCAGCGTAATTGAGTTTCGCGCCACTGAACCAACGGGCCCCTGGGAATTTATTTCCGTCCAGAAGTGCTATATCGGCCGCGTCGCTAAAGCGGACGTCTGAAAATTCCCATACCGCTTGCCAGAAGTTCTCTGGGCACTCAACTGACCAACGGTGTAAGTCTTCGTAACTCTGGAAGGACACACGATAAGCATCGTGCAAATATCGTTCAAACTCGGTCAGGCGACTACTCGCCACACGAGAAACCGAGGGTTCCCATAGAGGCTGCAAACGCGTCACGGCCTGGTGTTGTCCCGTTCCTGCTTTGCTCTCATAAGGTGCTGGGCGCGTTGCAGGCGCAGTATCTGCTGCCCTTCTCGTCACCAGTCTCGAAATCTTGGCCGGTTTTGAGGCCGCACATTCCATTCGACAAGGTAGTCACGGAAAGGATGACCTCATAAGACTTTGTTCTCGATCGAGCCAATTGACTCAACTTCGCAACGTACTACGTCACCAGACTTCAGGAACACGGGAGGATTTAGCGCAACACCAACCCCCTCTGGAGTTCCCGTAGCTATGAGATCGCAAGGTTCAAGCGTAAAAGCAGTGGAAAGATACTCTATCTGCTCTTCAATACGATGAAGCATTTTAGATGTGTTACTGCTCTGGCGTACCTCATCATTAACGAAACATTTCAAATCAAGGTTGTGTGGATCCGCTATCTCATCAGCAGTGACGATCCAGGGACCAATTGGTCCATGAGTGTCAAATGATTTACCCATCATGAAAGTTGGAGAGTGGAATTGCCAGTCTCGAGCTGAGACATCATTTGCTACGAAGAAGCCAAAAACATGTGACAGAGCATCCTTTCTCAAAACGCTTTTAGCTTTACGGCCAATAACCAGACCTAACTCAACTTCATAGTCGAGTTGATCCGTAACACCTGATTCGATATCGCCATATGGATCATTCAGACAAGTAGTTTGCTTGTTAAACCAAACTTGGTGTTCAGGGGGCTTCACTCCAAGAGCGATAGATTCTTCCTGATGCTTCTTGTAGTTCATCCCAATGGCTAAGTACTTACCGGCGGTTTTAATTGGAGCCAATAACTTGGCTTCAGTGAGAGTTAATGAGCCCTCCATCCCATCCGTAAATTCCGCCAGCTTGGAAACCGCATCTGAGTGACCGTGGATGATATCTTCCATTTCAGTGTAAGGCGCGTTCACCTCGACAAGGTCTATTATCTTGCTATCAACAATGACCCCTGTACGTGCACCATTTCCGGCGTCAAATCTAGCTAGTTTCATAGGACCACCTCTACACTTAAAAATTTTTCAGCAAACAGGTTGCGCACTCTTTGTTGCGCATACGATGAGTCGGTTTCTCATTAGAGCAGGGCTCTCTATTTGAAGTAAGCAGACATGTCGTTGCAGAAGTCGGTTACCAACTCATGCAAACCCCCGAGCGAATTGGCCCCGCCGTATATGTACAGATCCGGCCTTACGAGCATTGCGCAAATACCATGTTCCCGCATGAACGGTAAAATTTGGCCTTGGATGTCGCTGATGTGGCTATCATCCGCGCTGGTCTTGTCAGCGACCTGCACAGTTTTAATATTATTTTCTGAAATTAACTCTTTTATTGACTCAGAAAATGACTCCTCATCAATTCTTTCATTAATGACTAACGTATTCCCGAGCTTCACAAAATTATCGTAGCGTGCCGTTCTTCTTTGGTGACGAACTGTGCCATGTGGAGAGAGTTTGCCGGCAGGAAGCTTCGGTTTCCCATCCTTATGTTGAATAAAGCCTCCAACAAAATAAGGGAAGGGGGCCGGTGGTGGTGCCTCCCCGTTGAAATACATTTCATCGCGTTTCGCTGCCTCTGATTCATCTGGAATACAAATGATTGAACCGAGAAACATCGATTGTTTTATCACCTCAATGATGTGTGGTTTTCGTTCAATTTCGTATGTATCTAGAAACTCGGAATGAGCTCTTCCTGACATTACAGCGTCAAGTTTCCAGATAAGATTCCAGACGTCTCGGAGACCCGCACACATTCCTTGCCCCATAAATGGAGGCATAAGATGTGCAGCATCACCGGCAAGAAATATTCGGTTGTCGCGCCAAGAATCAGAAATTAGCGATCTAAACGAATAGAGAGCATGGCGAACTAACTCACCCTGTTCAGGTTTAATCCAATCGCCCAGTAATTCGCGCACTTTGGACTCTTGCACCATTTCTTCTTTTGTTTCGTGGGGAAGTCTCATGAACTCCCAGCGCCGCCAGATCTTCCCGTCCTCTTGGCCACCCGGAACGATTGTCGTCGGGCGCTTGGGGTTACAAAATTGGCCGCATTCGATCAAGCCCAAATCTTTTGCAGTCAGCCCATCAGCCAATAGAAAATCTACAACCAGCCAATCAGCCTCGAATCCTAGATCTGTCCTGGTTATACCCAAGCTCTCGCGGACCACGCTGTTTGCTCCATCGGCACCGATGAGATAGCTCGCTGTATAAGTTTTTGTTTGTTCTGATGTCAGATCTTTTACGACCACCTTTACAAAATCGTCTGTCTGACTGACTTCGATGCACTCATGCTCGAAGAATGGAAAAATATTGGCTCGGCGTTTTATTTCTGCGTTTAGACTTGTTTCGAATTTAGGCTGGTGCACAAAAGTGACCTCGGTACCACCTGAGACCGAGCCAGCAGTCCAATCTATAGACAGGAGCTCTTTCCATTCAGCATTGAACCAGCGATAAATGGGAGCGGGTTCAGTTACCTCATCAGCCAAAGCACCAAGGCCTGCGGCATGCAAGACTCGAACTAACTCATGATCGATGCAAACAGCTCGCGGAAGCGGGTAAACCTCACCGTGCCTTTCAAATGTGGCGACTTTCCAACCAAGACGATCAAGTAATAATGCAGAAACTTTACTAACTGGCCCGTAACCTATCTGAATTACATCAAAGTCTACTTTTTGCTCGGAGTTCATCATTCTGATCCTTACTTCTGATTTGATGTTTTCCTGAGCTGCCAAATATCTTGGTGAGCTTCATAGTTGAAAATAAAATCTTCTGGTAATTCAGGGCCCCAAACATATATTCCGTCTTCCGCCGGGT
>CALKCC010000107.1 GCA_938082855.1 uncultured Pirellulaceae bacterium | reverse complement strand
GGCGCGGCAATATCCTGATGCTGTGCTGCTCCCACTGTCTACAGGCACGAACAATGTATTCCCTTTCCGAGAGGAAGCAAGCGTTGCTGGTGCCGCAGCGGGACTGATCGCATCAGGGCGCTTAGCCGTCGAAGAGGCCTGTTCGCGCTGTAAACGCATCATCACTGACACCGGTGACCCTGATGACACTGATGACATCGCCCTGATCGATGCCGTCGTCCTGCATGATGATGTCATGGGTTCTTTCATGCCTTTTGAGGGGAAGCAGCTTGGGACCTTGATCCTCACACGCGCGGAACCCGGCTCTGTAGGCATGTCACCCATTGGCGGATATCTCAGCCCTTGCGTGCACGAGGATGACTGGGGCGTGATCGTGTCTTGCGATCCATCCGCAAGTGATCAACTCACCATCCCAATTTCACCGGGCCTCTGGCAGACAGTTGGCATCGCAGCGCACCGACGCCTGCCGCTTGGAGAACGAGTGCCGCTTGGGGACTCGGGGATTCTCGCCTTTGATGGTGATCGCAGTTTTGATTTGGCGCGCCATCCCTCGATGCTTGGTCGCATTGAGCGGGACGGCCCTTGGATCATCAACCCGCAACAGGTAATGAACCTGGCAGCGAAACAATCTTTATTCTTGAGCAGCTAAACCGCTTACCTTTTTTCCACCGATTCGATACATTGATGATAGCCAATCGTTCAGACAGTTCACTCTCCACTATGGTCTATCCACGGCATCTCGTCACTCGAAGACTCCTCCTGATGGGAAGGGCTCTTATGCTTGTTGTCGCGAGTTGGGTAACCAGCGGGTCGATCGCTCAAGCGAATGACGTGCAAACACTGACCTGGCCGGACGGCACCCGCTATGTGGGGTCAGTGCGCAGCAATCAAATGCACGGCCAAGGAACCATCTACTGGCAGGATGGGACCCGTTACGTCGGAAATTTCGAGAATCATGAACGGCAAGGTGCTGGCATGATCATCCTGCCGGATGGCACGACCTATGAAGGAGAATTTGATAGAGGCGTGTTGATCCGCGAAGCCTTGGATCAAAATTCTGCGCTAGGCGACGGAACGCCCACCGATAAGGCGCCAGTAGAACTATCGGATGCGGCAACTAATCAAATCAGGGACCGATTGGATTTTTGGGCTGCTGCATGGATGGCTCAAAACCCAGACCAATACCTTAGCGTGTACTCATCAGACTTCAGACTAGCTCCTAACGAGTCACGCCCAGCCTGGGAAATGAATCGAAGAGAGCGCCTTTTAACACCACAGTATATTCAGCTCGACATTCGATTTGACCGTTTCACGCCACAGTCGAATGGCGAAGTAGAGGTTCAAATTCGGCAAGCCTACAAAAGCGATACCTATCGGGAAATCAGCAACAAGATACTGGTGATGAAGGCCGCGGGCGACAACTGGACAATCATTGAGGAACGAGAACCATGAACGACCAAGCGATTATCCCTGCAGCGACCATCCTACTCGTTCGAGACGGACCTACAGGCCTTGAGGTCTTCATGGTCGTTCGTCACCATCAAATCGATTTCGCATCCGGTGCCCTCGTATTCCCCGGAGGAAAAGTTGATGCTAATGATGCCTCGGTCACTGATCTCTGTGATGGCGTCGATGGTTTGGATGACGGTGAAATCGCCATGCAAGTGGGGGCAGTAAGGGAGGCGTTCGAGGAATGTGGCGTGCTGCTTGCGCGCGACAGCGAGGGCGCTGTCATTCGTGGCGATCGCCTTGCGTCGCTTCAGGAAGACAGAGCCAACTTAAATTCGGGAGATTTGAGCCTTCGAGCATTCCTTGAAAGAGAATCACTGAGACTCGCTTGCGACTTACTCGTTCCTTTCGCTCACTGGATCACGCCGGAGATGATGCCCAAACGATTTGACACGAAGTTCTACCTAGTGGATGCGCCGAATGATCAGCTCTTGGGGCACGATGGGTATGAATCTGTAGACTCTATTTGGATTAGCCCAGCGAAGGCGCTAGAGGGAAATCAGGATGGAACCTACACCATTATTTTTCCGACTCGACTCAACGTCGAAATGCTTGCCGAATCCTCCTCCGTGGCGGAGGCCGTAGAGGCCAGCCAACACAGAGCCATCAAGACAGTCTTGCCGTGGACCGAGCAGCGGGAAGATGGCAACTATCTATGCATTCCCGCTGATGCCGGTTACGCGATTTCAGAGGAGCGCATGCCCCCGAGGAAGTAACTGAAACTGGGAGGCTTTGACTGGCTTATTTCACCGATGGCGCTCTCCGATCGGTAATTCAGTATCCAAGAAAAGAGCAATCCATTCTGAATCCCTAACCGATAACACATCTTGCGTTATGAATGGCCTTCAGGCCCTAACGTATCAGACATGTCTCTCGTCATTCGACGAATTCCTCTTCAATAAAAAGAAGAACTGCGGACGTTAGCACATTGTCAATCTCTTTAGAGGTTGGCCTAGGCAAACCTTGAGCTCTGAACATTCTCATGACGTTGCGGGCGAGTACTTTTTTATTCGATCCACCCAGACCCACCATGTCTTCGTCGAAAGGCAATCCGTTATCTCCGAAGTGCTGACCAACGACAGACTCCGTCAAATGAGATTTTAAGCCTCCAAAATTTTCTTGATTCCAGTTTCGAGCACCCTCAAGAATGAGGTCCTTTAGCACTTCATCCGAGTCGACCGAGAGATTACTCCCCTGCAGAGCCATCTGCAGTTTCATCGACTTCCAGGATCCGGGGTCAGCTAAAGATACCCTAGCTCTACCGGTTCCCTTCCCATCGGCGCCGTGACAACTGCGGCAGCTCTCGCCTCCGGTTTCGTACACCTGTTTTCCTAACTCGACCATGTTGATCTGATTGACTTGTTGGGCAATGACTGCCTCGGACACACCAACCAAGCAAACTAAGAAAATTGATACTTTGAGCAACATGTTAACTCCCCATTATTTGCTTCCCGCCACTCCGTTAGTTTATGTTTAACCGTAGATTTTCACAAACTCAGCTGCCATTGAATAAGCTACGAACCTCCATTCGGTACCGAATTATCGCTCTTTTCCTAGGTGCCCTGACGCTCACTTTTGTTTTAGTTTTATCTCAAAATTACCTTATGCTGGCTCAGAATGAAGCCACCTTGAGCAAAGAGATATCCGACAATCAACAGCTTTTATTCGCGAAGATATCCGGGTCGCTGATCGAAAGAATGACCTACTATGCCTATGATTCAGATTCCGGAAAATCCTCGATTTGGAAATTAAGAGGCAGCAGAAGTCCTATTACCGCGGTTCAAAGCGAAGACCCAAGAAAGATAGAGATTGCGTTAGAAGGCTTTTTTAAGCAACTCAGAGAGAGCGATACACTTGACACACTGATTGTCTTCACACCGGATGGACGGGTTCTGAAGGCGTTCAATTCCGATCAGTCAAAAGTTCCTGAATACTCGACGCTTGGCTCCAAATTGCGCCAGAAAGCTTTTCAAAAGCAGCTTAAGAGCGGCTTTGTCCAATGGGACCAAAACGCTGCGCTTTTTGTAACATTCCCCATTTATGCGAACGCTAGAGTGCTTGGCTACGTGTATTACGGCCTACGCCTTAAGAAACTCAACCAAATTTTTGAGCTCGATAGCAAATCCCATGTTTTCAGCCCCTCGAGCCCAGCGTCTGTCACAGATGCCTCCAGCGCAATATTTAAGAATTTTCAAGTTGCCTTTGACGCCAATGACGCTAATACAAATCGGCACGCGAATAATTATTATTCGGTCTCGAAGCATGCGGTTTCCCTGACGCCGGAAGGGAAGTTCCCCATTTATTTTGCTAAGGACATCACCCAAACCGTAAAAGCAAATCTCAAATACCTTTACCAATTGTTGATTGGTGGTGTCTCTGCATTGGTGATAGGCGGGTTGACCTTGCTCGTTGTTTTACGCCGGTCGCTCGATCCTCTCAATAACGCTGTCCTATCGCTAGAGTCTCTCTCTCAGGGCAACCTTGACATTGACGCTTTACCGAAGTCGAACGATGAGGTTGGAAAAATCGCTGGAGCCATCGATAAGCTAGGGCAGAGTTTGAATGCATTCAATCTTCTGAGAAGTGAGGCCAGAAGGAACAGAGCATCTCAAGAAAAAGAGATTCTCGAACAAACGAGCAAGCTGTCGAGTTTGTTGCCGGAAAGTCGCCAGTTAAAGATGAAGAAAACTCTTGAGGAGATTCAGCTGGAAATAGCGAGATACCAAAAGCAAGAGTACGATCATGGTTTGGTAGTTGAAACCGATCTTGTGACCACCCTCTTCTCGAAGTCTTTTGGCTCCCTCGCCGCAGAACTGAAGGTGCAATACTCGGAGCTTGAAAGCCTTGTTCAAGAGAGAACAGCCGAGCTGGAAAAAGCCAGAGACAAAGCCAACGCCGCATCAGATGCTAAAGGTAAGTTCCTTGCAAATATGACCCATGAACTACGGACTCCCCTCAATGCGATTATTGGTTATTCAGAGATGATCTCGGAAGAAGCTGAAGAGGAGGACCTAACGTGGTTGATCGATGACATAAAAAGAATAAAGGATTCAGCAGTCCATCAGCTAACCCTTGTCAACGATGTTTTGGACCATTCCAAAATAGAAGCAGGCAAACTTGACTTGTACATCGAAGATTTCGAGCTCAGCCAGTGCCTCAAGTTCATCAAAGACCTGACAGGACCTCTAGCCGAGAAAAATAACAATGTAATAACCTTCAATCTAGCGGATGATCTTGGCCGAATGACCTCAGATGAAACAAGACTCCGACAAGTTTTACTAAATATCATAAGTAACGCATGCAAGTTTACTAAGAACGGTTCGATTACTGTCTCTGTCGGTCCGAGTCCTACCGCGGACGATTCAACCGCTTTTTCGATACGCGATACCGGTGTTGGTATGAGCTCAGAACAGGTTGAGAAGGTGTTCGAAGAGTTTACGCAAGCCGAAGGCGATACGGCGGCTAAATATGGCGGCACTGGCCTCGGCCTAACCATTACCAAACGCCTTACCGAGATGATGGGCGGCTCTATCGAGGTGACAAGCGAGCTTGGTCAAGGAACAACCTTCACCCTCGTGCTGCCTCGCCGTATTTCTCCATAATCTCGCCCAAGGGGGCTGATCCGTCAATCCGGCCCAGACTTATACGAGAGGCAAGTGGTGCTTCAGTGGCAGCGATCTCAGTCTTTTCCCGGTTAGCGCCTGAATAGCGTTGCACACGGCTGGAGCAACCAGCGAAAGCGTATTCTCCCCAGACCCAGATGGATGCACGCCGTTTTCCACAATGTGAATATCGAGCTCTGGTAAGTCCTGATTCCTTTGCCACTTGTAGGCGTCAAAGTTTGTTTCTTTAAGCCGACCATTCTCAAGTATTGTCTCTTCTTGAAAAGTGCTGCTCAGCCCCCACATCAGACTGCCCTCGATCTGGCTTCGAACCCCATCAGGATTTACAGCTAATCCAACGTCCGCCGCTACGGTCAACTTACGAACACGAATATCTCCGCCTGTTGTCGACTCAACATCAGCCACGCAGGCGGCAAAGGTTGGATTCCATCTTCCTTCGGCAGCGGCTATCGATACACCTTGCGCGCAATTGCGTGGAAGTAATGGTGAACCATAATTGGCCTGGCCGGCTGCGATCTTCAACACATTGGCAAGCCGCTGACCTCCACCGACTGTGACCTGACCCTGGCCATGAATCAATTCATCAGAGTCCTTTGATCGAGCTTCGGCTCCTTTGTTACGTCCCTTACCCCGCAATAAACTCAGTCGTAAGTCGAGTGGATCAGTCTTGAGATGGTGTGCGAGCTCGTCAATAAAACTTTCTACCGCGTAAACTGTAAAAAAATTCCCCACTGTCCGGACAAAACCGACTGGAACAATTCTTGCCATCATTTCATGATAGTGATAATTGACACTTAAGTTTTCAAAGTCGTACCAATGATCACTTCCAGAGACAACTCCTCTACCTTGCTGGATAGCGCGGCTTTCCCCCTGGATATCTGACGCGCTACGGTATACCGATGCTCCAACAGGTCCTGGCGAGCCTGGAGCCGACGCAAAATCGTGGGTCACTGCCGCAATTTGCCTCGCTGGCAAATTCATCTGACTGCGATCGATTGCCGCTCTTAGTGTGTGTTGTGAGATCGGCTTGGGATGTCCAATGTTGAACTGGTCCTCTCGGGTCAGAATGACCTTGACAGGCCTGCCAAGTACTTGGCAAGCCTGAGCGGCTAATACCACTTGGTCTGTGTATATTTTGTCGCCAAAACTTCCACCCATTAGCATGGGGTGGCAAACAACTTGCGATGGATCAATTCGTAGCTCTGCTGAAATCTGATCAATGAGTCGGCTCGGAGAATGGACGCCGGCATAAACGTGGTATCTGCCATCAATGTTCTGCACAAGTGCACTTCGCGGTTCTAGCGCGGCATGCTCTATCATCGCAGTTTGATAAGTCGCCTCGACTACCTCGACTGCCTTTTTGAATTCAGCCGAACTATCTCCAACCTCGAGGAATGACTCCCCTTTTTCTTCATCAATTAAGCGACTTGCTTCCGCGTAAAGATCAGCATCGCTTACCAATTGTGACTCAGGGACTTCCCACTCTACATCGACTAATTTTTCAGCCTTCATTGCCGCCGGAAAACTTTCAGCCATCACTAGCGCAACGTCCGTTCTTCCCGTGCCAGGCATTCCTTCCGTATTTAGGGACAATGTACGAATGTATCCAGGAATCTCCTCGCGCGCACTTTGATCTCTTATACTCAGAATCGATGATCCAAGCCGGGTTGGCGCCAGAGAAACTTTGCCGTAAACCATATTTGGGACGTAGGAGTCTAAGCCATACCTGGCTTTACCGTTTACTTTCTCTGGTATGTCGAGATGAGGCAGCGATTGCCCAATTATCTTGTAATCTCCCCTGGGCTTAAGCTGGACGCTGGCAAGTTCCTCTGGTTGGATTTCGAGGTTCAAACTCGTTTGGGACAAGATTTCTGCATAAGAAATTTCTTGCTCGTAAAGCGTATCGATAACTTTACCGGCCTTTACAATGCAATCCTCCGGTGCACTCCCCATTAAATCTGCACCCGCATCGCGAAGAAAGCCTCTAGCAACAGCCGCAGCTTGAGCGAGTGGCGTGAAATTCTGTATCACACTCATGCTCCCGCCCGTATTCTGCTGCCCGGTCTCGCCCCTAACCTCTATATCCATTGAGGGATAATCGATAGCCACTTTATCCCAGTCCAGTTCTAGTTCCTCTGCCACAATCTGCGCAAAAGCTGTACCGACATGTTGACCGATTTCCTGCTTAAAAATATGAACATTCGTAAAGCCGCTGCTCTGCATCGTGAACCATACCGAGGGCGTGAAGTTCTCAGGAATGACTAACGGGCTGCCAGGGTCTAACAAATTAACTACTGTTGTACCGGCTATGCTTGGTCTCGCGAATAGCAATCCCGTCGCACCTACTGTTGATGAAATCAGAAACCCTCTTCTTGATATTTCATTTTTCATAATGCCGCATCCTTAAACGTCTTGGATATCTGGACTATCCGCTACAGACTTAATAGCGAGGTTAATGCGGTGATAGGTCATGCAACGACAGAGGTTACCGCGCATTGCGGATTCAATTTCCTCGTCAGTTGGATTGGCATTTCGTCTTAGAAACGCCGCGGCCTGCATGATCTGACCAGACTGGCAGTAACCGCACTGAGGCACCTGGTGCTCAATCCATGCCCGTTGAAGAGGATGATCGACGCCAGGGCTCAATCCCTCTATGGTCGTGATGTAACTGTCATAAACATCATCTATACGAAGTTGACAACTTCGCACTGCCTCTCCGTTGACATGAACCGTGCAAGCGCCACAGTGTCCACCCCCGCAGCCAAATTTGGTGCCTGTTAGTCGGAGCTCCTCTCTCAAGACCCAGAGCAATGGCGTATCGGGGTCAGCATTAACAACATAACTCTTGTTGTTTACGTTAAGTTTTGGCATGGCAACTATCCTGTCTTTTGAGCCGAACGCGCCTTTTTCTATGCAAAGCTGCGACTGCTCGTTCCTCTTCTCTGTCTTAGAGTATTTACCATTTCTCTACAACATTAAACCACTATCTACCGACAAAGACGCCGTGCTCCTTATCTAGGCTAACCAAAATACCTATCACGCAGACCACCCACCTCATCGACCGGGGTCCTCACGAGATTGAGCGAGGAAGTGAGAGAGATTTTTGCTAACTGATCCGCGAGCTATTTCTGAAGAGCAGTCATAAAGCATCAGGGCACGGGCGGAACGTTCTTCTGAACCGTTTCCGTTGTCACTCAGTCCTTTCAGCCTCTTACACGTCATGCTCAAGCAGCTAAAGGTGCTCGACTGCTTTATGGATCCTTGGCAGCCGTCACGCCTGCTTATTCATCGATGTAAGCCTCACAATCAAACTCGCGGGACTACAAGCGTGTGATAAAAAAGCCAGTGCGCGTTATCTACCAAACCTCTACTTAGTCGCCAGGAACTTAAGCGAATCGCAGCCGGTTCCTTGCAAGCTAAGCCCTGAACGCGAGCTGATGATGAGAACAGTCCTCAATCGTGGCGTATCGACTGTGCGACGATTAGCCGCCAAAGTCATCCAAGAAGATATTATCTCTCTCGACACCCAGGTCATCGAGCATCGTGAGTACTGCCTGGTTCATCATAGGTGGACCGCACATATAATACTCGCAGTCCTCGGGCGCTGGATGGTCGCGCAGATAGTGTTCATAAAGCACATTATGAATAAAACCAGTCTTGCCATCCCAATCTTCTAGGTTCTGATCCGAAAGTGCGATATGCCAAGTAAAGTTGGGGTTATCTGCAGCCAGTTTGTCGAATTCATCGACGTAAAAGAGTTCCCGCTGGTTCCGTCCGCCGTACCAAAACGTGATCTTTCTGTCTGTTTTGATCCGCAGTAATTGATCAAAAATATGAGCC
>CALKCC010000106.1 GCA_938082855.1 uncultured Pirellulaceae bacterium | reverse complement strand
TGTGGCCTATGAATACGATGATGGTCGCTTGCTGATCTACGAAAACTACCCATTTACGGCCTACGGGATACACGGATTCGATAACGGCAACGTCTTTTACGGTACAGAGGGATATATGATCTTTTCACGCCGAGGGGCCTTCAGCGTATTCCTAGGGCCGAAAAATAAGCCTGGACCGACCGAAGGTCAGGAAATTCGTGGTTCTCGAGGATATGCAGAGCATATGCACGAATTTCAAACGGCGATTCGTAAAGGGACAGGAACTAAGGCGAATGCTCAAACAGCACATTACAGTTGTGCGTTAGTACACCTCGGTGAAATTGCCTATCGCACTCAAGGACGTCTGGATTTTGATCCGAAAGCTGAGCAATTCATCGGGAATGACGAAGCCAATGCGTTACTCTCCAAAGAGTATCGTGAACCTTTTGGTTTGACCTAATGACAAAAAGTACAGAGTGGGGAATTGAACAGTTTCGATCAGCGGTCGAAGGACAGTTTGATTTCGGCGATGACAAGTTTCCCGTCACCTTTGACGTTGCCGCAGCGGGGGGATTGCAGGAAAGCCTCTCTTTGTTGAGAAGGTTTGGTGATGAAATCCTCGCACAAGCTCATCTGCATGGCGCTGTCCTTTTGAGGAATACTTCGGCTGTCTCCGCCGAGGATTTCGATGCGATAGTCAGGTCCTTTAGTCTTCCGAATTTCCCCTACGAACAATCGCTTTCTAATGCAGTTCGGAAAAACAGAACAGAACGTGTCTTTACCGCTAATGAAGCTCCTTCCGATGCCAGGATTTATTTGCATCATGAGATGGCACAGACACCGATTTATCACTCTAAATTGCTTTTCTTCTGCGAACACCCTGCAAACCATGGAGGGGAAACTCCTATTTGCAGGTCGGATCAGCTGGTGAATCGACTAATCCGAGTTGAGCGAAAATTCGTTCATGACTGTCTGGAGCATGGACTGCGGTATTCGCACACGATGCCAGATCAAAATGATGCGCAGTCAGGAATGGGGAGAAGTTGGAGGAGTACATTTCGTGCTGACACGGTTGAAGAGTGTGAAGCTAGGATGGCCTCCCTCGAGTATTCAGGAACCTGGCATGAAGACGGCAGTTTGACCGTCGTAACTCCAGTATTACCCGCGGTGAAAGAACTAACGGATGGCCGTCATGTGTTCTTTAATCAATTGATTGCGGCCTATTCGGGGTTTGCCAGTCGCGGGCAGAATCCGGATGATGCAATTCGTTTCGGTAATGGAAAGCAATTGCCGGAATCGGCAGTTCGGACGGCCTGTGAAATTGCTGAGGAATTATCCTTTGATATCCCTTGGAGCCAAGGTGATGTCGCAATTGTGGATAATTTGATTGCCATGCATGGGCGTCGCTCTTTTGAAGGCCCGCGAAGCATACTTGCGTCGCTCGTCGCTTAAACACTTAGGAAGATTCGAAAGTACGATTAGCTAGATGATGAACATTGAAGATGGAACCGAACAAGAACTGAAGTGGTATCAGGGAATCAGTCGCTATCAATGGGTCGTGCTGATTATTGCATCACTTGGTTGGGTATTTGATGTCTTTGAAGGACAGATTTTTGTTGCCAGTATGAATGAGGCGATGCCTTCGCTCGTGTCACAGGCAGATCAAGCCAATATTCCCATCTATAACAACATCGCATTTGGCGCATTTCTACTTGGCGGCGCTGTTGGTGGCATTTTGTTTGGCATGTTAAGTGATCGAATCGGCCGAACCAAAACGATGTCAATCACGATTCTCTTCTATTCGTTATTCACGTGTGTGTCCGCGTTCTCTCAAGAATGGTGGCACATGGCGGCGTTCCGTTTTTTGGTGGCTATGGGAGTTGGGGGAGAGTGGGCTATTGCCAGTGCGATGGTAAACGAAGTGTTCCCGAAACGGTCTCGGGCTCACGTTGGCGGACTGTTTCATGCCTCAAGTGTGCTGGGGACGTACCTGGCTGTCATGGCGGGGATCTTTTTGATAGGCAACGAATCCGTACAGCAGTGGGCCGAAGGATTGGAGATCGAAGTTGTTGAAAAGTCGACGATTCCATGGCGACTGGGGTTTGTGTTGGGGGTTGTCCCGGCTGTGTTGATCATCTGGATTCGCATGAGTCTTAAGGAACCGGAAAGTTGGAAGCAGGCCCAAAAGGAAGCTCAGATAGGGGAAGGAAAGCAACTCGGTAGGATTGGCGATTTGTTCCGCGGTGAGTTCTTATCGAGGACCTTGGTGGGTGTTTCTTTGGCTGCCATTGGTATGGCGACCTTTTGGGGAGTGCACATCTATGGAAAAGACGTCATGAAAGATGCCGCTCGTTCTCAACTAGCAATGGAAATGCTGCAAGCGGATCCGTCGGGTGACGGAGAGCTTGAATCGTATCTACCCAATGTGGATGCCAATGATTTGAAGTTTTACGAGATGATGGGGATCTTCTTCGCCACGACCGGAGCGGGACTTGGTTTACTTGCGTTTGGGCCAATTTGTCAGCGTGTTGGTCGACGACGAGCCTTTGGGATTTATCATTTGATGGCAGTCATTGTGTCCATTATGTTGTTTCAGTTTCCCATCCCCATGGCGTTACTCTACCTAGCTCTGCCGGTGTTCGGGTTTTTTACGGTCGGAATGCATGCGGGATACGCCATCTATTTTCCGGAGTTGTTTCCGACAAGAATTCGGGGAACGGGTGCCGGGTTTTGCTTCAACGCAGGGAGGATCATTGCGGCGCCGATTTTGATCCTAACTGGTTGGCTTCAAAGTACGATGGATTTAACACAAAATGAGATTGGTCTTTATCTGTCCGGATTGTATTTGCTGGCATTGATCGTGTTGATCTACGCTCCGGAGACACTCGAGACTGGAGCTCAGGAATGCAGTGCTTAGGCGTTGCAATAATGCAGAGGGATAGTCCTATGAAAAAATGCTTTTACTTCATTTTCGTTTTAGCACTGGCTGGCATGGCCTCGGCGGTGGAGCCTATTATCGAGGTGACTCCCAAACTCTATCAAGTCAGCAAGGATGGAGTTACGCCACAGGCCAGAAAAGTTCCGAGTCGCTTGCAATATATCTACCGGGGTTCAGACGAGGATTATAAATTTTGCCATCATCCCTGTTTGATTGCATTTCGTGACCAACTCTTTTGTATTTGGTCAAACGGGAAGGTCGGAGAAGATGAAGTCGGACAGCGATTGGCTATTTCGGTAAGTGCTACCGGGCGTCAATGGTCTCCCGTAAAGCCCTTGTTGAATCCCGAACAGCTCGAACAATTCGATCAACATGTGTTTGTGGCGACGGGATTGTTAGTCAAAGAAGACAAGTTAGTTGCTTTTTATACAATCACACCCGGCAAGAATTTCCATGAAGACACCGCGTTGTATTTTAGTGAGTCTCGTGATGGTGAAAACTGGACGGATCCCTTCCGAATTACGGATGGTTTTTTTATTAATCCCCCTGTCGTCATCAAAGGTGGACGATTGCTGCTGGGGGGCGAATTTGTAGCAGATTCTGATCGAGAGACCCATCGTAGTAAATTGATCTATCATGACGGGCAGTCCCTGAGGACGGGATGGTCTGTGGCCAATATCGATGAAGGAGATATATCTCGGATCGGTTATGCCGAACCTAACTTTATTGATAGGCAGCATGACGTGATAGCGTTGTTCCGGAATTATACCGGGGCGTTGTTGGTGTCTCGCAGTGAAGATCGCGGGCAGAGTTGGGAACCGCTATCGGAGTCTCGGATTCCCGATAGTACGGCTCGCTTTGCGACTGGCAATCTTCCAGGTGGCGTGCGATATATCGTTGGAAATGCGCTTCATAAAAAATTCGACCGACGAGCGTTGCTGATTTCGTTGAGTAACGATCAAGGAGAATCATTTAGCCGAGTCTTTGTGTTGAGAGACGAGCCGGCAGAGAAACGATTTGATGGTCAACATAAAATGAATGGATGGCAGTATCCACATGGCTATCTGTGGAAGAACAAGCTATTTGTTGTTCATAGTGTTAATAAAGAAGATGTGGCGTTGTCGGTTGTGAAACTCAAAACACTCATGACATATGCAGAAGATGAGTAATAGTGATGGATGAAGGAGAATCCTTGGTGAATACAGCACATGAACCGGTCCGGTTTGGATTGGTCGGTTTTGGAGCTTGGGGTAATTGTCATGCAGGAGCAATCACAGCAACAGATGGCGCTGTTGTTAGTGCGGTGGCCGCAAAATCACAGGCTTCCTGCGATTCGGCGTCAAGTCAATTCCCGGATGCATTTGTTACGGCAGATTACCGAGAGCTAGTAAAGCGTGAAGACATCGATGTGGTGGACGTAGTCGTGCCAAGTTTTCTTCATCGAGAGGTTGCGATTGCCGCTTTGGAAGCTGGAAAGCACGTGCTGCTAGAAAAGCCGATGGCCATTACGCTGGAGGATTGTAATGCAATTGTAGATGCTGCTAAAGCTAATGACCGGCTGTTGAGTGTCGGGCACGAATTGCGGCTTTCCTCCATGTGGAAAAAAGTCAGGGACTTGATTCAGGAAGGGTTTATTGGCGAACCTCAGTATTGCCTTGTGGAGTTGTCTCGGAAGCCTTACAGGCACGGGGCGGACGGTTGGCGATTTGATATCGAAAGAGTCGGTAACTGGATTCTGGAAGAGCCGATACACTTCTTTGATTTGGCCCGTTGGTATCTGGAGAAAGCCGGGAATCCAACCTCGGTGTTTGCGCGAGCGAATTCCCGTCAGTCGGGACACCCCGAGCTGCAGGATAACTTCAGTGCAATCATGAACTTCGAAAGTGGTGCCTATGCTGTAGTTACTCAAACCCTGAGTGCCTTTGAACATCATCAAGCGGCTAAAGTTTCCGGGACGGGGGGAGCCATTTGGGCGCGTTGGAGCGGAGCTCAAGATCGTACGCTACATCCCGAATTTCAACTCAAGGTCTACAACGCAGAACAGGACGAGGTGCTTGATCTCACACCAGAGAAGATTACAGGAGAGGTCTTTGAATTGCAGGATCAAATGGCGATGATGGTGAACGCTGTTCGGCGCGGGGAGCCGCTGCATGCAACTGGAGAAGACGGACGGTGGAGTGTTGCCATGTGTATTGCTGCTCAACAGTCGGTCGATACCGGAATGCCAGTTCCCATGGAGGAGATTCTATGAGTAGGGTTTTGGCTACCTTCGTCGGATTGTTGATCTGTTGTGCCATGCAGGCTCAGTGCTATGGCGAAAAAGTCACGTTACGAGTAATGACTTTCAATTTGTACCATGGAGGGGTGCGTCTGGGACAACCACTCTCCCAGTCAGTTAAGGCCATTAAGGCTGCACGGGCGGATATTGTTGGGATTCAGGAGTCACATGCTGGTCCTGTGGACAACGCCGAGCAGATTGCCGAATGTCTGGGGTGGCATCATTTTGCACAAGGCGGCCGCACGTCTGTAATTTCACGCTTTCCCATCGTGGGCAACACGCCAGGCAAATGGGGAGTGCACGTAAAGCTATCCTCTGGATTGATCGTGCATGTATTTAATGTTCACTTCCATTACATTCCCTATCAGCCTTATCAATTGGCAGAGATTCCCTATGGTGACTTTCCATTTATTAAGACCGAGCAGGAAGCGATTACCTGGGCCGAGCGAGCTCGTGGTGCGCAAAAGGATCGCTTGCTAGGAGAATTGTGTCCTAGTTTAGAAGCGGGAATTCCTTGCTTTCTAACGGGGGATTTTAATGAACCTTCCTTTCAAGATTGGACGAAGTCTGTTGCAGCGACAGGTAGGATTCCTCTCAAGGTCGAGTACCCTGCGACCAAAGCCATCGTTGATGCAGGAATGCTTGACGGATACCGAGCGGGCTTTCCCGACCCGGTCAAAAGCCCCGGTTGGACCTGGACTCCGACGACGGAGCCAACGGACCCAAAGGATCGGCACGATAGAATTGATTTTGTATTCAGCAGCCTTAACTCAAAGTCAGTGAAAAGTGCTGCGGTAGTAGGAGAGGCTGAAAAGTCAGCGGAGATCATATTGAAGCCCTGGCCATCAGATCATCGTGCGGTCGTGGTAGAATATGAATTCAATGCCAAGCCCACGTCGGCCCCTTAGAATTCGATTCCCTTGAGGTTGTATTCATGCAAACGACTCCAATTACCCGCGATGACCTTGCTCGCAGTGTGGTTTCCGTACCTCCACTGGCTCGTAATAACGATCTGTCACTTAACGCCGAGGAAAACCAAAAACTAATTAGGCATTTGGAAAGTGGTGGAGTTTCAACTTTGCTCTATGGTGGGAACGCACTGCTCTATCATGTAGCACCTAGCCAGTATGCGGATTTGCTGGGACAGCTTGAGGCCTGGGCTGGGGAAGACACGCTGGTAATCCCTTCTGTGGGATCTTCCTATGGCATGATGATGGACCAGGCCAAAGTACTGAGCCAGACCGCGTATCCAACGGCCATGGTTCTGCCTCAACCCAACGTCGTGACCTATGACGGGGTGGAGCGGGCAATTGGTGACTTTGTTCAAGCTGCTGGAAAGCCTGCTGTCGTCTACATCAAGCAGCTGGGCTATATCGAAGTAGAGAATGTTAAGAGATTGGTGGAGAGTGGGGCTGTTTCTTGGATCAAATACGCCATTGTGAAGGATGATCCTGCAGTTGATGAGTATTTGACTCGCCTGAAAGATGCTGTCGGTACCGAGTTTATAGTCAGTGGGATTGGTGAACAGCCTGCTTTGCCCCATATGCGAACCTTCGACGTAACAGCTTATACGTCGGGGTGCGTTTGTGTTGCTCCAGCCTTATCAATGTACATGCTGCAATTGATTCAGGCCGGTGATTATGAAGCTGCAGATCAGGTGCGAGAGATCTTCAAACCTCTAGAAGATCTGAGGAACGGTATCAATCCGGTACGCGTTCTTCATTCAGCTGTTGCAGGAGCAAGAATCGCAGAAACCGGGCCATTGCTACCGATGATGTCCCCAGTGAGTGATTCAGAGGCGAGTGAAATAGCCGCCGTCGCTAGCGAACTACTGGCAGCAGAGAATACGTTTCGCAGCCAGCAGGGTTAGAAGAGGCTCAGAAATGGACACACGTGTCGATAAATACATTGCTGAAGCCGGTGAATTTGCACGACCTATTTTGCTCAAAGTGCGCAAGGCGATGCACAAGTCCTCGAATAAATTTGAGGAGACTATTAAATGGGGCGCTCCTTGTTGGGAACAATCAGGTTTGGTTGCCGGCGTGGGGGCATTTAAGTCACATGTGCGTCTGAGCTTTTTTAAGGGCGAGTTGATGCAGGACTCCGAAAACCTCTTTGACCGTGGAGGGGGATGCGCTTTAGGAAGCATTCAGTGGTCAGATGTTAAAGAGATGCCAACTCAGGCTGTGCTGGTGAAGTACATCAAACAGGCCATCCAGTTGAATGAAAGCGGATTGAAGCCCGCAGGTAAACGCGGTGGCCGACGGGATAAGAAGGATCTTAAGATCCCAGCGTACTTTTTGAAGGCAGTGAAGAAAGACAAAGAGGCATGGGCGACGTTTGATAAGTTCTCATATACCCATCAAAAAGAGTATGTGGAATGGGTTGAAGGAGCTAAACGCGAGGCAACTCGTGAGAAACGACTTGCGACGACACTTGAATGGTTGGCTGAAGGGAAGTCGAAGAACTGGAAATACCAATGACATTCAGATTGCTTTTTGTAATCATGCTCTCGTGTCTGGCTCCTCAGATGACAAGGGCCAGTGAAGTTACCATTGTGGTAAGTGAAACTGTAGGGTTGGCACGAAATAACTTTCCAGCGGGGATCGCATTCAATTGGGAGACCCCGATCAAAAGAAATTCTCCGTTGAAATTGCTCTATGATGGCGAGCGAGTGCCGGCTCAGTTTGTCGCCGCGGAAGAGGGCGAGTCAGTGAGGAGATTTGAAGTTGACTTTCGCGTTTCCTTAAAACCTTATGAATCCAAAGAACTCGAAGTCCAGTTAGACACGACACCCGAAGACTCTGCAGCGTTAACCGGGTTCCTTTTGAAAAGAACAGAAGCAGGGCTTAAGTTAACCAACGTTCCTCATTTAGCCTGGGAGCTTGCTCCGCATCTGTCAGGGATATTGAATTCGTTTAAATTTGGTGAGTTCGAATTCTGGGATGCGGCAGAAAGCTCGTTGGCTTTACAGCTCAGCAACGGGAAACAATTGAAGATTACTGGTCACCCTAAAGGCGACTTGCGTGTACTGAAAGAAGGCCCTTGGGTAACAAAAGTAAACTACTCTCTAAACGCAGTCGATTTGGGAGTCTCCAATGTTCACAATAATGTGACGATGTCGTTCGATGTTTCACGAAGTTGGGTTCAGGTTGACTGGCAGGTGTACGATCCGGGGCGAGAAGTAAAGAGCATGGTCGCTCCGATGAAACTTCAATTGGCCAAGCCAACGTCTGATAATCCGATTCTTTTTGATTTTGGGACGACCACTCACATCTACTCTCGATTACGAGCGGGACAAGTAGCTGAGTTGCGGGGAAATTGGTTTG
>CALKCC010000105.1 GCA_938082855.1 uncultured Pirellulaceae bacterium | reverse complement strand
TATGGGTGGGGCGAAAGGTAAGTAACGCATCCAAATCTGCCGACCATTGGGGGAGGGTTTCCCCAGGCACTCCAAAAATCAAATCCATGGAAACAGATGAGATGGGTTTGAGTAGTGTAAAACAATTCTCTAGCTGTACCGGCTGGTGACTCCGTTCCAGTTGCCTTAATTTTTCCGGATCAAACGACTGTCCACCAAGGCTAACTCGGTTGATTCCATACTCCTCAAAGAGCGCTACGACTTGTTCGTCGATATCCTCAGGATTGGCCTCGATCGTGTATTCTCCGTCGCTGACCAAAGGAAACCAGTGAGCAATCAGGTCGAATAACTGGCGTAACTCATCAGATTGGAGTTGGGTGGGAGTGCCACCACCAAGAAACACTGTCTCCATTTCCTGAGGCTCATTCAACGTTTCCAGCTCCATTTGCAAAGCCTGCAAATAGGAAGCGTGTAAATCGTCGCGGCCAGCGATGACCGTGAAGTTGCAATAGCCGCAGCGATGGCGACAAAAGGGAACATGAATGTAAGCGGAACGCGGAACCGGCATGGCCATCGGTGATAACGAACTCTCTACAACCACAAATGCAAACGCTCGGCCAGAGAATCAGGTATCGCGGCGTTCACTAGTTTCTTAACTTGATGGTAGTTATAGCGAGTACTGAAGTGGGAAGCGATGATTAATTCATTTTCGAATTGTTCAGCTCGATCGATAAAGTCGTGCAGATGCATGTGACCATTTTTGCGAATTTTATCCTGACTGTGATCGTCGGAAACAAAGGTCATTTCAGTAATCAGGATTTTGCATTGGTACAGGGCAGGAGTGAGATCAAGGCCTTCCACGCGGGTATCTCCTGTATAACCCAGCAATGGAACACGAACTTCATGAGATACTTCTGTACCACGCTGGCGAATATCTCGGATCTGTTCTCCGCTTAACTCCGCGAATTCCGGTTTGAGTTTATTGCGACGCTGCCAAACCAGATAGCTGAGCGAAGGTACGGTATGACGAGTTTCGCCGACCGTGACCACCATCTCTCGGTTCAGTTGAATTTCATCTCCGGGTTTTACTCCGATCAAATCACAAGGTAAACGCCCGCGATCCAATTTCGTAAATGCCTTCAGAATGGCATGAACAGTTTCCACCGCATGCGCTGGCAGATAGATTTTAGGAGGATCCATTTTCATCATTCGTCGGCGGGCCACATATACAGGCAAGGCAACAATATGATCCATATGGCAATGGGTGACAAACCAGTTGGGGGTACCCATAAAATCCCAGGGGTGAGCTCCCAGATCGAAGCCCAACTTCAACTCAGGAATTCTCCAGTAACTCTGAACCGCAGCGCGCGAAAACCCTTCGATCGTAAGATCGCCATGCGTTAACGTCTTGACGGGTAGATTTTTCACCGGTCGGCCTCTGATTCAATTCTGCATTCAAGTACTGAATTATGAATACGAATACCCAATCCTTCCAGCCTAATTCGCTTTTCAATTCTTTGGGAAAGTCTAAGGGTAGGGCAACGTTGAGTTGCTACCGCATCTTGGTGGGCATATCGCCGAGCACAGGCTTTTTGTGATCGTATTCCTCAACATTGGATACATCAATGTCAGGACGGAACCGCTGGCCGGCGGTCACCCAGATATCGCCTCCAACATTGTCTTGAACCGCGTCGACACCATGATGCCGGACCAATTCAAGAATCGACAAGAACATCCCAATGATGGCGGTCTTATGCATCCCCATTTGAAAAAACTGTGACAGAGCTACGCGTCCTTCTTTCACAATTCGGCGATGGATCTGTCGCATATACACGTGGATGGGAGTATCGTCAAAAATCACGGTTTCCTCAGGTGCCACCTGAATATCCTTGAGGATTCTTCCCATGGCACTTACCAGGTCCCACAGTTCCACATCCTGGATTGGCTGTTGCGCCATGTCGATTTTGCGTGGCGGAAGATCGTTGGTTTGTCGTCGATGACGCTGTCCCCAACCTCGAGCCCGCGTTTCCAACATCATGGCCGCATCGCGGTATTGCTTATATTCCAGCAACCTTTGCACCAACTCATCACGAGGGTCTTCGATTTCCGGTTCCGGTTCTTCTACACGAGGCAGCACCAGACGAGACTTAATCTCGGTCAAAGTACTGGCAAGTTCCAGGAAATCACCGACTGCATCAATACTCAGTTGCTCCATAATATCCAGAAATTCCAGATACTGATCAAGCACTTCGGCAATGGGGATATCTGCTACCTCTAGTTCATGTTTACGTACCAGATAGAGCAATAAATCCAACGGCCCCCTGAATATATTCAGTTCCACTCGGAAATCTTCTTCTACTTGTGACACGACGTAAAAACTCTGGCAACAATATTGGGTTCTAATCATTGGGCTCTAGTCAGATCCATCGATCTGCTACAGTTGCCGCAAATCGTACTCAGTTTCGGACTTTGTTTCCTAGTCCAATTGGGTTTTGAGTACTCAAAAAAAGGATCAATTCGTATTGATTTGTTGATCTACAACGCGTATTGTGCAAATAAGAGCAGGCGATTCTTTCTCACCTCGACTTTACCTCCATGCCATTGTCACTCTGCTCTCCCACCCCCTATGGGAACAACCGAACTCTCCGTAAGGATGACGTTCGCCCAGTGATTGAAGACCATCACACGCAATGTGGCCTGAGCCACTTTGAGATATGCAATTCGGAGAACTCGTTACCGGTCAGAATGTAATCCGGTCTGGGAATGAGTACAGTTACCGTGACTTCCTGCTTTAGGCAAAGGGGTATGTGTGATGATTGAAATAAAGCATGCTACAACAAACGATGTTTTGTATCGTTTGGAGGACGATTCTTTACAAGAAGCTCATTTAGATAATGCTAAAATCGCTGGGGCGGATTTATCAAATCTGGATTTGCGAGGCGTGACCTTTCGCAATGCTGATCTGCGGGAAGTGAACTTCTCCGGTGCCAATCTCCAAGGGGCCATTCTGAAGAATGCTGACCTTAGTCGGGCTAATTTCGAGAATGCCAATCTGCAGCAGATTGATCTAACCAATGCCTTTCTTGATGATGCCATCTTCACGGAAGCTGATCTATCTCATGCCATTTTACGTTACAGCAAGATGACCAATGCTGACTGTAAGGGAGCTACATTTATTCGAGCAGACATTAGTCTGGCAGATCTGACACGCGTCAATTGTAATGATGCAAACATGGCCCACTGTGATCTGCGAGGCACAAACCTTGCCGGTGCCAACCTAAATGGTGCGAACTTAACCGGTGCCAATATGCTCGACTCGAAAATGGTCGATGTGAAAATGGCCGGAGTCCATATGGAAAACGCCATCGGGCCACATGGACAGTTAGTGCCAACACACCGGGAAGTTATTAGGTCGTCTCGCTGGTGGGAGTTTTGGAAACGCTAAGAAGCTAGTTCCGGCATCACATACGGGCCTCTGGGAATCACAGCTACCGTCGCCTGGGGTCCATGTTTCTCCAACGCCTGAGCGACAGCAGTCTCCACGCTTTCTGCACTCTCTACAAACAGTCGATTGATTGTCTCGGCGGGAAGCCCATCGGTGACCACTTTGACTTCAGCCTTCTTCAAGACCTTGGCTAACATCTCAAGTTGCCATTGATCCATGACGAAGTAGTCCGGTGACATGATCGCCTGCATGAAATCGTCGATGTCGCTGTGTCGTTCAAACAAACTGGCAAATTCTTTACTGCCAATCCCTTCACTCATACTAGCAGCCACGATAATCGTCCCGCCTGGCTTCACGATGGGCACTGCAGCCATCATGCCCTTTACACTTTGGTAAAACGTCGTATCCAGTGGATAACCTGCCGAGGAAGTGATGACGATGTCATAGGGACGCTCAACCCGGTCAATGACAATGTCCCGACAAAACGCTGCACCTTCTTCAAAGGCGTGGATCTGATCGCCGGCAACAAATTTCAATGGCCGCCGATAAGCATCGATGACCACGTTGACAATAAAGTTGCAACCAGCCCGGTTGGCAATCCAGGTGTTTTCACTGTGAACTGGGTTTCCTGACAATTGCCCAGTCGCAGCATTGGGGTGCTCTAGAAATCGAGGGCTATGCCATTCCCGAATCGTTTCCAGACCCGCAATGCCAGGGCAGATCAATTTACGACCGCCTGAAAATCCTGCCATGAAGTGAGGCTCAATCAACCCCACGGTGATCTTCATTTCCGCTTCCATGTAGTGAGTATTAATCCACATCGGGACACCACGCGGCGACTTACCGAGATAGACTAGCTGCTTTCGGTCCTGAGCATCGTGATTGAGAATCGTGTAATTGGCCGCAATCTCTTCACCCACCATTTCCACGATTTCTTCCGGCCGACTGGCACGATGCAATCCTGTGGCTATCAAGATCTTGATATTGGATGGGTCCATGCCACCGGCCAATAGCGTCTCTAATATCGGCTCAAGAATTAGCTGATTGGGAACCGGGCGAGTGATATCGCAAATAACGATACAAGCAGAAGACCGCCCCTGAATGACTTCACTCAAAGGCGGTGCATGATTTGGGTGCTCTAAAACTTCCTGTAACGCTTGACGATCTGTCAGGTCAGGTTGTTGAGCAATCGGAGTGGCTGATTGATAAGCTAAGGTTTTGACATCCAGATGGTCCGGTAGGGAAATCTCCAATCCCTCCTTCCCATAATCGAGACGGATGTCCATGGCCCCGCTTATTCTGCAGCTGGATCAGCTTTGACGGCAGCGTCTTCTTCGACCTGTTTCACCTTCTTCTTACGCTTCAGGGAAACTTTTTGAACACGTACTTTAGGAAGACCAAAAGGAGAGTCTCCTGTGTTCCAGCGTTCTTCTTCGGCCAGTTGCTGCAGGCGTTCAACACGTGTTAATACATTTCGACTTTGAATCGAACCACGTGAAATCTTCAAACTTTTATCAATCGTCATTATTTAAACTCCAAGTTCCTACTGGAGAGCACAATATCGTTGTTGGAATTCCTCAGTATAGAACCCGCTCTGTGGTTCATCAACCGCCAAAAGAGAGGTCGCAAGACGATTCTCGGCAGTTTTATCAACGCAAAACGACTGTTTTTATAGTTTTTTTACTCAAACCGTCGCAGATTCGACACCACTGATCATCTGCAAGAACTTGCCCGTGGAATTCGGACGATCGTTGGGATTGACGGACATACAAGCCATAATGGCCTCGGCTAGTTTAGGATGCAATTTCGGCTTGTATTCAAGAATCGGAGTGGGTTCCAGAGTGTCATGGCTTAAAGCGGCTAAACCTGATGCATCGGTGGAGGGCCAGGGAAGCTCAAAGGTGAGTAGTTGGTAAAAGGATACTCCCATCGCAAAAATATCCACGCGTTTGTCTGTCTTCCGGCGTCGCACAATTTCGGGGGCCATGTAAAACGGAGTCCCCGTGCGATTACCCGGCTGATGAAATGGTGGTTCATCCGGTAAGGTCAAACCAAAGTCAATTAGCTTCAAGGAAGAACAGTCCGGCGCTGCAATGAAGTTTCTGGGACACACATCCCGATGAATGAAGCCAGCATCATGGACAGCGCCTAAAGCCTGAGCAAACTGACGAATGAGTTCCAGCCGTTTTCCTTCTAACATGGAATCCCGGTCGTAGATCATGGCATGCAGGCCACTCCCTTTGAGATACTCCATGACCAGATAATTACGCTTGTCTGTCCCAATACCGTATTCATAAGTCTTGACGACATTCGGATGCTCAATCTGAGTGGCGATCTTACCCTCGGATGGTTTTTTGAGCGTCTTAAACCGCTGTTCGAAGAGAGCGGTCTTCTGAGAGTCAGCGATCTTTAGACCGACAATACGATCTGTGTCTCTGTCCCGAGCCATAAAAAACTTGGACATGGTACCGGAAACTGCTGCGCGAACAAATTCAAATCGCTTTTCGATATTGACGTTTTTGCGAAAATCGACCTGGCGGCTGTCCCCTGTGCGTTTGCCACCGACGAGCGCTTTGACGTTGTCAAATAAACCCATGAGGCTATCCCTGTTCAATCAGCCTGAAAATAATCTTCCGTTGCGTTACCCTGACTTGCCATTCCCCAATCGCCAGTCGGGTATCCGACTTATTTACCACAGTAGTCGATGGTACGAGCGATTTCGCTCTTTAATTTTCCACGTGCGACTATTCGGTCCACATAACCGTGCTCAAGCAAAAACTCGCTGGTTTGGAAACCTTCGGGTAGCTCAATTCGAATAGTCGCCTTGATAGTTCGCGGTCCTGCAAAACCAATCAGTGCTTTAGGCTCAGCAAAACAAACATCGCCTAACGCAGCAAAGCTTGCTGCTACACCACCCATGGTTGGATTGGTCAGCACGGAGATAAAGAATCCACCTTGCTGGTCATATCTGGCCAATGCGGCAGAAACTTTCGCCATCTGCATTAAAGAGAGAATCCCTTCGTGCATTCGAGCTCCACCACCGGAACCGCTGATAATAATCAACGGCAGATCCTGTTCTGTGGCCCGTTCGATCAATCGTGTCAGCCGTTCGCCGACAACCGATCCCATACTTCCCATGATGAAAGCTGAATCTGTGACGCCAATTGCCACACGTCGAGCGCGAATCATACCGCATCCGGTAAGGGCAGCGTCCCGCAGCCCAGTCCGTTTTTGTTCCGCCACAATCCGATCTGCATACGACTTACGATCCTTGAATTCAAGCGGATCGGTCGGCATTATTTCTGCATCCCATTCCTCAAACGTCCCCTCGTCTAAGACCTGACGAATACGTTCCTGACCGGATACATAGAAGTGATAACTGCACTCCGGGCAGGTGCCGAGGAGCTCATCCGCAGTTTTCTTGTAGATTGTCTGCTGACAACCGGGGCACTTTACCCAAAGTCCTTCGGGTACGCCACGTTTCGTTCGTTTTTCAGTTTCCGTTGAGCTAGCCATTTAATATACAGTGTGCGGACAACTTATCTTTTTAAGTAGTAATAAGGTGCCTGTCATTATGGTCTAAATATAGAATTCTTCGACCTCAAAAAGGTAATGAATTACCCTATCCTGACACAAGATTAATGCCTTACTCCTTCCCGTTTTAAGCTGGATTTACCTTCTCGGCAACCCAAAACCACTGTTGTCAGGGAGATTCCTGCTCGGCAGCGGCCACAAGATTCTCTACAGCCTGCGTATAACATTCCTGCTTAAAAATAGCGGAACCAGCCACAAACCAGGTCGCTCCGGCTGAAAAACAATCTGAAATCGTTTCCACATTGATTCCTCCGTCCACTTCCAGAATGAAGTCGAGCCCCTGATTTCGACGAATTTCAACCAATTGCTGAAATTTCTCCAAGGCAACGGAATTAAACTTCTGCCCCCCAAAGCCGGCATTGACGCTCATACAAAGCACCAAATCGCAAAGATCCAGATCGGGCAGAATGGCCTCCAGAGGTGTATCCGGATTGAGTGCCACTCCGCTCGCGACGCCTAAGTCTCGAATTTGTTGCAAAGTTGCTCTTAGATCCGAGCATGCTTCGACGTGGACGGTGATGAGATCCGAGCCTGCTGCGGCGAACTGCTCAACGTATCGTGAAGGCTCTTGAATCATCAAATGGACGTCGAGTGGTAATTCGGTGTGACGTGCCAAACCTTCCACAATCGGCATCCCGTAGGTCATGTTGGGAACAAACACACCATCCATGACATCTAAATGTAAGGCCTGCACTCCCGCTTTCTTCAGCAAGTCTAATTCACCACGTAAGTCACCAAAGTCACAGAGTAACAACGAGGGCAAGATGAGAGGGGAAGCATCTTTGATGGCTAAAATCTTTTCACGCGGCGTCATAAAAACCTGATTGCCTTTTCTTCAACTACCACTGGTGGTCCAGAATGAGTGCCTGAGGAAGATCTTCAATGTCCTCTAGGCCAAACACCTGCAGAAAACGATCCGTTGTAAAGTAGATCGTCTTACGTGGCTTCTCCTCAGTTCGCTCAAGCCGCAACATCTGTCGGCGAACAAGTTGAGATAGAACCGAACCACTGGACTGATCTCGCATGGCATCTATTTCCTGTCGGCTGATGCCTTGATTGTAAGCCACAACCGCCAATACATCGATTGCCACTTGAGACAATTTCGTCTCGCGAACTCTTCCATAGAAACGTTCGCGAAGTCCATCGTACTGGTCGCGTAGAGCCATCACATAGCCAGCATCCTGACGTCGGATTTCATAGACGGATCCTGCCTCTTGATAAGCACGATTGAGATCAGATATCAGGTCATCGATTTCCTGGACCGACACACCACGCATCATTTTGGCAACCTGAGCGGCAACCAAAGGCTGCCCGTTAGGGTCCCCAACAAACAGCATCGCTTCCAAGATCGATCTAGGAGATAACTCAGCCTCTTGCTCCGCACTCACCGCGACCGAAATCGGCTCGGGAATGACCGGAGCTTCCTCCGGCATTACAGCCGAATCCGATTCGGTGGATGCTGAATAAGGATCGTCTCCGGCATGCATTAGTTCGGCATAGGCGCCACTTAATTCATCCAGAGACGTCCCTTCATCATCTTCAGGGCGATAGAACTCACTCAGCCCCATCTGTTCCGGGTCAATCGGAACGGCTCGTGGAGCCCGCACCGGCTGATCGTTTTGTTTCTGCTCATCTTTCATGAGCATAACTATACGAAGATTTGCTGGAGTAAGGGAAGACGGGTCAACAGTAAGACATTTAACCATTTATCCAATTAACCATTTAGCCAGTTGGCCAATTAAACAATTAGACAGTTAGACAATTGTCAGTTTGTACAATTAGCCAGTTAATCACTTGGGACATGTAAAAATGTCCAATGATACATGGCTAAATGGCTAAATGGTTAAATGTCTAATGTTCGTGACCGGCGCCTTGTCCGCGAGACTCGGCGAACTCTGCATCAATCGCATGTCCATTCGGACAAATCACAGCCACAAACCTAGCAGGTTCCACGCTGACATCGAACAAGGCAATGTAGTGGTTGTACTGGTGTCTTGCGACTCCGCCGTGATAAGGAGTATCGCCAAGGTTTGTATTGGCTGCACCACCAACGAGGCTCGACGCATCGCCAATACCAAGGCCTACCAAAACTGAATTGGGCCGGCCTCCAACCAGGACATTGTCATATCCATTATCACCTGCATTCCAAACAGCCATGGGGATTGTCCCCGAGTCTGCTACCACTTCACCTACTTCGACGTGAAATCCTCGTCCTCGATTTCCATCTGTCGATAATGGGACTTCAAAGGCATGACCTGGGATATCCATCTCTAACACATTTTCAACTGCGGTGGCATTTCCATCAGCACCTTTGATGTCCAAATCATGATCACCGTCAGTGGTGGAATTTCCTTTGAGATCCATGTAGCGAATCATGGTGATTCCAGCATCCAAAAGCGGCTCCGGATTCACCGAAGTTAAGGTGAACCTACTGGTCAATGACGAAGCAAGATGAGCTGCGAAGACTCCTCCCGTTACACCTTCGGCTGCGTTATCAACGACATTGGCTTCAAACGTCGGGCTAGTGGGAGTGGCCGCAATGAGCGATTCAAGATTATTGGGCAAAGCCCCTTCTGTCGCTTGGTAAACGGTGATCGAGTTTTTGATTCCGGCCAGAGAGTGTACTCCGGTGCTAGTGGCAGCCTTTTGCTCAAGACCTCCATAGCTTGCGATGATCGCTCCACCTACGATTGCCAGCATGGCAACAACCATCAGTACTTCGAGTAATGTAAAACCTAGTTGTTTTCGATTTGTATATTTCATTTGATTTCTTTTGCTCTAAACAGAAAGGGAATGCTCTCACGTTCTTCGGCGCTACCTGCCAAACCATCCATCAAAATCATATGCAGTTGCAAACGTTTTGCATATACACACTTTGTGAATTTAACAGAGATTAGCTGATTAAAACTTGTGATTATTCGGCAGGCCAATGCTACACTTAATGGACAAATCACCATTGGATACCAAGACCTACATGAACGACTTTAGTCCTGCTGCTATGAAAACCCTGCTGAAACAAGCGGGTATGCGTGCCACACCAGCACGAATCGCGACTCTCACAATGTTGTCGCAGTCCTCCAAGCCTCTATCGCATGCAGAAGTTGCTGCCGAGCTTGAGAATTTAGGAGTCGATAAAGCGACCGTCTATCGCAACCTGAATGACTTAGTCGGTGCGAATTTATTAAGACGCGCAGAATTGGGAGATCATATCTGGAGATTTGAATTGGCCGACCATCACGATGAAGCCTGTTCGCCCCACCCGCACTTTGTCTGTATAGACTGTGGTGCTGTCTCCTGCATCGATGAAAAGTATCTCCAGGCCACCGACTTTAAACTGGCTGACAAAACCGTGACAGTCAAAGAGATATTAGTGCGTGGTCACTGCAATAACTGCTGATCGTTTAACCAGTTAGCCATTTAACCATGTATCAATGGACATTTTGACATTAGACATTGTCCATTGAACTAAATGAACATTGTCTAATTGTCTAACTGTCCAATGGCCAACTGGCTAAGTGGCTAAATGGTTAAATGGTTAACTGTTCAGCTACCATCGCTGGGAAACTTGTTCCTGCATGAACTTCAAAGCGTCACTAGCCAGTTGCTCTTCACTCTCATACATACGACGCCAGATCTTAGTAGCCGCGACCAATTCAGGCAGTGCCAAGCCAAAGGCTTCTACAACCATCCAGCCGTCATAGCCAACTTCTTTCAGCGTATTGAAGTTGGTATCCCAGTCCACATTCCCAGTCCCTGGAGTGGAACGGTCATTCTCAGAAATATGTACTAATGCACACACATCGCTACAGTCACGAATAGCCTGAGCGATGTCTTTCTCTTCAATATTGGCATGGAACGTGTCGTACATCATCCGAGCATTTGGATGATCGACTTCGCGAACAAAGCGAGCGGAATCTGCGTGGGTATTTAGCAGGTAGGTTTCAAATCGATTGAGAGCTTCCACGCCTAGCGTAATCCCAACGGTCTCAGCATGCTCAGCTACCTGACGCATACTATCAACGCCCCACTTCCACTCATCTTCGGTTGGTCCCTGACCCGAGAATACTCCCAACGCTGAATGATAAGGCCCTACTAACCGGACGGCACCGGCTGCCGCTGCGTTATCCAAAGCACGTTTATTATTTTCAACGCCTAAAGCTCGAACCGCTGGGTCTGCACTGATTGGATTATCTTCTTCTCCTCGCACAGTCACGGCTGTACATTCCAGCCCCATCTCTTTAAGGCGAGCTCCCCATTGAGTGTAGAGATCGATATTATCTTCGAACACTGGAATTTCGACGCCGTCATATCCCATTTCTTTGAGTGATGCGACAACAGGAATCATGTCGTCATTCATCGCGCCTGTCCAAAGCAATAAGTTCATTCCAAATTTCATGGTTTCGTTTCCTCTACTTCATCAATAAGTTTGAATCTGTTACTGAGAGTTCTACTCAGCTGTTAGTAGCTCGTCGTGGCATCGATACACCCTTTGACGCATCGCCGGAAATAACTCAATTACCGAATCACCAAATTCAGGTAACCCTACTCGCTTCATCACCTGATTTAATCGATAGGCTAATCGGTCATTATCCAGGTAATCAAACAAGAATCGCTCCCGACAAAAAGCCTCGAAGAATCGCACAAACTGATCCGTTGGGCGTGCCGACGCCATATTGATCACCGTCTGAATCTTCGCGGCATCTACCTGCCCCAGTACGTCATAGTACTCGTCAAGCAAGCCGGGATTACATTCTGCCAACCGAGCATCCAATAGTAACTCGATTAATATATGTCCCAAAAATCTGGGACGAAGCGACGTGTCTTCAGGAACAGCTTCTCGTAATGCCTGAGCAAATTCCAAATTGAGCTGATTGAAGATCGCTGTCGCATGAAACCAATGATCATCGTTCAGGTGTTGCAACATTCCTGAGGCTAATTCAGCAACGTCACCCTGATGGGTTTCGATCAACGGTTTCAAATTTCGCGAGCGAACTCGCACTTTTCGATCCACCACACTCAACATGTCTGGCACGCCTGTACCTGACATGAAAAGAGGGCGATCTAAATAGTCGATTGCATGAGCTAAATAATTCATGCAGGAGGCATCCTGCGTTTAGCTTATACGTTTTGCCATGACCCGTCTTTGGCCGAAGCTAAGACAGCGTCACAGACTTTTTGTGTTTCCAGTGCATCACGGAAAGTCGGACCGGCTGGCTCGCCAGTTTCCAGGCCCTTCAGGAAGTCAGCCACCTGATGCACAAAGGTATGTTCATATCCGATCTGCAATCCAGGCACCCACCAGTTACCCATGTACGGGTGCTCGCCATCGGTCACATGGATATTCTTCCAGCCGCGGACTGCACCGGAATCACCATGATCGAAGTACTCTAAACGATGCAGATCGTGCAGATCCCATCGCAGTGAGCCTTTCTCACCATTGATCTCCAACGTGTACAGTGCTTTGTGCCCACGGGCATATCGCGTGGATTCAAATAACGCGAGTGAGCCATTACTAAAGCGTCCCATGAAAGTACAGGCATCGTCGATGGTGACCGGCATCACTTCACCAGTATCCTGATGAACTCGTTCTTTGATGAATGTCTCTGTCATGGCAGAAACTGAGTCGATTGATCCGTTAAGCCAAAGAGCTGTATCGATACAGTGAGCCAGCAAGTCACCAGTCACACCGGATCCCGCTACAGAAGCATCTAATCGCCACAGCGCTTCTCCACCCTGAGGCAGATCTGTTGAAATCGTCCAATCCTGCAGGAACTGAGCGCGGTAGTGGAAAATACGCCCTAATCGACCTTCGTCGATCAACTGCTTGGCCAATGTCACGGCAGGCACTCGGCGATAGTTGTACCAGACGATATTTGGTACGCCGGCAGCTTCCACTGCCGCACACATTTCTTCGCCTTCCGCAGTATCCATCGAAAGCGGTTTCTCACAAAGAATCATCTTGCCAGCTTCAGCACAAGCGATGGCAATTTCTTTATGGAGGTTATTCGGAGTACAAATATCGACAGCATCGATATCGTCACGAGCCACTAAAGCTCGCCAATCCGATTCAATCGATTCGTAGCCCCAGGTATCAGCAAAGGCCTGAGCCTTTTCTTGATTTCGTGCACAGGCAGCTTTAAGAACTGGTTGGTATTCGAGATCAAAAAAATTGTTAACTTTACGATAAGCATTGGAGTGGGTACGGCCCATAAAGCCGTAACCGATCATGCCGATATTAAGTGGTTTCTTCGCCATAATACTTTCTCTTTATCTCCCACGGACTCCAAAGTGTTGCCCGTGCAATAACAGTTATTTGTAATTAGTTCCAACCGTGAGCGGCACGAACATCGACCATTGCCTTGAGAATCACATTCCAAGTATTTGGGTCTTCTAAAACTTCATTAGGGAACATGCAACCATCCCAACAGATGTGCTGAATACCCCGAGAGGCAGCATCCTGCAACCAGTATCCTGCTGTCCGAGTGATATCCAGTTTCCCATTCGGATCATCCGCGCGACAGTGCTTCCCAGTTTTGTCATGAGAACCCGCTCCATGCACAGTACCGTCGTTCTGAGCAACATGGAAGTCGATCGTCCAAGGACGCAGTTTCTCGGTCATAACTTCATAGGCCGCGTAAAACTCTTCTTCGGAATATCCATCCTGAAGCAAAGCGTGCTCGGGAGCGTTGTATCCCATGAGGTAGAGATAGGTGTGAGCCTGATCTGACTGGAATCCAAAAGACTCTGGCTTGCCGACTCCTTCCAGCACGTCGAGCATATCCTTCCAACTGTGCATACCAGCCCAACAAATCTCGCCTTCGCATGCGAGGCGTTCGCCATGAGCTTCGGCGATTTCCGCAGCCTTCGTGAAGGTATCTACAATCCTTGCTGTACCGGCCTGAGGGTCTTCACGCCACTTTTCCACACCAAATTCTGCAGAGTCAATTCGAATCACTCCGTATTCACGAATTCCATGATCATTGAATACACCTGCAATACGACAGGCTTTCTTAATCGCATCCAGGAATTTCTCCTGTTGCTCATCAGAACCCATGGCTGAGTCACCGACGGTTCCCGGCCATACAGGAGCTACCACAGAACCTACTTTGAGATTGTGGCTACCAATCAAATCGGCAATTTCTTTCAGTTCATCGTCCGAAGCATCTGGATCGGTGTGAGGGTGGAATAAGAAGTAATCCACTCCTTCAAATTTCTGTCCATCCACTTCAGCGGCGGCAGTCAATTCAAGCATTCGTTCGAGACTGATTGGTGGTTCCTGACCTTCTTCGTCGCCTTTACCCACTAATCCTGGCCACATCGCATTATGTAGTTTTGGGAACAGATTTGTCATTGTTCATTCACTCCTGTGATTCATTGGATGAACGTCATTGTTTGATTAATTACCGGCACTCTGCGGGAACTGCATTCACCGATCTATTGGTCTACATTCCTGATTCGTTTTGGAAGCAATCTACTCTGCAGGGCAAATATAATTACCCCTCGATTCTATAAGAGGATCGATTCCTCTAAAAGGAGTACGCATCTGCACTCATCGCCGATTCTTACGGGGCACACCAACCTTTTTGAGGTTTCTTATGAATTGTTGGCACTCCATTTTCCTGCAGCGTGGCAATACGCTTTTCTGAGTCAGCCACCTGTCGTTCGTCTGTCAGAAATTGCATTTTCAACGAAAGATCGGCTGTCCCGTTTGGATCGAGTTTGATGACTCGGCCTTGTTCACCTTCATAGGACCGTGGATTCGGATAATTCGTCCCCGGCTCAATTCCCGTTACAAATCCATCCTCCAATGCCGTTGTGTTCTTCCAGACACTAAAGCAAGGAATGGAAGACGTGTTATAGGACAGGCTCACTCCTTGTGTACTGTGGGCATTCTTCAGAAGCACTTCAGTGTCTCCGTTTCCATCACCGAGACATGTCAGAAAATAAACCTGTTCCTCAAATCCCGGTTGAGCTGCCTGATAACTATCCCATGCATCAATACCGCTGGCGGCATGATCATTACGAGGTACGAGCTCATCAATCGGAGCGACCACTTTAGACCCGGCATCTAACAGCGGATCTCCAAAATTGGCGTGATAGAGCATTTGAGCTTCTGCAGGACTCGCCGAGAGATTCTTTATCGTGTCATCAAGTTGAATGGCATTATCACCAAACTTTGTGGAAATCGTGGTTTCCAAACACAACTTGAAGAAGTGGAACCGGGTCTCCACAACCACACCCGATACAGAAATCGTTCCTGCATCCGGATCAATGGTCAAAACTGCTTTCTGAGCAGGTTTATTACCAACCCGACCGTGCAGTGGATACTTGAGATTGTTAGTCTCTTCATCAAATTCAGGTGCACCGTTGCTCTCTAAACCACAACGTACCATCATCTCATCAAATCCGTCGAGCCAACCCAGTCCACTCGGTTCATTGAGTGGCACGTACTTTGGATGAACGGGGCCTTGGACAGGCGACTTCCAGCCAAATGACTGTTTACCAATGACAGCGGTTGATAAACTCATTCCACGGGTTAAAAGAATACCGAAAGACAGTTTTCCGTTGTTAATCTCAACAACTTCCACTCCATCACTCAGACCACCCCTTAGCGTCCTCTTTGTTACACTCCAGCCTGCAGGAGACCCAGGAACATCATTGGACGTTACATCCAGATGTTCCACAAACGTTCCTTCACTCACATCTGTAAGTACCCAGGTTTTAGCTGCCATTATCGACTCCCGTCATTCTGTGGATATTCATATCCCGTCGATTATAAACGTGTTTAGACCGGAATTAAAGAAAGCCAAGCACGTCTTCAGGAGTAAGTTTGTAGCAGCCTCTCAACAAAAATACCTCTTTAGCAATGAACTAAAGAGGTATGAAGGTTGAACGTTTTAGACGAGTGCGACTATTTTGCACTTCGACCGTCGATGTGGTAAATCGCGAGGTGCTTTCCATCCGGCCCTTTAAACTCGCTGACCTTGAACACACCTTCCACCGCCATTGGGCGGACTGAAAATGATGCGGACGACGATCCCTGCATCTCAATAATGACACAGTCATAAAGAGCGGCTCCGGGGCCGAAGCAACATTCCATGTTATCTCGCACTAGGACGAATTTCTTTATCCCGGACTGTTGGAAACTGGGCAACATATACCCACGCAGTCGCACCAATTGTCCCTCAAGTGCTTCAATCTCTTTGGGCAACATGTCCCGCTTAAACGGAGCACCTTTGGCGATATCAAACTTGATGTCATCGAAGGAAATATCCTTCAGTCGGGATTTATCCGGTTGCTGAGCCTGAATCGCCACACCACCTGTAAACAACAGCAGTAGGCAGGCTGTTATGAGTTTGCGAGTCATTTTGAAATCCATCGTAAACATCTTCTAAGCAATCCTGGCGTTTATTTCACGCCATCCGCTTCCAAGTGGAAATAACCACCTTGCAATTGAACATCACCGGTTGCTTCCTTGGTGGAACCAACGGCCAGATGCGGGGTCACATCAATCGACATTGTACCCCAAAGTCGATGGCGTTTCACGTCGTAAGTCACTTGTTGCCCCTGCTGCAAATCGACTTCGATCATGTCCCAGGGCTTTGGTTGCCCACCAAAACAACACGTCTTCAGGTCACCGACCAAGACAAATCTGGTGATATTTCCCAACCCATTTACACCGGGGTGAATATAACCTTTGACGAAGACGGATTCTCCGTCGTACTGAGCGACAGTCGGAGAAATCGGTGATCTAGCCGAGACACCTTCGCCCTCAAGCGTCGAAAAACTAATGCGACTATACCCTTCCGGTACTTCTGTGAAATAAACAATGGTTGCCCAAGTTGTCGCAATAATCAAAAACACGGTATTGATCGCTAGCCCAATTCGTGCGAACTTTTCCCCGGTAAACTCGAATGAATTCCCGCGGATCTTCAAGATGGCAATCAGGCCGACGGCAATGCCTGCCAGTTGCACTGGAGCATATAGAAAGACGCCATCAGGTCCCATCGAGATAAAGAGGGCTAAAGCTAGCAACGTCAACACTAGTGTGGCGACCGCCCAGGGACTTAATGACCGATACTGACTGGCATCCATCTCATCTCGAGTACTCGAAAACAACTGATCTTCGTCCGAGCTTTCATCACTGAATAAACTATCTTCTGCCATTAGCTCAATTACCTATCGTGCAATACACACGTGATTTCTGAATTACCGAGTACTATCTAATGCTCCGAATTCGATATCGACCAGAGATACGATCACGCCTGTAATCGAAACTGTTAGATTGACGCTGAGCGTCAATTCCGCGCGCTACGAACCAATTAATCGATAAAATCGAAACGCAAGGGACTCGACAGAGGAGGTTTTTAGCGGCCCGAGCCACTCATGACTCGCCACTGAAGAACCAATAACCCCAGCCCTGCTAGAAATGGTACGCCTAAAGCGTACCAAAGGTTCGGTTCCTTACCTTCAGCTACGGGCTCTTCTTTAGAAATCGCTGGCTGGATCGCCTTTTCCACCACAGGGGATGGAACGATCACTTGATCCGCAGGGATGGCTGTGTCTTCGACGGTCTCGATTGAGCTGGTCGTCGTGGTCGAAGTAGGAATCTCTTCGCTGGATTCCAAAGATGTTTCCAAGACAGGAGTGGACACAAACGACTCGGTGGTGGATTTATCTAGCGAGGAACTCTTAGGAGCTTTGGTATCTCCACGGCCACTGTTAGCTGGACCAAATGGGAAGAAGGTGTTCGCTCGCTTCACCGCTGCAGGGTCAATTTTCTCCAACGCCTTAATCTGTTCTTTCGCTTCAGTAAGCGGACATTGTCGCAAGTAGTTGATCACAGGTACTCGTACCCAACTTGTCTCTTCATCCGCGTCCTTGAACAGCTTCACCATACGGTCAACCTGACTCCAGTCTTCCCAACGCGCCAAGTCAGGAATGACCAAATCTGCTAATTGAGGGCGATCCAACATATATCGCATCGAAACAAGAATTCGCTTCCGAGGAATAATATCCGACTCCGTCCCATGAAATCGTAAGGCCATTACAGCGGCGTAGGTGTCGGCGTATTCAGATCGCTTATTGCGGATGAACAAATCTTCGATGAGTTTCAGACCATCGGGACCTTTGAGTGTTAAGTAGCAGCCGATTAATGCGTCCAGTCCGGCTTTCTTCTTTCGATCCGAAGAACTAAGAAGTTCTTCCAGCATCGGGAGGTCTTTTGCAGAACCACAAACCCCAAGCATCGTCAGGTATAGCCGACGACGACTGGCGGGTACTTCAGAATCTTGAATCCACTTCAACAACTGAGCGTGATCCATTTTTGGCTTTAACGCTTTGACGGCATCATAGGGACTCTTGGCAAATTCGTCGTAGGAATCCCGAGCCAGTTCTTCATCTTCGTTTTCCAAGTACTTCTGAAAGAATTCAAGACGAGCCACGGGGTCTTTAGGAAGCGAGTCCAGTTTGAGAATATAATCCTGAGTGGTTTTGACAACTTCCAGCGGTGTAGACCACATCAGCTTCGGAGGATCAACGGCCATGACCAGGAACGAAGTTCCCACTTTGGCTTCTCCAAAATAAATGGCTTCGATAGTCTGAGCTGGCTTCACCAACTCCTTTCCTTTGACAATCGTCACAATTTGAAATTTCGCGCGAGGAATCTCCTGGCCTTCGGCAAGCTGAGTCCCAGGCTTGATCGGTGGTGGAAGCTTTACTAGCTTGGCAAAAACCACAGCGTCCATCGAAGCAATTTCTTCGGTAAACGTTTGCGTCGTTGCCACACAGAATGGACAAGCCATCGCTTGTGACGCATTGACCAACAGCATAACAGCGAGTGTCAGAACTGACGTAATAGCCGTGAAACGTTTCATGTTTTTACCCTGAGTGTCCCAAAGGACGATAGATTAGATTTCTAACTGCGCAGCAAAATGCCACCGTCTTAATAATACCTTAGAAAGAATCATTCTTTCAATGACCAACCTTGCCAAGATCAAATCTTGTCAGAGTTAGCAAACCATTATTTACCAAGCGATTTAGAGACATCTGTCTTATAAGCACTGGTAGCCGGTATGAACCCAACAAACACTGCCAACAGGATCAATCCGGGAATGAGCAGAAATTCTGATGAAATCGAACCAACGATTGGAATGGGCAGAGGAATAGGCGGAGCGAAATCAAAGAAGCCCACCTGAACACCCGTCTTTGCTTCGATCACTCCACTGCACATTGCAATCAGAGCATGTCCACTGAGGAATCCCAGAATTCCTCCCATGAATGACAGCAGCATCGATTCTAAAAGAACAATGGTATAAACCGTTCCCCGTCTGGCCCCGAGAGCTCGTAACACCGCAATCTCACTCCGACGCTCGTTCATCGAATTGTAGATACTGACGAGGATACTAACGCCTGATACAAAACAGATCAGCACGGTCAGTACCATTAACAGCGTTTTGACCGGACTCACAAAGAAATCCAAGAGACGCCGGATTTCAATAATCGGAAAGACTGCTTGAGCGACATTACCTTCGTTGACCTGATTCTCAATGCCAACCGAATAAAGTGGATCCATACGAACCAACATCGCAGTGACTTCGCGCTTTTCAACAGGCAGGATATAGTTTGCATCTGTAATCTTGTGAGCCTGCTGATCCGTTCCAAAAGCGTCCTCATTTTCCAAAGGCTTCGCATGATCACTCATCCGATAGAAACCTTCCATATTAATGAAGACAGCGCGATCATTCGGAGTCCCTGTCGCCTCGAGCACTCCAACAACTTGGAATTTGGTGGCGTGTTGATCCCCTTCTTCCGATCCATGAGAAGGATTAATAGTATCCCCTACAGCTAACCCGCGATCGTTAGCAACCGCTGAGCCGACCACGGCTTCAAAGTATCCGTTGTCCTGATTGAAATGTTCAAAATTGCGACCGTCTCCCCGCATTTCGTATTCGTACTGCGCTTCACTTCCATGACGCAGGAGATCAAACATCTCGGGAGTCGTCCCGACAACTCGGTAGGGGCCAACGTAATCCCCCAAACACAAGGGGATGGCAAAGTCTGTGAAAGCCGCATATTTACCGACTCGCTTCCACGGATAGAGCGTATCAATCTGCTTCTGTACTGATGCATCAGCCGCCAAGGCAGCGATAACTGTTACCGGAGAATGGAGTCCTGCTCCCGCAGCTGCAAGTGTTGCTCGAGCCACCTGTTGATGTTGCACGGCTTTATAGGAATAGGAACCGCTGTATTCCTGCTCACGCACTTCCTGGGATTTGTATTCCAGAAAATATTCGTAGGGAATATTCTCGATGGGTTCACTTAGATAGTAGACCGAGTTAAGAACGAGTTGAAGCTTACCACCCTTGGCACCAATGACCATGTTGTAGCCGAGCGTCGCGTTCGCATTAAACGACTGCTGAACAATTCCAAAAATCGCCAGCACACCGACTACTAACGTGACACCTAATGCCATCGAGATCATGGTGAGCGTGGAGGAAAACAGCCTTTGTTTTATACTTCGAAAGGCAATCGTCAAAAGACTCATGAAGACTCCCTTTCCGATGCAGGATTAGCGAGTAGATTTATATCTTCCAATCGATCAATACGTTCAAATTGTTCTGCAACTTCCATCGTGTGAGTTACTAATACGAGAGCAATATTAAACTCAGCACATGAATCTTTTATTAGATCCACAATCCCCTGTTGATTGGACGGGTCAATATTTGCCGTTGGTTCATCCGCCAATAGTAACCGCGGACGGTTGGCAAGCGCTCGAGCAACTGCGACACGCTGCTGCTCACCAACACTCATTTGTTCGGGTTTATGATCCAAGCGATGGGAAAGTCCGACTCGATCCAATAGGAAATTGGCATAATCACGATCCTGCCGGCCTTGAGCAAATGTCATTCCCAGCAAGACATTTTCGAGCGCCGTAAAAGCAGGCAATAGGTTAAACGTTTGGAATACGTAACCCATATTTCTAGCCCGAAAGCGGTCCCGCATTGATTCGGAAAACTCAACCAGATTCTGATTTAAAAAATGAATCACTCCCGAGTCCACCGAGGTGATTCCGGCGATACTATGAAGCAGTGTGGTTTTACCGCCACCACTGCGGCCAACCAAAACGACCTGTTCACCTTCGGCCACTTCAAAACTGGGAATATCCAGAACCTCCAGACGCCCGCCGTCGGGTTGGGGAAACGATTTCTTTAAGTTCCAAATATTAAGCATGAACAATGGCTGAGATTAAAAACTAAACGGAGATTCATACAAATTTAGCACATAAGAAGGTTGAACATTTAACCAATTAACCATTTAGCCATTTAACCATGTATCAATGGACATTTTTACATTTCCCAATTGCCAATTATAAAAACTGACAACGGTCCAACTGTCCAACTGCCCAATTGTAAAAACTGACAATTGTCTAACTGTTTAACTGTCAAATGGCCAACTGAATAAGGTGCTTCGGCCGTTCGGCCTACGCAGTTTTATTGTAAGTCCTTGATCCGACTTCGTCCTACGGACTACGACGGACAAGCTCCCTGTTTCTGTAGCGGAGGACGGAGCTTATCCGCCAAAGCCTGAACGGCGAAGGCGGAACGGACAATCTCATTAAGCTAATTAGCCATTTAACCATGTATCAATGGACATTTTTACATTTCCCAATTGCCAATTATAAAAACTGATAACGGTCCAACTGTCCAACTGCCCAATTGTAAAAACTGACAATTGTCTAACTGTTTAATTGTCTAACTGTCAAATGGCCAACTGGTTAAATGGCTAAATGGCTAAATGTTTTCGGCCATGTCTCTGGCGTGGTAACTACTCCGGACGAATGGGCCGCTGGCGACTTTTTTGAATCCCAGTTTTTTCGCGTAGTCACCAAGATAATTGAATTCTTCCGGAGGAATGTAGCGAACGACCGGTAGATACTTTTCGCCGGGCTGGAGGTACTGCCCCAACGTCAGGAAATCGACATCATGTTCTCTTAGGTCTGCTAGAACATCAAAGAGTTCATCGTGAGTTTCCCCCAAGCCTAACATCAAACCACTCTTGGTTTTGATTTCCGGATTTAGTTCTTTAATCCGGCTAAGCATACTTAGTGTCCAGCTATAACGAGACTTCGGCCCACGCACTTTGCGATACAGGCGGGGAACCGTTTCCACATTGTGATTGAACACTTCCGGAGCCGACTCAATGACTCGGTCCAACGCTGGCAGATTGTCAACAAAATCCGGAGTCAGCACTTCAATGGTGGCACCGGTCTTCTGTCGAGTTTCGGTAACACATTGGAAATAATGCTCAGCACCACCGTCTTCCAAATCGTCACGGGTTACTGAGGTAATCACCACATGTTTGAGGCCCAGACGATGAGCGGCTTCTGCGACACGCTGTGGTTCATCCGATTCCAAGGCTTCAGGTTTCCCTCGGCCAACTGCACAGAATCCACAGGGGCGAGTGCAGACATTGCCCAGAATCATAAAGGTTGCTGTCAGCTGAGAGTAACACTCCATTCGGTTAGGACATTTTGCATTATCGCAAACCGTCTCTAACCCGAGCTCTTCCATTAAGCCTTGAGTGAAATGATTCACGTTGCCCTTGGGGACTTCACGCCGCAACCATTCGGGCAGACGCTGACGCCTGGTGGAAGGACTTGGTCCTTCTACGATCGGAAGCTCTGGAAAGGATGTTTGTGATTCCAATTGTTATTCCCATTCACCGCTGAGTGACTTTAGCATTGGATGACCGGTATGCATGTGGTAGTCGCGACATTCGAATACATCGGCAAATGCCTGTACCATTGCAGACCGGACTTCTGACATTCTAACAACCTGCCTCCGTTCGGCCAGCAGGGAACTCATCGTTCTGCGCGATTGATCCTTAGGTAATTGAGAGACTGCATCAATATATCCGTAATCTCGCATTTCCGGTTCCACATTTAAATAGGCGCCAAAACAACTGACTCCACGTCGGACGGCCATCGCCGTTACTCCCAGCAACCCCGTCCGCCCCCAAATGTGATGATCTTCTGGATAACACAATGGAGTGAATGACAATTCCTGCAAGCCTTCTGCGATTGCCTGCTGAACCAGTCGCACCACTCGGCCCGGCGTCATCTCGTACCAATGCATCGGGATCAATGGATAGATAGCTAGCTGTCCCGGGCGATGCAAGATACACCCGCCACCTCGAGCAACCCATTGAGCCTCTAGTTTGCCCGCACGCATACGGTCTGGCTGTAGGCGAATATTTGCATGCGTCCCCATCCGACCAACGGAAATGATTGGCTGGTGTTCGCACAAAATGACTTGAATGCGGTCGGACGCATAGCTCAATTCCTCGACCAGCCGTTGCTGCAAGCCGAGATACTTCTTTAGCGAGATTTTGCCCAGCATATGAAATGACATTTTGGACGCTTCACGACTAAACATGACGATCCTATTTTCTAACCCAACTAAAGCGTGAATAAACTTGCCTGCTAGCGACTTTCTTCATTGCCAGCTATGCTGTCTAAAGCATTATTAATGCAGCAGACTATTGTATCCTCTTTCACGCTGATGCCCCGATGGGTAAGAAAAAGAACAAGCAAAACGCCGAGCCGGAGCAACGGACCAGCCATATTGCTGAGAATCGTAAAGCCCGCCATCAATACCACGTCATTGATACGTTGGAGTGTGGCATTGTGCTCCAGGGGAGTGAAGTTAAGAGCCTGCGTGAAGGCAAAGTCTCACTGGCAGAAGCCTATGCACGAGTTAAAGACAGGGATGTTTACTTGGTCGGCTGTGACATTCCGGAATACAAGCAAGCCTCTCACCTCAATCACCATCCACGTCGCGAACGCAAACTTTTGATGCACAAGATTGAGAGACGAAAATTCGCTGACAAGGCTCGCGAGTCTGGACATACGCTGGTTCCACTCAAGATGTACTTCAATCATCGTGGAATTTGCAAAGTGCTGTTGGGACTATGTAAAGGAAAGCAGGTCCACGACAAACGACAGGCCAAGCGGAAACAAGACACACAACGCGGACTGGATCGTGCAATGCGAGGCCGTTAAACCGGCTCTCACTCTGAAATCTCGATCACACCCAGCGGCATACCAACGGTAAGACTCTCATCAACTTCCAGAAGGCTGCGATGAAAAATCCCCTCGTGCCTGGCTGCAATTTCCACGAGAATATCTCCGGCACAAACCTCACAAAGTGGGGAGCCCGACTCAACCTGGTCACCTGAGTTTGCCAGCCAACCAGATAGTGTTAGCGTAGCTGTCGGTAAATCCATCTCCGGCACCACCACTTCATACTCCATGGCGTTATCCTTCCAGCTCCAACGTACCCCACAAAGTTGGATCCTCCTGGACAGGATATTCTGGTCCCACCGTAAATGTTTGCCAGCCCAGTTCACGATCCACCACGGCATAGCTAAAGCCAAGTCGTGGATAATCTGACGGGTCAAATCCAGTTAAGCAATCTGCTGGGATGAAACCACGAATGAGGTAGCCATTTTTCTTGGTCTGCGCATAAACCGATAGTCGATCGCCTCGAACCAGAGTTGGATTTTCCCGAGCTCGGTTGATTTCCAAATGAGCTGCCAGAGGATCAGTTCTCCGAGTACCTGTTCCCTCGGGCATGAAAGTAAACCAATGGCAGAAACGATTGGCACGATGGATAGTGTGAGTATCACGCGTGTCAATAAACAGATGCAGGCCGTCACTGTCTTCGACTCGAGAATCTCGGCACCATAACGCCTGCTCCTTCCCAGTAACCTCTGCCTGCACAAAGATCCCTTTATTGTTCCAACCAATCCTGACGTCAGCATATTCTTCCCGACCACTCAATTCCTGAAGCGATGGAAGAGCATACCTAGGTGTCAAATTTACGCCCGTCGCTCCCCATGGCTTGCTCACTTTGAGGCAAGGAACGGAAAACCGGAACAGCATGGTGGGATCGATCAATGACATCATTCCGCCTCCTGCAATTCAGCCAGTAGGCTTCGAAGATAACTCTCCAAATCACTGGAATAGATATCCTCCGACTTATTGAAGAAAATCCGAGCGACATCTTTTTTGGCTGACGTGGAATCAAAGTCCCGACGATTTCCAAACTCGGCAATCCGTCCTGCCGTCATCAGGCCTTTTGGGCAATTGATATTCAGGACGAGTGCATCTGCTTTTTTAGTTTGTACGGTTAGCCAGGGTGTCCGACCACCAGGCAAATATAAATGCACGAGCACTTTGTTATTCCATAGGAAGTTACCATCCGGGATGACATCCTGCATTAACTGATACAAGTCTTCCCAAACTTCCATTTTCCATTGCCGCTTGTGTCCGGGCGTAAATCCTTTGGTCGAGAAATGCCACTTTTGGCCATTGGACTTCCAGGGAGATTTCTCAATCTTCTGTTTCCCTGTCCCGCCTGTAAATTCCTCAAAAGCCTGTACCGCTGTTTCTAGAAACTCCCAATACGCCGGTGTATCAATCTCTTCAAAACTATGGGCGCGAATTTCAATTTCCTGCCATTGCGACCGTTTTTTAACTTTGACGCGAGGCTCGTTTCCATAGACGGGAAGATCGTCCATTTCGTTAAGCGTTTTAAGTCCCATGGCTTGCACAAGTTTTTCACGATTAAACGTTCCAGGAGCTGTCCTGAATTTCATTTTCAACATCCAGGTCTCTGCCGTAATCGCGTGGAAGAACCACCCCAGACTCTTCTTAGCGGCCGCAATTTCTACTACGGTCCGACTTGCGTAGTCAGTCTCGTTCAGATTCGTACTCACCGATTCAATTCGGTCGATCGTGTCAGCAAGAATCCTACCTTCCCACTGAACCTTACCTCCGTCTCGGCCAACTCGATGTTGTACATGCCAGGCACGACCATCGGTTTTCCAAGGCATAGAAATCTCTTTTCCGATCTCTGAGATTTCAACATCTTCCTCAGTTGTTTGTTCCGCGTGCGGATCGTATTCCTGTCGCTCCTGGTAAGGGCCAGCCGCAATCACCGGTATCAAGGCTTCCCCAGTATGACTTGGAAGAGCTTGCTTAGATGCACTGTTTTGCTGTGCATAGGCTGACAAGTCTTCTGGCGTTCCGATCTGGACGATTTGCCCCCCGGCAAAGCCCGCTTCCGGTCCCATATCCACCACCCAATCTGCCGTCTTAATCAAATCCAGATTGTGCTCGATGACGACCACCGTATTTCCTAAATCCACTAATCGATGTAGTACATCCAGTAATTTGGCGATGTCATCAAAGTGAAGACCGGTCGTCGGTTCATCCAGCAGGTACAACGTCTGTCCTGTGTCTGGTCGGGACAACTCTGCCGCCAGCTTGACTCGCTGCGCTTCTCCACCGGACAATGTCGGAGCGGGTTGTCCTAATGCCACATAATCCAAACCAACATCACAAAGCATTTGTAGAATACGTCTTATCTTTGGAATGTTATCAAACAGCAGGACGGCTTCCGCCGCTGTCATTTCCAGGACATCCGAGATTGAATGCCCTCGAAATTTGACCGCCAGTGTATCGGGGTTATAGCGTTTGCCTTCACAGGTTTCACACTTAACCCAGACATTCGGCAAGAAGTGCATCTCGATACATTTCTGACCATATCCATCACAGGCATCACAGCGACCGCCGGGAACATTAAAGCTAAATCGCCGACCGGTATACCCACGCAGTTTGGCGTCGGGAAGTTGAGAAAACAAAGTACGAATCAGATCAAATAGTCCTGTGTAGGTAGCAGGATTTGAGCTAGGTGAGTTTCCGATCGGGTTTTGATCCACTCGGATCACCTTGTTGATATATTCAATCCCAGCTATCCGGTCATGAGCTCCGGGAATACCTGCCGCCCGATGTAACTTCCTGGCCAGCGCGGTATACAGAATTCCATCCACCAGTGAACTTTTACCGCTTCCACTTGGACCGGTCACTGCGGTTAGCGTTCCAAGTGGAATTTCAAAATCCACGTTTTTCAAATTGTGATGCCGAGCACCAATGACCTTTAACGATTGCTGCTGCCCACTTTTTAATCGCACAGGTCGTCGATTCGAAGGAATGGCGATGGCTTTGGTGCCAGATAAATAAGGGCCTGTCAGTGACGTCTTTCGCTTGGCAAGCTGCTTGGGAGTTCCCTGGGCAACAATGTTACCTCCATGCTTACCGGAACCGGGGCCAAAGTCGCAGAGGTAATCACTGCCTTCTATAATCTCGCGGTCATGCTCAACGACTAACAGTGTGTTCCCTAAGTCTCTCAACTTATGCAACGCCCGCAGTAATCTCGTATTATCTCGCGGGTGCAAACCAATCGTCGGTTCATCCAACACATAAAGCACTCCGCATAAACCACTTCCCAGTTGGCTGGCCAACCGAATTCGCTGTGCTTCTCCGTTAGACAAGGATGCGCTTGGGCGGTGCAGTGTTAAGTAATGCAGACCAATTTCATTGAGGAATTCCAAACGCTCGCGGACTTCACGAAGTAATTCGCCAGCAATCGTCTGTTGGCGTTTGGTTAGCTTCCAACCATTAATCAGGTCCAGCAATTGATCCAACGGTGTACTGCAGAGGTGATCTATCGTGGTCGCCTGCAGTTGATAGGCAGCAGCGTCTTCACGCAAACGACTACCACCACAAGTCGAACATTCCACTTCATCTACTAGATGTTCCAGTTTTGTTCTGAGCGATGGAGACACACGAGAGGCTTCAGCGAGAGCAGGGTAGAGCCCTTTAAACTGGAATTTAAACCGAGGACCTGCCTTCTTTCCTTTACCGGGAACTTGGACCTCAAACCATTGTTCGCCTGTGCCATGAAGAATCTTACGACGCGTGGCAGCCCGTAGATCGACAAATCGTGAGCCAGCATCAATCTGTAACCCTTCAAGCAGTGACTCCATCATGGCGTATGCTGTTTTGTTTTCCAGATCCGGCCAGAGAGCAATCGCGCCGTCGAGCAGAGTGGCATGAGTATCGTTCAATAAGGCTGCTGGATTAGCACCACGCTGAGTCCCCAATCCCTCACAGGAATTACACCAACCAAGCTGACTGTTAAAGGAAAAATGGTGAGGGGAGAGTTGTTCAAAAGACCGTCCGCAACCTTCGCACGCTAAATGCTGACTATGTGTTTTGATTCGCCACTGAGCCTCTTCCAATTTTTTCTCGGCGTAAGCGACGTTTAACACACCCTGACCAATCTGCAAGGCAGACTCTACACTCTCTGCAATTCGGCTGCGATCTTTATCTCGCACGGTGATGCGGTCGACGACCACTTCGACTTCATGAGATACGCGTCGATCTAGTTCGGGAATGTCCTCCAGATTATAGGTCGTGCCATCAACACGCACTCGAATAAACCCGCTTTGTCGAATTTCATCCCACAAGGCGGAATATTGTTGTCCTGACTCGCGATTCACCGGAGCCAACAGATATAGCCGCGTCCCCTCTGCTTCGGCCAGGATCTTATCGACGATCTGATCGGACGTTTGAGTCCCGACAGGAATCTCGCAATCCGGGCAGTGAGGGGTACCCATCCGAGCCATTAAAATTCTCAGGTAGTCATAAATCTCGGTGACCGTGCCCACGGTACTGCGAGGAGTGTGTCCGAGATTTTTTTGTTCAATCGCAACCGCAGGGGACAGCCCATCAATATGGTCGAGTCTTGGCTTTTGAGTTTGACCGATAAATTGTCTGGCGTATGAACTCAGGCTCTCTACGTACCTGCGTTGCCCCTCGGCGTAGATGGTGTCCATCGCCAGCGACGTCTTACCGCTACCGGACGGTCCCGAAAACACGGTCATTTTCTCGCGACTAATGTCGGCATCCACCAACTTCAAATTGTGCTGTTTAGCTCCCCGCACTCGAATGCTGGTAATTTCTTCGGCTACCTGTCGATCCCCATCTAAGTCAATTTGATCATTCGGCAGTTTGTGTAATACCCGATAGAGTGCCGAGCCGGTTTCCGATTCTTCACAGGCAGCTACTTCTTCAGGCGTCCCGGCAACAACCAACTGGCCTCCACCTTCTCCTCCATCCGGTCCAAGATCGATGACCCAATCGGCGGTTTTAATCACATCCATATTGTGTTCAACGACAATGACAGTATTACCGCGTTCCACAAAACCGTGCAGCACTTTCAGCAGTAATTCAATGTCCGCGAAATGCAGTCCGGTAGTAGGTTCATCTAAAACATAAATCGTCTGGCCTGTGCTCTTTCGCACGAGTTCTCGAGCCAGCTTAATACGTTGGGCTTCTCCACCGGATAGCGTTGGCGATGCCTGCCCTAACTTGAGATAGTCGAGTCCGACGTCGGATAACGTCTTCAACTTGTCATAGATCTTGGGGATGTTTTCAAACAACTCCATCGCCTGACGAACGTCCAGTTCAAGCACATCTGAAATCGAATGGCCCTTGAATTGGATCTGGAGCGTTTCACGATTAAATCGTTTTCCCACGCAGACTGGACATTGCACCCAGATGTCTGCCAGAAAATCCATTTCCAGCTTGTTCTTACCGTTTCCCTCGCAAGCTTCGCAACGACCGCCCTTTACATTGAAACTAAACCGACCAGGCTTATACCCTCGTCGCTTCGCATCCGGCATTTGCACGAATAACTTGCGAATATCATCAAACACCTTGATATAGGTCACGGGATTAGACCGAGGCGTGCGGCCAATCGGAGACTGATCAATCGCGATCATCTTGTCGAGATGCTCGGTCCCCAGCATATCCATATGAACACCCGGGATCGATTCGGCTCCGTTGAGTTCCCTGCGTAATCCGTCCGCAAGAATGTCATTGATGAGTGAACTTTTACCTGAGCCTGACACACCCGTTACGCAGATGAAGTTCGCGAGGGGGAATTCGACATCAATTCCTTTGAGATTGTTGTGCCGGGCACCAACAATCTTCAAAGTGTCGCCGGCTTGAGGCCGTCGTTGCTCCGGAGTTTCGATCTCTCTGGTACCGGCGAGAAACTGTCCTGTGACACTACGAGCTTGTTGACGGATGTCATCCAGCTTTCCGCGGGCGACAATTTCACCACCTTCAATGCCTGCCCCTGGGCCGAAATCGACAATGTAGTCTGCCGCTCGCATCGTATCTTCATCATGTTCAACGACGACTACCGTGTTACCCACATCACGGAGATTTAACAGAGTATTGATCAACCGATCGTTGTCTCGCGCGTGTAACCCAATCGAAGGTTCATCCAGAATGTAAGTAACACCAACCAGACCGGAACCAATTTGAGCCGCCAAGCGAATTCGCTGAGCTTCACCCCCGGATAAGGTGGGAGCAGTTCGATCCAGCGTCAAATAACCGAGACCGACGTTTAATAGAAATCCAAGTCGAGCCCGAATCTCTTTAAGTGCATCTTCTGCAACTAAGGTCGAGTTCTTATCCAGTTTCAGATCTGAGAAAAACTCGACCGCCTGATTCACGCTTAGCTGGCACACTTCCGGAAGGGACAATTCAGGCTGTTGAGAAAATCTGTCATGTCGTGAGTGCAGCCGCATGTGTCGCGCCTGATCCACCAATCGCTGACCATCACACTGTGGGCAGTGAATGGTGTTCATGTACCGCTCGAGCTTTCGCTGATGAGGCTTGCTGCGACTCGAGGCATACTTCTCTTTATGCTCGGGGATAATCCCGTCATAGGTACCGCCGTATTTAAGAGGAGAACGCCCACCTCGCCAGGTATAGGTAATATGCAAATCCCCTGTACCCCACAGCAACGCATCTTTGGCTTCCTGGCAGAGATCTTTCCAGGGAGTATCGAGCATGTAACTTTCGTCCCAGTCATGCTTGCGTGCCAAGGTGGATGCTACTCCACGATAAATATGGCGTCGCCAACGCCCCATTTTCTTGTGATTTCCAATCACCTCTACCGCGCCATCCATAAACGACTTGTCAGGATTGGGTACCAGCAGATCTGGATCGAAGGAAAACATTTTTCCTAATCCGTTACAGCCCGAGCACATGCCTTGAGGGCTATTGAAGCTAAAGAGTTGTGGGGTCGGAGCAGCAAAACTAACCTGACAGTCAGTACAGGCATAATCGCTGGAATAGACTTTATCTTTTGCCGTTTCACCGGCAGGTACGATGATCAAAGAACCTTCGCCCAGCTTAAGAGCCTGCTCAACCGCTTCACCTAATCGGGGCCTTACCTTTTCCGAGATCTTTAAACGATCCACAACCACTTCGATATCGTGACGAAAGTTGCGCTGCAACATTGGAGGATTCGTTAGATCACAAATCTGGCCATCTACACGAGCTCGGATAAACCCCTGCTTCAGAAGATCTTCGAAGAGATCTCGATACTCTCCTTTTTGCCCTCGAATCACAGGTGCCAGAACGGAAACGGCCGAACCATCATCGAGTTGCAAAATATGAGATATGATTTGCTCTCGCGTCTGAGCCGTGATTGGATTTTCACAGTGCGGGCAGTAACCTTTTGCAACACGAGCATACAGAACCCGGAGAAAGTCATAGACTTCCGTAATCGTGCCTACGGTACTCCGCGGGTTACGTCCGGCCGTTTTTTGCGAAATGGAAATGGAGGGACTGAGTCCCGAGATATGATCGACGTCCGGCTTGGGCATTTGCCCAAGAAACTGACGGGCGAAGCTGGAAAGGCTCTCGACGTACCTCCTTTGTCCTTCCGCAAACAAAGTGTCGAATGCTAAAGAACTTTTTCCGCTACCGCTTACACCGGTCAGACAAATCAGTTGATTACGTGGCAGGACAACATCAACCTCTTGAAGGTTGTGTTCACGTGCTCCTTGGATTTTTATGTCCGACGCCTGCATAACTCTGTCGTACTACGGAAAACAAACGGGAAAACAAACGGGAAAAGACTCGAGGTAAACTCCCAAGGTATCACCCTGAAAAACAGCTGGGGGAATTCAGATTTGTATTGCCTAAAGGGGCATTCTAAACATTTTATTGCCAGACAACGAGTAGAGGGAGTGCATGCCCTGTCGAGTCCAGCGAACCGAGGAACGATCCACTGCGTAGAATGAGGATATGGGGCGACGACACCTTGAGTTGCATGCCAGCTGCCCATTCGTTGTACATCCGTGCAATGTCGAAGATTTTTCGAATCTGGGATTTTGGGATTTGGAGCAAGGAGGAATTCATGTTTTCTTCATCCACCGTCGTACAGGACTATCAGACCAGTAGCTGCCCAACCGAACCTCTGAGTATCGGTGAATACTTAATCGAACGATTACAGGACTATGGAATCGCTGACCTCTTTGGAATTCCGGGAGATTACATTCTGTCTTTTTATAGTTTGCTAGAAGACAGTGAAATCAACGTGATCGGATGTACTCGGGAAGACAATGCCGGATTCGCCGCCGATGCGTATGCGCGGATCAATGGCATGGGAGCCGTCTGTGTAACCTACTGCGTTGGCGGGCTCAGTGTCTGTAATTCCATTGCAGGTGCTTTTGCCGAAAAGTCTCCTGTCGTCTTACTAACCGGGTCGCCCGGACTCAAGGAGCGGTTAAACAACCCGTTGCTACACCACAAAGTTCGTGACTTCCGCACGCAGGTTGACGTCTTTGACAAGCTCTGTATTACCGGTACTGAACTGGTCGATCCGGCAACAGCCTTTGATGAGATTGATCGGGTGTTAGAGATGGCCTATCGCTATAAACGGCCAGTCTACATCGACATCCCCCGTGACATGGTCAACATCGTGCCCCAAACCACGCATCATTACCGTCTGACACATCCACTTACCGATGAGCGGGCACTCCAGGAGGCGTGCAATGAGATCACCGCTCTGCTCAACCACGCGATGAATCCGATGATTGTGGCTGGAGTTGAAATCCATCGGTTTGACTTACAGGATGATTTAATTCACTTTGCCGAAAAGAACAACATCCCGATGGCTTCCACTTTGCTGGGGAAGAGTGTGATTCGCGAGAATCATCCACTTTATGTGGGACTCTATGAAGGAGCGATCGGACGTGAAGAGGTGACCAACTATGTCGAACACAGTGATTGTATCCTGATGCTCGGCACATTTATGACCGATCTCAATCTCGGCATTTACACTGCCAATTTGGATGCTCGAAAGTGTATCTATGCAACCAGCGAAACCCTGAAGATCCACCATCATCATTATGAGAACGTCCCGTTGGATGAATTGCTTCAGGAGCTGATTCTGCGAAACATCAAAACCAGTACTCGGTTTGTGGACCCTACTGTTCGTGAACCAGTCTCTCAATACATCATCGATTATTCCGCTCGGATCACCGTTCGACGAATGATCGACCGCATCAATCAGTCACTGGATGAGGAGACCATTGTGATTGCCGACATTGGTGATTCTCTATTTGCTTCGACCAGACTGCAAACTCAAGGCAGAACGGAGTTCCTTAGCCCTGCCTACTATACTTCGATGGGATTCAGTGTCCCGGCAACTTTGGGAGCTCAGACTGCCATGCCAGGTCATCGTGTCATCACCATCTGTGGGGATGGTGCATTTCAAATGACCTGTCTGGAGTTATCGACGATTGTTCGTCAGGGTTATAACCCAATTGTCATTGTTCTGGATAACGCCGGTTATGGAACAGAGCGAGCTTTACATCCGGGGGACTGGGACTACAACGAAATTCATCGCTGGGCCTATGGAGATCTAACCAAGGTGATTGGGGGAGGAGTCGCACACCGTGTGATCACCGAGGAAGATTTTGATAAAGCATTGAAGTCCGCTTTAGCCGATGACAATAACCTGCATTTGATGCATGTCGAACTCGATCGTCGTGATGCCAGTGAAACTTTGACTCGCTTGGCAGACCGCATGAGCCGCGTCATCTAAAAGCCAAATGGCTAATTGACAAACTCTCCAATTGTCTAACTGTCTAATTGTTTAACTGTCCAATGGCCAATGGCCAATGGCCAACTGGCTAAATGGTTAAATGGTTAAGGGGGCTTCGGCTGTCCGGCCTATCCGACTTCGTCCTTCGGACTACGACGGACAAGCTCCCTGTTCCTGTAGCTAAGGACGCAGTTTATCCTCCGAAGCCTGAAAGGCGAAGGGGGAACGGACAAGCTCCTTGCTTCTATAGCGGAAGACGAAGGTGGAACGGATGAACTCTCTTACTCTGTAACTCAGGCTTGCCAATTGTCTAATTGTCTAATTGTCTAATTGTTTAACTGTTTAACTGTCTAACTGCCAAATGGCCAACTGGTTAACTGGTTAAATGGTTAATTGGTTAACTGCCAAACCGTCTGCCCGAGTTTTGCACTTTCGGTGCTCTGGTGATCATCTGGATATTTCCACCGCCCAGCAGATCATCGATGCGGTTTCGTAGCTCATTATTGATGTCGACGCCCTGTCCTTGCGCATCGAGTGTCACACTTGTTCCATCTGCCAGCTGTACTAACAATTGGAGTTTTCGACGGCCAGGGTATGCTCGAGTCACTTCTCTGAGCTTCGGGATCATCTGCATTCCATGGGTGGATTCCTGCAGACGTACAATCATGCCGGTGGTGTATCGATCTTCAATCTGAGAAAGTGGGACGAGTTCATTGATGATCATATTACATTCATCACCTCCACCTCGTCGATCAACCACGCCTTTGATGATGACAATATCATCCGGCACAATCAGGTGGCCAAATTCCGCATATTGTCGCGGCCACATAATACAACGAATCGATCCTTCTACATCTTCCAGATCAAAATTAGCATATTTCGAAGGCTGGCCAGGCTTGGGGTTTCTCGTGTGAGCTTCTTTGATGCTGGAGATCATGCCTCCCAAAATCACTTCACCCCGATCGGGTATATCGACGAGTTTGTTGGTTGTGTGCGACGTGAATTGTTTGAGTTTATCCATATGTTCATCCAACGGATGAGCTGTCAGATAGTAACCCAATACTTCTTTCTCCATCATGAGCCGTTCCCGTTCCGGGTATTCCTCGATCTGAGGCAAGTCGGCTGTGGCACTCACTTCTTCTGTATCTTCTGATTCTTCGAAGGCTCCAAATAGATTCTGTTGACCGCTGCGATTGTCGGCCTGCATTGCCTGTCCTGCCTGAATCGCTCGCTCCAAGACTTCGCTCAATTGTCGACGATTCGCTCCAAAGCAATCCATGGCTCCGGCTTTAATCAGATTCTCCAGTGAGCTCTTATTGCACTTGGAAGTCTCTACTCGTTCACACAAGTCAAAAATATCTTTAAAGGGACCATCAGCTTCTCGCGCAACAACCAGAGCTTCAGCGGCTGAACCGCCACAACCTTTAATCGCTGACATTCCAAAGAAGATCAGCTTGCCATCTACCGTGAATTCAACTCCCGAGGTATTGACGCTTGGTGGCACCACTTCGATGCCCATACGGTCGCAATCCTCAATGTGCTCGATCAACGAATCCTTCCTCATAAAGTTTCGTCCGGGAATATCTCCCGTGAGCAACGCAGCCATGAATTCGACACTGTAGTGAGCTTTCAGATAAGCCGTTTGATAGGCAATCAAGGCATAAGCGGTCGAGTGGCTTTTATTGAAACCGTACCCTGCAAATTTGACGATCATATTCCAGAAGTTTTCAGCTACTTTTTGTGAAAGCCCTTGCTCCACAGCCCCCTTCAGGAAGTCCTCGCGGTTTGCCTGAATGATGGCTTCTTTCTTTTTACTGATCGCTTTAATACAGGTGTACGCACTGGCCAGCTCAATTCCGCCAAGTCGGTTGAGAATCCGCATAACCTGTTCCTGATAGACCATCACGCCGTGGGTCTCTCCCAGGATTTCCTTCAGCACCGGATGCTCGTAAGTCGCTTCCTTTTGTCCGTGTTTGACGGCGATGTAGTCATCCACCATTCCTCCTTCGAGAGGACCCGGGCGATATAACGCGTTGGTTGCAATGATGTCTAGAAAGTGGTCAGGCTTCATCCGTTGCAACAGGTCGCGAATCCCGCCTGATTCAAGCTGGAACACACCCTTTGTTTCACCACGACATAGCAAGGCAAAGGTTTCTTTATCGTCTAACGGGAATTTCAGAGGATCGATACGTTCGCCGGTCGTTTGCTCGATCAGGTCGACAGCGATACGCAGGATGGTCAGGTTGCGCAAACCCAGGAAGTCCATCTTTAGCAGGCCCGCGGCTTCCACATCATTCATGGACCATTGAGTAATCACATCCTCTTTACCGGAAACGCGGCATAGCGGAACGTATTCGGTCAGTGGCTCATCGGCAATCACCACAGCGGCCGCATGGGTTCCCACATTACGAGCCAGGCCTTCAATCCGCATGGCCAGATCCAGCATTTCTCGGATCTCAGGATCTGAGTCGTACACCATTTTCATGTCTGCACTTTTGTCGAGTGCCGAACTGATGGTGATTTTTAACTCCTCGGGTACCATGCCTGTAATCTGATTCACTCGGTGTAGCGGGATTCCCAGAGCACGTCCCACGTCCTTGATGGCAGCTTTGGCTGCCAGCGTTCCAAAGGTACCGATCTGCGCAACGTTGGCTTCACCGTATTCTTCTTTGACGTACTGAATCACCTCCCCACGACGGTCTTTACAGAAGTCGATATCGATATCAGGAGCTTCGAGTCGATTCTCATCCAAAAACCGTTCGAACAGTAAGTCATACTTAATCGGGCAAACGTGGCTTAAGTAAAGGGCAAAACAAACAATCGCTCCGACACCACTTCCACGTGCGGTCGCCGGAATACCTCGTTCACGAGCAACAACGACAAAATCCCAACAGATCAGAAAGTAATCGTCGAAGCCCAATTTTTCGATGACACCGAGTTCACGGTCGAGCCTCTTTTGTACAACTTCGGCCAGCACTCCATCTTCGCTGACCATTTCAGAATCGCCTTCATAGCGTTCTCGTAATCCCTGTTCACACAAGTCCCGAAGATACTGTGTACTGTCACGTTGGTCCGGAAGCTTGAAGGACGGGAAATAACGATTACCAAGTTCCAGGTCAATGTCGACGCTATCTGCGATTTCCTGAGTTCGTGAAACAGCATCTTCCATACCTGGGAATGCTTGGTACATTTCTTCAGCATTCTTCAGATAGTATTCGTTCCCATCCATTTTCATGCGGGACGTATCTGTTCTAAATCGCCCGGTATTAATGCAGAGCATTACATCCTGAGCTTCCGCATCCTGGGGATCCACGTAGTGACAATCGCTGGTGGCGACCACCGGAGTTCCGAGCTGTTTTGCTGCCGCCACCGCGCCTTCAAGCGCCATGCGTTGAATCTCAATTCCGTTATTCATCACTTCGATGAAATATCGGTCTCCAAAAATTGATTCAAACCACTTCGACGCTTCCATCGCTTTCTCTAAGTCCGGAATATCCCCGTAGCCTTTGAGAATTGCCTGGTTGAATTCGCTGGAGACGCACCCGCTGAGACAAATAATCCCTTCGCTATGATCTTCCAGCAGTTGCTTATCAATTCTGGGCTTAAAGTAGAATCCCTCCAGATAGGCATGGGATGCCATTTTGACCAGATTCTTGAAGCCCGTACGATTTTGAGCAAGCAGGGTGAGGTGGTAGTTAGAGTCTCGCATGCCGCCGGATTTTTCAAAGCGGCTACCCGGAGCGATATAGGCTTCGTATCCGATGATGGGGTTGATGTCGTTCTTTTTACATTCCTGATAGAACTGCAATGCACCGTGGAGATTTCCATGGTCAGTAATTGCCAGAGAGTTAAAACCGTGATCTTTTGCACGGCCCACCAATTTAGGAATACTGGATGCTCCGTCGAGCAGGCTGTAGTGCGTGTGGCAATGAAGATGAGTAAACGGCCGGGTACTCATGGGCATCCTTTTCCCAAGTCAAATTTGAAGAGCAATCCTGTGATTCGTTTCATTTTAGAGCAGATAGAATCGAAGAACAAATCGACATCAATCTACCTAAATGTCTAATTGCAAAAACTGACAATTGCCCAACTGTCTAACTGTCTAACTGTCTAACTGTCTAACTGTCTAACTGGCCAATGTCCAATGTCCAATGTCCAACTGGCTAAATGGTTAAATGGCTAGGGGGCTTCGGCCGTCCGGCCTATCCGACTTCGTCCTTCGGACTACGACGGACAAGCTCCCAGATTCTAAAGCATGACTTTTGTAGCTGAGGACGGAGTTTATCCACCGAAGCCCAACGGGCGAAGGTGGGACGGACAAGCTCCCTTACTCTGTAATTCAGGCTTGCCAATTGTCTAACTGTCTAATTGTCTAATTGTTTAACTGCCCAATGTCCAATGTCCAATGTCCAATGTCCAATGTCCAATGGCCAATGGCCAACTGGTTAAATGGCTAAGTGGTTAAATGGTTAAGTGGCTAACCGTTCCTATTCTTCCGGTTCGCCGATGCTGCGAATGTATTCAGCAATACGGGATTGGAGGTCGATCAGGCTTTGCCATTTACGATAATTCAGAGCCATCGTATCGGCATCGAGTTTGGTGGCGGAGTTCATCAGAGAGCGTAGACGACTGTGAACAAATTCGAGGACTTCGGCGAGTTGAGCTGCCTGTCCTGGTGAAAGCCGGTGCGGAATCTCCGGCGGGTCAAGAATATGGAGAGCTGCCTGGATTTCGCGTGAGTCTTCGTAATTCAATTCGAAGCCTAAGTCTGGCTTCGAAGAGAGTGACTCGTCGGTATTATCTCCATCGCCATCGACCGAATCGCCCGTTCGAATACTATGAAGACGGCTGGCGATCTGCTCGCGTGAACCAAACAACAAGACACTTCTACCGACAGACACTAGATCGCCAAATCGGAGAATCCGTATTTGAACTTCCTCGCCATTAACTTTAGTGCCGTTGGTACTTTCGAGATCCGTCAGAACGATTTGTTCATGATCCTGTTGCAGCTTGACATGGAAGCGACTAATCCGCTCATCGTTAAGCTGGATTTCATTTCCTTCTTCGCGTCCGATGGTCAGTGGCAGGTCGAGGTCTTGATAGACTCGCCCTCGATCCACACCATCGAGTACCCGTAATGTTATCGAATTAGAAATAGACTTCGATTCAGTCAATGGAGAGTTCCCGTTACTTGAAAGCTATCCCTCAATATTAACCCTGATTCCCGAAATTGTGAATCAAATATTCAGGAACGCATCCATCGTGATTGATATGACTGCAGAGCTTAAGTGTGCGAAAAGTCACTTCGGCAGAGTCATCGTTGGTCCATAGCGCAAGAAAAAACGGAGCCTCTAGGAGACTCCGTTTTCTGTTTCATCAGCGTATTCTCGATTAATACTCTTTGGCATCAATCCAGGTCATCAGCTTACGCAGACGGCGACCGACAATTTCCAGTTCATGGTCTTTGTCGATTCGGCGACGGCTCTTAAAGTTAGCCGCTCCGCCTTTGTTTTCCAAAATCCAGTTTTTGGCGAATACGCCTTCCTGAATTTCTTTCAGTACCTTACGCATTTCAGTTCGAGTTTCCTCGGTGATGATACGAGGACCGGTCATATAGTCACCGTACTCTGCTGTATTCGAAACACTGTATCGCATGTAGCTGATACCACCTTCGTAGAACAAGTCCACGATCAGTTTCAATTCGTGCAGACATTCAAAGTAAGCCATTTCAGGTTGGTACCCAGCTTCGACCAAAGTCTCAAAAGCCATCTTCACCAATTCGCTGACACCACCACAGAGCACGACCTGTTCACCGAAGAGGTCTGTTTCGGTTTCTTCGGAGAAGGAAGTTTCGATGACTCCACCGCGAGTTCCACCAATACCTTTGGCATAAGCTAAGCCCAAGGCTTTAGTTTCTTCACTGGCACCATCACTCAAGGCGATCAAACTTGGAACGCCGCCACCCTTTTCATACTCGGCACGAACCAAATGTCCTGGGCCCTTTGGAGCGACAAGAAGAGCATCGACGCCAGCCGGCGGACTCACCTGTCCAAAGTGGATATTGAATCCGTGCGAGCACATCAGGATATTACCTTCGCTCAGATTATCACGGATTTGGTCGCGGTAGATGTCACCCTGGACTTCATCGGGGAGTAGGACGTTGACCAAGTCACCCTGTTGAGTTGCTTCTGCCAGAGAAACTGGTTCAAAACCGTGGCTTACTGCCAGGTCATAATTTGCACTTCCGGGTCGTTGACCAATAACCACGTTACATCCGCTGTCACGCAGGTTTTGAGCCTGAGCGTGCCCTTGCGAGCCGTAACCGAGGATTGCGATTGTCTTATCTTTCAACAAGGAAAGATCAGCATCGTTGTCGTAATAAATTTGGGCTGCCATGGAAGGTTACCTTCTTTCACAAACAAATATTAATGTGGGATCTTGTTACTATCTAAGAGTCACTGAGCATCAGCGGCTCAGATTATTCGTCACCTTCGTCAGTCGAAGCCAATGAATCACTACGGATCAAGGCGATTCGACCGGTACGAGACAACGCTGAAATACCAAAGGGGCGAACACGTTCGATAAATGCTTCCAATTTGGATTCCCTTCCGGAAATCTCAACCATCAATTCGGACTGACCAACATCCACGATTTTCGCTCGGAAGATGTCAACCAATTCACGAATCTCAGATCGTTGCGTTCCCGACTCCGCTTTGATTTTGACAAGCATTAGGTCGCGTTCGACGTGAGCAAAGGCACTGATATCAGTTACCTGAACCACCGTCACAATTTTCTCAAGCTGTTTTGCCACTTGTTCCAGCACGCTATCACCACCAACCACGACAAATGTCATCCGGGAAAGAGTCGGGTCTTCGGTCGCACCGACTGCCAATGAGTCGATATTAAACCCTCGGGACGCGAGCATTCCGGAAACGTGAGCAAGCACGCCGGGAACGTTCTGTACCAGGGCTGAGATTACGTGACGCATAGTTGTATTCGCTATTACTTTACAGCTTTAGAAAACGGTTAAACATGCATCCTAGACAGAGTTTTTCAGCTCGACAAGTGGGAGCATTCGCAGTTCAACCTATAAACAATAAGCCACTTACCCAAACTGCCAAAGTCTTGATTCAATGGCCAAGTGGATAAGTGGCTTAGCCCGTATTGGAATTGTCCCAACACGGAATGCCGTCTCGAAAGTTTCACTGTCAATGAGCATGGGCTCTATAACAGTGCTCACCTTGGAGACAAACTAAACTTACTCGTTCCCAATCAGAGGAACGAGTGAGTTAGTGTTAAATATTGGTTAGGCTTTGCGAACGTTTTCAGCACGTTTGCCTTTTGGAGTTTCACCGACTTCGTATTCCAATACGTCGCCTTCTGCCAACTCTTCAAAGCTAACGCCTTCGTCTAAAGCGCTCAGGTGGAAAAACAGATCGTCATTTCCATCAGTTTCAATAAATCCAAATCCGCGATCTGCTACTAGTCGTTTAATCTTGCCTTGGGGCATGCTTCTCTTCTCTTTCTCATCTTTAAAAATTTGTTTTTGACCGGACAAATAAACTCTTTCTGTTATCCGTATCTAAAACTGTGAAATTGCATTGTAAGTCGTAGCGGACAAATGCAAATATTTATTTGCTTTTTTAACCATAAAAATTGGGCGAATTATCGAGCCTCCAAATTGCCTAATTGGACCGTTTATCTACCTTCTAAACAGCCCAATTGTAAAAACTGCCCAACCGTCTAACTGCCCAACCGTCTAACTGCCCAACCGTCTAATTGTCTAATTGTCTAAATGGCTAAATGGCTAAATGGTTAACTGGTTAACTGGTTAACTGATTCTGTTTCAGCATCAACACGGCAGGGGGATATTGTCGCTCGTCCCATGATTCCGGGTCTGGCAGCAATTCGTGACTAAAGCGCGTATCGCTTTCCACGATGACATGACTACCCTGCGGAGCGCGTTCCATCATGATTCGAATCATCCGCAACATCTCTTCTTGGCGTTCAATGAAAAAGTCATACGGCGGGCAAAAGAACATGGTCCAGGGGACGCCTTCCGGCGGATTAAATTGCGTTTCCATGCGATGATCGAGCCAATGAAATGCATCGCCCGAGACAACGTCTACGGTCGAATCAATTCCGAGACTACGAACATTGTCCTGTATTATTCGAGCGGTCGGGAAGTGTTTTTCCACCAGCGTGGCTCCAATGGACCCGCGGCTCACAGACTCGAGTCCCACCGCACCGGTGCCGGCAAACAGATCGATGGTGTATGTAGCTTTTACCCAGGGGCCAACCAGATTGAACATCGCCTCGCGTACTCGGTTTTTCATCGGGCGCGTACGTTGGTCTCCGCTGTATTGAATTTGGCGACCTCCCAATCGGCCACCAATGATTCTCAATTTGGTTTGAGAGGCAGACTCTTTTGCCCCTTTAGCTCGGCGGTCTCGGTTTGTCTTTTTATGGCGACGATTCATGCTGTTCAGCCTAGCCACTGAATCTCTAACTGGGTAGTGACCCAATTGACGATTCACTACGTAAGATATTCCAGACGTAGCGATGATGACGGTCCTATGGGCAAGACTTCCGTTTGTTCGTATAACAACTGCCTGCCCACTACCGAAAAAGTGCTAGGCTTTAGAAAGTAAATCACTCCAATTATTGTGTTTTAGTAGTTACTCAGGTCGACCATGAAAAATCGATTCTTCCTTAGTTGTTTCCTTGCAACCTTGGCAAGCTTAGCCTTGTTGACGTTTGCCAGCCCTAACGTATCCGCTACAGCCCTCCAGCAGGAAGAGGCCGGCCCGGCACGCACAGCCTATGAAGCAAAGCTGAACGAATGGAAGCAGATGCTTAAAGATCTGCAACAATTGCGTTCTGAGTTCAACAGCGCCAAACCGTCGCAAATCCCGGCCATTCGAAAACAATGGGATGAGATCGTTTCCAAAGGGGATGTCCTGTTCCCTGAATTACGTTCTGCTGCATTGGCTGCTTATGTGGAAGATCCTCAAACGCGTGACCGAGCGTTAATACGAATGTTGATCGAACTGGCAGGGGAAGCTTTGCTGGCTGATGACTACCAAACGTGTGAGCATATAAGTGTCACCATGCTTGAAGCGGGGAGTACGGAACGCAAGCTGCACGACATGATCGGCATCTCCCAATTCGCCAACCACAAATTTGCAGAAGCTGAAAAGGCATTTGTACGAGCTGAACAGGTAGGCGAAATTTCTCAAATGGGAAGAAACTACTACGGCGAAATCAAGAAAGGCTATGCCAAGCTATGGGAGACTGAATCCAAACTTCGTACAGCCGAAGTAGAAGCTGATGATTTACCCCGCGTGCGACTGACCACGAGCAAGGGGGAAGTTGATATTGAACTCTACGAAAATGAAGCTCCGGAAACGGTCGGGAACTTTATCAACCTAGTCGAGCAGGGGTATTACGACGGGCTGAAATTCCATCGTGTCCTGCAGAACTTTATGGCTCAGACCGGATGCCCGAAAGGCGATGGAACGGGTGGACCGGGATATCGAATTTATTGCGAATGTCTAACGCGAAATGATTACCGCAATTTCTTTGCCGGTTCGCTGGGGATGGCACATGGTGGACCTAACACCGGAGGCTCTCAGTTCTTCATTACCTTTCGGCCTACCGCAAATCTAAATGGAAAGCACACGTGTTTTGGTCGAGTGATTAAAGGTTTGGATATTGTCAAAGAGATCACAAAAATCAATCCAGAGAAGCCAGACCCTAAGGTGCAGCCCGACAAGATTATCAAAGCGGAAGTGCTACGCAAGCGTGATCACGCCTATGTCCCACGACGCGTTACCAACTAATGCTTACCCACTCTTGACATTACGTCAGTTACTGATATTTTTACAACTGATTCACACATGCATCCGTAGCTCAACTGGATAGAGCATCGGTCTTCGGAACCGAGGGTTGGGGGTTCGAATCCCTCCGGATGTACTCCACAAAAAGCTCCATCGAACCTTCATGGGTTTGCAGGAGCTTTTCTTTTTCGCTGGTCTTTTTCGCTGTCCTATTTCTAAGTTCAACGAAGATCCTTGCGTTGCTATGAGGTCAGCCACTAAAGCAAAGCGGCACTTAGATAAATCCGTTCTTGGCGATTTATGGTCTAATAGGTCAACACAAAAGGTTTACCACGTTGATACGTGATTAAAACCATACCGGTTACATCCAAATAATGCTCATGGGTTTGATCCCGATGAAAGGGCGAAGCATGCTCAGTTCCCAAATAGCCAAGAATCAATCATACCGCTGGATTTTGTTGACAAGCATATCTGGCTTGTTGAGCTGCATGTTGATGGCTTCTTCCGTTCATGGTCAAGACTTGCTACATCGTCTAGCAAACACAAACACTGTGCTCGCGGCCGACGGTAATGGCTCGGGGCTGATTTCCGATGTCGTCGATGACCGAGCAATTAAACAACTGATCAGTAAAAAAGCCGAGTTGCTATTACCCAATCCTGAAGAGTCTTTACTTGGTGATTTTGAAGAGCAGATTAAACGAGCTCAGACCAAACTAAAAATCCCTAAGCTTAAGAGTTCGGAACTGGCTTCGTACGAGGTCTATCCTGCGGTTGCTCCTTCGGTTCTTGTCCTTTCTAAAGTATATAAGTGCGGCCGTTGCACTCGCTGGCATGATCGAAGTGCAGGAGCCTTTGCCATCACTGCAGATGGAGCCATTGTCACCAACCATCACGTGGTCGAGGGAGTGCAACCTGACGAGCGAGCACTGGTTGCAACTGCCGCCAATGGAAATGTGTATGTCGTCAAGGAGATCCTGGCGGCGAACAAGCTGAACGACATTGCCATTCTCCAGCTCGAGCTGCCTGACGGTGAGAAGTTAACTCCAGCGAAGATTGCAGATCGAGCGATTCCAGGAGAAGACGTTTATGCCATCAGCCACCCAGTGAGTCGTTTTTACACTCTGACCAAAGGGGTTGTCTCTCGAAATGCAATGATGCACACACCGAATGGATCTGCGAAACGTCTGTACATTACGGCAGAATTTGCCAAGGGCTCCAGTGGATCGCCGATTTTCAATAGCCGAGGTGAAGTGGTTGGGATTGTGTCGAGCACACAGTCTATTTACTACACCCAGACACCTGAGGAACAGAAAAACCTGCAAATGGTATTTCGAAACTGTGTCCCGGCTTCCTCTGTGCATTTATTGCTGAAATAGAATCATTGATCGATACGCCCATTTATCGCCCAATTGTAAAACTGACAACTGCCCAATTGCCCAATTGCCCAATTGTCTAATTGTCTAACTGTCTAATTGTCTAATTGTCTAAATGTCTAAATGGCTAAATGGTTAATTGGTTAACTGGTTAACTGTTCAACCGTTTCTTCAACGCCATGATCCAGCCACCGACAAATAAACCTACAGCACTCAGTGGGATGACAAATTTGAGCAACCGCGTTTGAAAGTCGATCTGATCACTAACGCCTTCGTGCTCTGCCGCTAACTCCGCTCGATCCCAAGCAAGAAACGAGCCAACTGCGAGGATGATTCCCCAGACGGCAACCGCAATGACTAACCAACGAGTAACCTTCTGACGCTCGGCCATTTCATCGGCAGGAATCTCTTGTTTCTGGTCTGATTCAGGTTGTGTAGCCATAGTATCCCACTGCTTGAATTCCGGTTTTCGAGGTTACTAGTTCAACGATACGGTCAACTTCATGATCTGCCAACGGCGTTACGTAACTTTCGGCGGGCCGACGAGCAATCGTGTAGACCTGAACCAAAGAAATCTGACCGCCGGCTGCCAGAACCTGAGTAAGCCGGTCACAAAACAACTCCAGTTCTTTCTCAGTCGGCGCTTCCTGATTCACTTGCATGAACAGGGACTGAATCACCAAAGGGCGTACCTGCGCTGCCGCTTCAAGGTTATCCAGGATCTGCTGAAAAGGAATACTGGTACGTTCGATCAACTGATAGTATTCGTCAGAGCCGGCATCGAGCTTGGCCCAAATCTCTCCCTGGTTAGCATCCATGATCTCCAGGCCACGTTTAACATGCTCGCGATGGAACATGCTGGCATTGGTAATGAGTACCATTTTGACATCTGACAATTGATGTTGTTGCTTGAGGTCAGCACAGGCCAGAATGATTTCATCAAAATTCTTATAAGTCGTCGGCTCGCCATCCCCGGAAAAAGCGATATCGTTGAGCCGTTGTAAGTGCTGGGGGACATCTGAGAACTGTTCGGATTGAAATAGTTCACCGGAAGAAACCAACGCCAGCATCTGATCGAGTTCTTCTAAGAGCTGTTGCATTTCGACAAATCGTGTTTCACTTGTCGTGGTGCGGTCAACCTGACAATAGATGCAATCAAAATTACAGATTTTATCCGGATTTAGATTCACTCCAATCGACACACCTTGGCTTCGCCGACTGAGCACCGGATAAACAAATCGATTCGTCTCGAACGATCTCTCGTGGGACGTATGAAGCACGTTTTTTTGCATGCTCGTCATTATAGACCGCTACTCACAAATCCGTCTTGCCGTAATTACTGGATTGGCATTTATGAGAGTTAGCGTCTTAGCGTTCTTCGGTATCGTCAACATTGGCGATCACAGGCTCTTCATCGGTAATCGCGAAGGTTAACCAACCTTGTTGGATGTCGAATAGATTCACATTGGCCGATTCCATGTTTGGATGGGCAGCAATATTATCTCCGAGAAGCTTCAGAGTTCGAGTCGACGGCAGTACTTTATTGAAGATTGTTTGTAGAGCGATTCGGTCACCCAGTCTTAGCCCATTGCCCAGAATCTGAATCACACCTTGTCGCTGTAAATTCCCGCTGATTGCACTGGCATCCGGAGCATATTCGGCCAGGATGGCGAAATTGCGCCAACCGAGACGCTTATTCTGTAGCTGTCGCATTTGAATCATCAATTGAACACGACCCTTATAGAATCGAATACGTACGGACTCACGTTCCATAAATCGCACCATGACGGTTTCCGGAATATCGACTGGAACTTCAAATTCCTCCATGCCAAGTTGATCGGCTATCCGCTGCATGACTTCTGTCAACTTTCCAGATTTGCCGTCCAAATCCAGATTGTGCAAAAGGTTATTCAATGCGGATTCATGAATCTGCATTCCTACCAGTGTCTCTTCAGGCAATTCAGGACGATGTCCGTGAGCAGCAAGTTGATGCACACCAGCCAATCGATAATCGATTGCCAGCTTGTTGCCAATCGTATGTAACTGCGTGGCAACCGGTCGTAAGTTAAGATCCTGCATTGGCTCGAGCCAGCGAGCATTGTAGGCCGATTCGAGTTTGCCCATTTGTTCTGAAATCTTGTCGTCCAGCGTATCCGTCGCTTGCTGCCGAATTCTGAGATCCATCGCCTGCGCAGCTGCCTTCTCTTTCTGTTTGTATTGGTTCTTGGCCATATTGCGAGCGATGCCGCCAAGCAGCGAGTTATCATAGTCGGTCTCAAAGTTCACCAACTTACTTTCGCTTTGTACATCAGCTAACGTTTCACCAAATTCAATGCCACTGGGTGAAATCATCAATTTCTTACTGGCCTGGAAGGACGCGGTCGCTTCGTTTTCAAAGATTGCCGCTCCTTTGGTAGACGTGGTGTTGGACTTTATTTCTCCCTGAGCATCCAATCCAATAACCCAACGGCCATCGTCATCAAGCAACTTGATATTCAAACGTGAGGTGGTATCACTAGTGCCTTCCACTAAGGCCCCAAGCACCTTGTCTTCAATCGGCTGTGTGGCTTGAGTTTCGGAAGGAATCAATCGATTGATAAAGCCTTCCGAGATACGAATGCGAATATTTCCGCCTCGATAACGGTCTTCCAGTAAAGCCCCTAGAGATGCCACGTTGTCATCAAGTGACCAGCGTATCACCTGAAAACTATTGGCAACAGGTACCGCCCGATAGTTATAGCGACTGGTTTCAAACAGCTCGATATCACGCATCAGTTTGGGGTAGTCGATCGGCTCCACACACCATTGCCTCAATCCAAATTCGAGACTGGTAAATGCTTCTTCCTGGAGCAATGATTTTTGTTCCGGTGTCAGAGACCGAGCATGCATTCGAAGCAGGACTCGCTGAGCTTCTTTCCCTCGCGCAGAAACATCGACTCCGCCTTCGGCATCTAGAAACTTCGACAACGTATTCAACTTCAAATAGACTCGCCAGTTATCTGCTTCCTCAGAGCCAACCAGTCGTTCTTCAATTCCTTCAATCGCTGCTGCGATGAGGTCTTGAGGAGCCTCCAAGGTTTCAACCGAGACTGTTTGGTTGGAAATGATAGTCTGGACTGCATGCCAGACTTCCAGCCTCGTGTCCAAACCGTTCAACGTTCGTAAAATAGCTCGACGAACTTCCTCTTCGGTCAGGTTTTCAACAAGCGTGTTACCCTCTGCATGAAGATCGCGAAGCAAGGCTAGCGTCTGTACTGACTCAACCGATCCCAGGCCTCGAATTTCGTGAAGGTCATTCAGAGCTTGCATCAAATCACCAGTCCAACTTGCAAGAGCGGGAACCGTTTGGAGTTGCGTAAGCTGACGCTGGAGCTGAGGTGACTGAGGCCAAAATTCTAGTTGTGGATCGACCGGGTTACTATCTGCCTGATTGATCGTCGGTGTAGTCGTTGCCGGAGTCTCATCGCTCTCACTGTTCTCTGCACGAGCGATTAGAATCGATGGCTGCATATTCATCGACTTAGGCAACTCAGAATTCCCGCGTTGCTGCGTTGGCGTCATGTTTTGCACACCGGCGGCCCGAGGCAATTCTACGGCACGGGCTTGTAACGGAGCGGGCTCAGGGGAATCCTCTTCAATCAAAGTATTGTTGGCGGCGATCAAAACGACCGACAGTGTATTCGGACGTTGTATCTGTTCAATTTCTTCGAGAGATTCGAGCACCACCTGTTCCAGCTCGGCCGTTTGCTCTGGCTTAGGAGCCTCTGCGATCTGAGCAGCGCGTGGTTCATCGTTTTGCTCTTCGATGTGAGCATCAATGATCTTCTGAATATCAACGACGGTCGAGTGTTGTGGAACGACAGCTGACACCAATGTCTCGCCGGTAATCAACGGCTCATTCGACTCGACACTCGATGGCGGACCAGGCGGAACGAAACGGTCAAATGCACCAATGGATAATCCAAATAGGAGTGTGCAAAACACCATGAGAAATGGTCGAATTGCCTGACTGGCATGCGTGCCTGCCTGTCGGTTAGCCTGTTTGATGGATTGCTTATTAGTCACGAGCTTGGCTTTTCTTTCTATGGATCTCTACGAGTTCAGCAGTCCAGCCTGCGCAGCGGCAGGTGTCCACAAGAAGCGCATAAACGCGCCTCTACAATTAGTAAAATCGGTATATGCGGACTAAAGAGTAAAACCCGATTTTGATTAACAAGCCAGAAAGATCAGGAAGCTGGCTTAAAATAGATAAACTAGGATGAGTTTACGGGTTATGGATGACTTCCCGAGCATTATTCGTCGACGAGCACAGTATCGTGATGCTCATAGCTGGGTGCACAACAACACAAAAATACCAGCGTTTGCTCGCCCGTATTATGAATCGTATGGAGTGCTCCGGGGGCGATCGCGATGGCATCTCCCGGCTGAACCATTTTCGTTTCATCATCAATGGTCATCTCACCTGTACCGCTCAGAATGTAGTAGATTTCTTCGGTCAGTGGATGATAGTGCAGCTGAGTGGCTAAGCCTGGTGCCACTCGGGCTTCGGCAAGACTTTGATTCTTGATAAGAGAATTACGATGGGCCAGAAGTTCTCGAATCTCCGATCCATCTTTGGTTGTGAAAGCGGGTACATCGTTGACGTTATGAATATCCATCGCGTGGTTTCTTGGGAATCTAAGGACTGAATGCGAAACTTTGCCGAGCCAAGGATGTTTATAAAGAGTCAACTGCTCAAGATCCCTGGTGTTCAAGTACCCGTTTACACTACATCCTGAGCAGTTGACATTTTTTGTATCGAACTGGTTCCGCCAATGTGGGCTCGTTCGTCGGACAGACTTCTAAAACGACAACTCGTCTTATTTCTCGTCCTCGTCACCATCTTCTTTTGGGTCACCCTTCTCTTTGGGCTCTATGTAACCAAATTTCATCGCTGCGGTGATTTTGAGAGATGTCGCTTTGGCCTGCATGAGTTGAGCTCGAGGGGTGTAATACCATGCATTCAATTCCACCTTATCGCCAACGCGTGCCAAAGCAGGATTATTCATTTTGACTCGAATCGTCATTTTGTCATCGACTGGGACGGTGGTTTGAAATCCTGGGCCGGAGACGGTCATCTTACCGTCTTTAATATTCATCAATCGACCTGAGACAAGAAAACGAGCTGTTTGCTCGGCAGGCTCCGTATTATTTCCGCCGAATAGATTTTTATTGGCTCCTGCAATTCCATCCGCCTGGACACCCAGCTTAGTTTCTTTGTTGGGTTGAAAGACTTGCATGTCTTTTACTGGTGCCTGCGCTTCACCTTTGGAGTTGAAGATACCGGCAAAACTGACAAAGGCTCCTCGTTGCAACCAACGTGGTTCGGCCTGCCCCAGTACTTCAACATACTGAGGATTATCTGGCAGGAAGATGGTCCATTTCTGTCCCGAATCTAACTCGACATAGTACCCGGCATTAAAGAGTCCGATGATTTTACCTGTCGTTCGGAGCGTCTCTTTAGGAATCTGCTGCTGTTGCTGTGCTGGCACGATAGTACAGGTTGCCAACAGTATTGTCAGAACAAGTAAATTGCGTTGCATCTCGGATCCTCTACGGCAAACTAATTGATTTGCTTCTCTGCTCACAGGTTAAGTGCTTCTCAGGACACTCCCACCCGCACTACAATAGGAAGAGTTAAAGGCTCGGAAAAAGCCTTCGACCACTCCTATTAATTATAGACCCCCGATGAGGGAATTCATCAGGAATCTCCATGAACGGCACCAAAAGACAGATCACTGTACCGGAATTCGTTGAATTCAAACAGCAAAGTCATCGGATTTCCATGCTCACGGCCTACGACTTCGTGTCAGCCCGAATCCTGGATGAAGCCGGGATCGATGCCATCCTCGTTGGAGATTCACTGGGAATGGTGTTTCAGGGACACGAGACGACGTTACCGGTCACCCTGGATGACATCATCTATCACGCAGAAATAGTAGGCCGAGCGGTGCGTCACGCCTTAGTCGTCGTCGACCTTCCGTTTCCTACTCATTTAGTCGGAGGCCAGTCGGCGATCGTTTCCGCAGGTCGAATTCTCAAAGAGACACGCTGTCAGGCTGTGAAACTCGAGGGGGGAGAGGATCAGGCTGGTACCATTTCCGCTTTAGTCTCTGCAGGCATCCCGGTCATGGGACACATTGGCCTTCGGCCGCAAAGTGTTCACACGATGGGTGGTTATAAAGTTCAGCGTGACGAAGAGCGTCTGTTAAATGATGCATTGGCCGTGCAACAGGCCGGCGCCTTTTCCGTCGTACTGGAATGCGTCCCTGCCGAGTTAGCTGAGAAAATTACAAAGGCCTTAGATATTCCCACGATCGGAATCGGAGCTGGAAGTCAATGCGACGGACAGGTACTGGTCCTAACGGACATGCTTGGCCTGACAACAGAGGCACCGCGGTTTGTGAAACAATACGCCAATCTTCAGGACACTATTTCGCAAGCAGCCAGGCAATATCGAGAAGAAGTGCAATCCGGCGAATTTCCCGCCAGCCAGCACTCGTATAAATAACAGAAACGAACAAACACAATATGCCTAATAAACTGGCTTCCGAGTCCAGCCCGTATCTGCTCCAACACCAAAACAATCCCGTCGACTGGTATCCGTGGGGCGAAGAAGCACTCCAGCGGGCTAAAGACGAAAACAAACCCATCTTTCTTTCGATCGGTTACTCGGCCTGTCACTGGTGTCACGTGATGGAGCACGAGAGCTTTGAAGATGAGGCCATTGCGGGGCTTCTCAATGAGAAGTTCATCAACATCAAAGTAGATCGTGAAGAGCGACCGGACCTGGATCAGATCTACATGAACGCGGTACAGATCTTAACAGGTCATGGCGGTTGGCCAATGAGCGTTTTCCTGACTCCAGATCTAAAGCCATTTTTCGGTGGCACCTATTGGCCTCCCCAACAACGGGGGCAAATGCCGGGCTTCACTCAAATTATCGAAGGAGTGGAACGGGCCTGGATTAACCGAAACGATCAGGCATTGGCTTATGCCGATGAACTGACTGAAAAAATCCGTCGAGTCGGATTCGGTGTTTCCACAAGTGATGCCCACCTTTCCAATGACCTGATTGATGCAGCGTTGGTGGCTTTGGAAAACAACTTCGATTTCCAGCATGGCGGATTTGGGACCTCTCCCAAATTTCCTAACGCGATGAATTTGGAATTATTACTTCGAAGCTGGGTGCGTACAGGGAACCAAACGTTACTGGACATGGTTACCTTGAATCTCGACAAAATGGCTCTGGGAGGTATTTATGACCACCTCGGTGGTGGCTTTGCACGTTACAGCGTTGACGCCCGATGGCTCGTGCCCCATTTTGAAAAAATGTTGTATGACAACGGTCAGTTAGTCGACATTTACCTGCACGCTTTTCAGGTAACTGGTTCACCTTTATACGAAGCAACGATTCGTCAAACCTGTGATTACATTTTGCACACGATGACAGACTCGGAATTCGGATGCTTCTTCAGCACCGAAGATGCTGACAGTGAAGGAGAGGAAGGTAAATTCTATGTCTGGTCTCCGAAAGAGATTTTAGAGGTCCTTGGCGAAGATCGCGGGACACGATTTTGTGAAATCTACGACGTCACGGAGCGAGGGAATTTTGAAGGCCAGAGCATCCTCAATCTCTCCCAGCCATTGGAAAGTAACTCGACGAACGGACTATCGACCGCAGAATTAAACTCGCTTGAAGAATCCCGACAGTCTCTATTTGAACACCGTGCAAAACGAATCCGCCCCGGCCTCGACGACAAAGTACTGGTGAGTTGGAATGCATTGATGATTCAATCCATGGCTCAGGTCGGTGTCGTGCTGGAAGATTCGAAGTACTTAGAGGCCGCTATTCGGGCTGCCGATTTCATTCTGGAACATATGACGGTAGCCTCCGAGGATTCCAAGCTACGTCTTCTTCATAGTTGGCGTCACGGCCAAGCGAAACTTAATGCTTATCTGGATGATTACAGTTTTTTGGCAAATGCGTGTACCACTCTCTATGAATGCACTGGAGATGAACGTTGGATACAAACGGCCGTCGAATTGACCGAAACCATCTTGGATCATTTTCATGACGATGAGAGTGGTGGCTTCTTCTTTACCTCAGATGACCACGAATCTCTGATCACTCGTAACAAAGACAGCTTTGACTCCAGTGTCCCCAGCGGTAATTCCATGACCGCCTATGTTCTGGCCCGGCTAGGGAAGCTCTGTAATAACGTGAAGTGGCTGGAGTTGGCGGAGCAGACGATTCTCAATTCGATGACCATCCTGGAACGCGCTCCGGCGGGATGTGGCCAAATGTTATTGGCCTTGGATTTCCTATTGAACGATACCCAGGAAATTGTGATTGCTGCCGAAAACCCCTCTGAACTGGCGCAATGGCGACAACAGATTTTCAGCGGCTTCATCGCTCGGCGTACCATCGCTTATCTACAACCGAATCAAGATGGAGCAGCCGTGTTACGTGAAATGAGTCAAACGAAAACATTGATCGACGGGCAAACAACGATTTATATCTGTCAGAATTTTTCGTGCCGGAATCCACTCACGAATCATGGCGAGATAAAGGCCGCATTCGATACAATGAAGGCAACGGATTCCTCTTCATGAATTGGTCGTTCCATTTATTAGGCGACGCAGGCAGGCACCATGTGGGCACGTAAACGCTTTGATCTCAGCTGGCTGGATATCGGCTACGGCATGATCCAGTGCGCCCGGATCGGATCGGTCGATCCCTCGTTCGTAAGCCAAGGCTGGAAAGATTCGCGACATGCATTCAGCTGTCTCAGTGTCCGAACTGGCTTCGATCTGTTACTGCAGGCGTTAGCCCTACCGCGTGGAAGCGAGATCATCGTCAGCGCGCTCACCATCGAAGGCATGCTGACGATTATTGAAAAGCACGGTCTGGTTGCGGTTCCGGTCGATGTGGACATAGACACCCTGGCTCCGAAAGCGGAACACATCGAGAGTTTAATCACAGATAAAACCAAGCTCGTGTTAGTTGCTCATCTGTTTGGTTCGACCATTGATCTCGAAGCGATCGCGGAGGTCACCCAAAAACATCAACTGTTACTGCTCGAAGATTGTGCCCAGCAATTTGATGGAATGCCGGAAGGCAAACAGGACATTGCGGACGTTTCGATGTATAGCTTTGGGCCTATTAAGACAGCGACGGCTCTGGGTGGCGCAGTCTTTTCCGTGGCTCGCAAAGAGCTGGCCGATCAACTTACTCAATTGGAATCACAGTATCCCAAGCGTTCGCGCTCATTCTTCTTTCGCCGATTGCTGAAATACAGCTTTTTGAAATTCATCTCCTACAAGCTGTCATTCGCCTGCTTTGTCGGGTGTGTCAAGCTCTGTGGTAAGGACTACAACAAACTACTGAAGAAGAGTACGCGAGGATTCTCTGGAAGTGACTTCTTCAGGTTAATTCGCCGACGCCCCAGTTCTCCACTGGTAGTCCTACTTGCTCGCAAACTAAAGCGCTTCAATGGAAAGGCTTTGGAAAGCCAACGCAAGCTGGGGAATTACTTAGCCGGAAAACTTCAGGATGACGCGGATTATCAGATAGCCGGTCTAAAGGCTCCAGCAAACCACTTTTGGGTTTTCCCAGTGTTAGTTGCCGATCCGGAAAGTGTTGAATTGAATCTTCGAGTGATGGGTTTTGACGCTGATCGACGAGGTAGCATGGTGGTCGTTCAGCCACCGAGTGGACGGGATTGCCCCGACCCGGAGAACGCTCGGGAGATTTTAGACCAGGCTGTATTCTTACCACTCTATAACCCAATGACTCTGGGCACGATGGATAAGTTGGCCACGGCAGTTATTGAGGGGGATCCGACTCAGAAATCTGTTCCGACTCAAGTTGATGCTTGTGTCCGTAGCGTCCCTGAAAGTCTTG
>CALKCC010000104.1 GCA_938082855.1 uncultured Pirellulaceae bacterium | reverse complement strand
CTTTTGATGTTGGCTATGCAGACCCAGGTACTGGTGTGGGCAAAGGCCCGATCGCAGATTGGGTTAACGACAACAATAAGAAGATCGTAGTGACCTATTCCTCGATTAACGGAAATGGTTACGGTGGCTACGGTGAAGTCGTGATGGGTACTAAAGGGACTTTGGTACTGGAACGTGAGAAAGAAGTCATGCTCTTTAAAGGATCGAGCACAACCACGAAAGTGGGTGTGAAAGATGGACAGGGCGGACCGACCATGGATACGCAAGCCAGTGGCGAAGCTGCTCCGGTTGCACAGGCAGCTCAATCAGGACCTGTCAGTCGTGGATACACCGAAGAAATTGAACACTGGGCATATTGCATCCGAAATCCAAGCCCGGAAAATCAGCCTCGCTGTAATCCCAAAGTGGCTCTTAGTGACGCCGTCATCGCGTTGACCACCAATGTTGCCATTCGAAATGGCGCTAGTGGCGAAGGTGGCTACATTAAATTTGATGATAGCTGGTACGACGTCGATAATGACGCAACACCAGATGGTTCAGATTTGACCGAGACTCGTCAACGCCTGACAAAAAGTAGCTAATCTGCCCTTCGTTGAAGAATGGCAATATCCCGCAGTGATACTCACCTGGAAGTTGAGTCACTGCGGGATTTTTTTTGCTTTGTGGAAGTGGAAGAGCGATTCTGCCGTGTCGACGGCGGAGGACCTAAACTGCGGCGGAACGTATTTAGGATTCCCATGACGACTAGTATGCCGACGATTAATGGGAGCATCACTCGGACAGAGGGACCACTGATGACCATAAATGCTACTGCAATCCCCAGTAAGACGCCCGTAGGCCCGCGAAGACGCTGTAGCACCTTGATTAAGTCATCGTAGGCAAGCCGGAAGATAGCAAAGAAAATAGTGACTCGAAGTAGAATGTCGAGCGGACCTTCCTTGAGCTCCTTCTGGCCGGAAAAATGAATGCCGACGCACAGTAGCGTTAAAATACAAAGCACTACAGTGCATCGACGTTTTAAATCCATGTTGCCCTGGTCTTTTTGCTTAACCAATTTTGGCTTTTAGATCGGTCAGTAGGTTCACTGCATGGCTGATTTCAGCCTTTTGGCGTTCCGGTTCTTGAGGAATCTCACGTTCGATCGTTAGAGGACCAGTATAGCCAAGTTCGTCCAACGTTCGCAGATAGTTTTCCATGCCGACGTCCCCTTCTCCGAGTGGTACTTCGGCTCCCCAGGTTTCTCCGGGTTGGTCAGACCAGGTACCATCTTTGCAGTGAATGCTTTTCACAAAAGCTCCCACCTTTTGTAAGGCTTCAATCGGTTCTCCGGTTCCGTACAGAATCATGTTGGCAGGGTCGAAATTGACAAACAGATTGTCTCGTCCCACATCGCTGATAAACTGCAGGAGCCCTTCAGCGGTTTCCTGTCCAGTCTCCAGGTGTAATGCCTGGTTGTTGGCCTTGCAATGATCAAGTAGATCCTGAGTGACTGCTACGATTTCCTGATAGAGTGGATCCGAGTTGTCGTGCGGGATGAAACCAAGATGAAGAGCGACAACGTCGCAGTTTAATAACCTCGCGAAGTCGGCAATTTCCTTCATCTCCTGCACGCGATCTGATCGGGTTGCTGGTGGTACTAGCCCAACGGTATCGACCACGGTTGGAATATCGGCATAGCTTTCGCCTTCAAATCCCCCGAACACTGCGGTAAGTGTAATGCCAAGCTCTTGCAGTTGAGCGAGAAACTTTTCTGCATTCTCAGGAGTTCGCGTTTCCTTTTCAGGGGCGTGTAGCTGGATCGTGGGAACACCCAATTCATGGGCAACTTCAATTTTGACTCCGAGTCCGGCGTCGATACTGGTAAAAACTCCGATTGGCCACTTTTCCATGGGGTTCTCCTCGAGGGTGTAAGGTGGTTTAAGCTTGGCTACATGCCGCATTATACAACAATGACGAGCGGGTCATAGTTGGGCCATTAAATTCGATCTAACGATTCAATCCATTGAGCCAATGACTCTCTTAAGGTGTCCGTTAACTTGCCGGGAGCGTCCAGTTCTTGTTCACTCACGGGGTACTTGGCATCCTTTAACGCTTTCACTGCATTGGCAACTGCAGCACTGACAGGCGAACCTTTGACCAGAATGGCGTGAAGGGCAAGTCGTTCCGCAGGGTCGTTTGGAGCAATCCCTGCTCGTAATGGAAAGGGAGCGTCTATCGGGATAATGCCACGGACTAAATCGCGATGCGAGAACCCCAGGATCAGGGCCATTGCGCCTCCCGCTTGCCTCCCCATGGCAACAATTCGATTGCGGTCGATGTTGTAGGTGTTGATCACATTATCCATCGTTTTACGTATGAACTCGATCTCGGTAGGTTGCCAGCGATTTTCATCCTCAGCTTTCGGAGCCAACACAATCAGATGGTATTTTGCCGCCAGCGACTTCCATTGCTCCATGAGTACTTCGTCGTTGACGTCTCCGGGAGCATGGAGCCAGACAATCAGTCCATGAGCAACATCACTACGGTAGTTGTCCGGTATGATAGCGTGGCAGTTGTTGGCTTCCTCTGGCAGTTTGATTTCAACCGTGCCAGTTGCCAGGTTGTTGGCAGGTGCTGCGGCGGTTGGCAGACTGTGCCCTTCGATCGACTGAGTCTCGAGAGGTAGAGGGCTCAAGGTGAGTTCCGCATTCGTCGCCTGACCATCTCGAACGAAGGTGAGAGTAATAACAGCCGATGGTTCAAAGTTCGCTAATTCCACTCTAAGTTGATTGTGATCAGCGACATCGGTTTGATTGAGAGAAGTAATTACGTCCCCCGCCTTGATAGCGGCTGTTGCAGCCGGACTGTTGGGGTAGACGTATCGAACAAGTACGCCGGCCTCTTGATGGTTTCGATCCGGCAGTATGCCTAAGAAGGGATGTTCATACGGCTCGAGCGTTTCGGCTAAAGTCAATTCCGTCGTGGCAACGGCATCGTCACGTTGATACTTCAGTGAAATGGTGTCGCCCGCGTAATGTGCACCCAGTATATGACGCAATTCAGATTGACGGGCAATCGGCTTGCCAGCCATCTCGATAAGCGTATCTCCCTTTTGGAGTCCTGCGTCGCGAGCTGGCGATTTCGGTTGGACCGCTATGATCTCCGCCGGTAAATCGTAGACGTTGCCCGAAGTTAAGGAGACTCCGATGCGGCCAGGGTGTAGATTTTCGCCCGCTTTAAGTTTCTCTAAATGAGGTTCCAGATCGGCCAGAGGAACAGCAAACCCAATTCCGGAGTCGTACCATTCCGTGCCATCGGATTGTCCACCTTGTGGGTGTGGAGTTAGAGGCGTCAATACGCCAAATACTCGACCGTGGATGTCGATAAGAGGACCGCCGTAATTTGCGGGGGAGATCTTGGCGTCGGTTTGAATGGCCTTGCCCCAAATGCGATTGGAGGCACTTATAATGCCAACACTTTGGTTTGAGGTATCACGAGAAAATGTCTTCCCTAAGGCAATGGCCCATTGGCCAACGGTGATTTCTTCTCGAGGTACGATAGGCAGGATTGGATACGTCTCGTCGGTATTGACCTTGAGTAGCGTTAAATTGCGGCTGTGATCATGGGCAATGACTTTTGCGGCTGCACGTTTGCCACTGGGAGTGGTGGCCAGAATCGATGTGAGGCTCCCTCGAATCATCGTTGAACTGGTGAGGATATATCCATCGGAAGAAACGGCTAAACCGGAAATAGGGCCGACTTCCTGAGACTCCAGGCCGCCCACTAATTCCAATTGCACAACGCTCGGACTGGCCTTTTCCACTGCAGCTTGCAGGGCCTTTTCTTCACGCTCTAGTAATTCATCCTGTGCGACGGCTGACGAAATCCAGCCGAGAGACGAGAACAGTAGAAAGAGAGCCAGTATTTGGCTTGTTAAGCGAGTTGAAAAAGATACAGGTTGCATTGTTGATCTACTTCCCCTGTAGAACGAATTCGATAAGTTCGTCATCACGTTGAATGACGAGAGTGACATCATCGATCTGGTCGATAAGTTCTAATTCGCTGCGCAATGTTGAGCAGGAATCTATTCGGCGATCGTTGAGATACAGGATTAGGTCGTCTGGGCGAATGCCATTTTTCTCAGCCTCGGAATCTGCTGTGACCGAGTCGACAAATGGGGGCGTCTTTGCCAGCACATCCGGTACTAATTGAAGCCCGAGCGTTTTAAGCGTATGTGGAATTTCCGGACGTATGGCATCTTCATCTAGACTCCGAGGGCGGGTACGTCCAGCTAGGATATCTTCCACAGCTGAAGTGAGCTCCTGAATGGGCACCGCATAGTTTAACCAAGTGCCATTTTGGGAATTGCGAAGCTCTTTGCCCAGCAATCCGGCCAACTCACCATTTCGGTTAGTTAAAGCACCTCCGGCTGCTCCAGGGTTGTTGGTAATGGCATCAAGCACGTAGACAGACCCCTTGTACGTTGTCTTGAATGCTCCTCGCCGTGCATTGAGTGGCGTTGTGGCTGCAACGATTCCATGCAGCACACTGTTAGGTTCATCGCCGGTTGCAATTTTGAATAGGTTACTGAATGTGAGGATGCGAGCACCGGGGGCAACCGAGACGGCATCTCCCAGTTTGAACGCATCCAGACCATCGGTGTCAATCTTTAAGACGGCAATTTCCAACCGCGGATCGGCTCCGATGATTTCCCCCTGAAACTTTCGACCATCATCTAATGTGACAGTAATGTAATCCGTGTCCAGAACGTAGCTCCAGACGGTGAGGATATGCCCTTCTCCACTAATCAAAAAACCACTTTGGTACCCTTCTAGGCCGCGGATTCCTCCCGCGCCATAGATTTTGACCATCTTGGGCTGGACGCTTGCTGAAACGACTGAGAAATCTGCTGCTTGCGTCGTTGGTGCGGAGTTAATGCCGAGCAACAATAAAACGAATAGGAAGTATTTCATTATTCCGTTCCTTCCCCAGTGTTGAACTCGAAGTCTTCGATGTTTAACTCTCCGTAAACGGTATCGCCATGATGGATTTCCAGTCGACGTGGTAGCATGCGGCCATTGACGGATTCGTATTCAGAGAAGTAAATCTCACATGGATCCACACCCAAATCCGGAAACATCTCCATCGAGGTGAGTAAACCAGTAGATGGAGAGAAATAGAAACGACATTCAATAACACTATGAGTGGCTACCAGAACATCTTGTTTCTCTTTGTGTTTGGGAGTTGGCATGGAGCCCAGATAGTAAACATCTCCGAACTGCGTAATGCCGGTTTGTTGAATGTGTTTCCATAAGTGCAAGGCAACTAATAGGCCACCGCTGCCTCGTGGAGCTTCCTGTTGACCCAGGTCATTATCAAGTACAGCAAACGCCTTCCCTTGTGGTAATTCAGCATCCACTCGAGCCTTCGTGAGCGTGATCGTGGCATCTCCCAGATTCCCAAGTTTTCCACGAAGGACCCAGTCGCCTTTGGCCGTTTCCGGCTTGGTCTGTTGCGTGTAGGCATCCCAGACTCGGTTTTGGTTCAGACGATTGAAATGGAAATTCGCAAACCCCCGACGAGCGGCGTAGAAAGGCTGAACAACGGCTGGGAGTTCAGGCGAAGCCGGTTTGGCGGGCATGGGTTGCATCGGTTCGTCTGGCGTTTCTGGGGCCTCGTTATCCGGCATCGGGGCGGGAGGTTGCTGTCGATTCGGCTGGACTCGAGCAAGCAGTTCTTCCGGAGAATGCACTCCGGTTAACCTGACAAATGTATCAATGCGTTCTCCTTCGTGGAGGAAGGATAACGGGACTCGCCAGCCTCGTGGGTAGATTCCCAGTACATTTTTGAATCCATTGACTGTCGTGATATTGCGGCCACCAAACGACAGCAGTTGATCTCCATATCGTAGCCCACGGCGAAATGCATCCGAGGATTCAGAAATGTTGGTGACGATAACACCGCCATTCTCATCGGTCGAAACGGTGGCTCCGAGCGTAGCATGGTCAAGGATTCGTCCGCTATGTAGGAATCCCATGAAATGCTTGATTTGATTGATTGAAATGGCATACCCAACACCTACATTGACTCGCCCACGTTTTTCAAACGAGCCGCGGCCATTGATTCCGATCAGGTCACCATTTTCGTTGTACAACGGCCCCCCTGAATTTCCAGGATTGATGGAGGCATCGGTTTGAATGCAATCGGCATACTCTAGTAGCGTACCTGCCGGATATTGGTACCTATGTACACCGGACACGATGCCATAGGTAACGGTGGGGTTGAAATCCGTGGCCAGCAAAAAAGGATTGCCGACGGCAAAGCACCAATCACCCACTCGCACTTGATCGCTGTCTTCTAGTTTTGCGTAGGGGAAATCGTCACGTCCCAGGAGCTTGATCAAAGCCACATCTCCGACCGGGTCGATGCTTACGAGAATGGCATCGTAGAGTTGGCCGTCGTTGATGGCGCACTTCATCGCCGTGCCTGCAGGCTGGACAACATGGTAATTGCTCAAGGCGTATCCGTCCGGGCTGATGAGCACTCCGGAGCCTCCCCCTTTACCTTCATTGGCAAATACCATGACGGTTGACGCGCTCGCTTTTTTGATGGCTGCGACTCGCTTTGCCTGAGATACAAGTACATCTGCCGGCACTTCCAGTTGCTGGGCGGACACCATCGTGGACAGCAGTGTCAGCGCACAAAACGTTGCCAAACGACATATGTGTCTGTGCAACTTTAGCAAGGCTCTTTCTTGTATGTTCATCATTTTATGAGTTTTCCATCACCCAGGTTAAGCAGGTCACCGATGTCCAGATTCTTTCCGTAATCTACGGTAATTGAAAGTCTGCGAACGCCTGTGATATCCAGATCCAAGACTCGAATGTCCTCAGGGTCAGTTAAGAAGTCCTTAAACAGTTGACGATTGTCTCCAAGGATGATTAGTTCCAAATGCCCCCGCCCTTTGGATTCCTCTGCCAAGCCAGCCGTTAAATGCAAGCGGTTAAACTCGTCGGTAAGGCGATAAACCAACTCGGTTTTACTACGCAGAGACAGCCCTTTGCTAAACGTTTGTTCGCCAATCACCAAATCACCGCCATTGGCATTACGGTCTTTTACAGGAGCGTAAAGTTGGGTGAGGCGATTACGAATAAGCCTGCCGGTTAAGTATGGAGTCCACTCAGCACTTTCGGGTTCTAAGTCACTGAGGTAGGCGATATTAGAACTAGCAAATCGGAGTTGCTGGATGTTCTCTAAGCCCAAAGTGATTGAGTCACCTAAACCCGTTTCAAATGTCAGTGATTTTTCTTCGGAGTCCCAAGTCAATCGGCGGGCTTGCCACAGGTTTCCTTGCAGATCGTGGATTTGGCAAATTGTCTTTGCGACGTCGAGCGAACCTGGTTTCAATAGTTTGATTCCGGCGAGTTTGGAGAGTTCAACGGGTATTCGGTCTCCGTCGAAATTGAATGTGACTGCCTGATCATCAACTCGCTCAATAATGCCTTCTAGTTCGTCAATTGCCCCACTGGGACGCAGGACAATCAAAACGTCGCCGGCAGAATCCGCTTCCAGAATGGCGTTGTAATCCTGCTGCGCCTCTGCAGTTAGTTGGCGAAACTGGATACTGGAGATGCTGTCGCTTTTGAGGCGGTAGCTTAATTCCTCTGCAATCGTTGCGCGGGCGTTGGTTGCCGTGGCAAGCACGTTGCTGGCATGGATGGTACTGCCATCGTGGAGATGGATAGCGATCTTGTTGTTGGGAGGTACCTCGGCATTAGCAACGCTCAGATTGATCGTCTGCAATTGCTCGATCGCTAAAGCCTGAGTTTGACCATCCGCGGTGATTTTAAGATTGTCGTCACTAAGTTCGGTGACCTCTCCGGCTAATTGACTGCCGTCGATAAGAGTGACCGCACTCTGTGGTTCGGCAGAAACCAAAGTTGTTGCCAAAATTACAATTGCATTCCAAATCTGCACGTCGCAGTTTACCTCCCCCCAGAAGTACTCTTTCCTAAGTGACGGGTCTAGCTTCCGTCACGTGCCAGTTTTCGAAAGTACTCTTCAATGACTTCACGATAATGAGCAGGCAACTCTTTGCTGATTTGCTGTAGAGCCTTTTGCCTCTCTTTTGGAGGTAAAGACCCCCAGTCGTCCGCCTCCCCGTGATTGCGGCGGTCTACGTTACCTGGGCCACTTCCACCAAGAGGATTAGAGTCCTGAGCTGGTGAACTTGGGTTAAGGCTGCCTTGCCCCTGCCCACTTTGCTGCTGTTGTTGCTGCTGTTTTTCCAGTTCTTCAATCATCTTGTCCAATTTGGCGATGACGTCGTCTTCTTCCTTTCGCACGCGAGTACCTGCGCGGCCCAGTTTAAGGCGACGTTGAATGTCAGACATTAGCCGAGCGACTTCATCCAGGGAGTCTTTTTTTAACGGGGCGATGTCTGCTTTCATGAGATTGGCAAGCGTCGAGTATCGACGAGGAATGTCCGCCTCGTTTTCAAGCAGTAATTCGATGGACGCAAGGCACTTGTCTTTGGACAGAATGCGATGATATCCAGTTGCCTGATAGAACAGTAGCGTGGCGGGGTCTACGACCTGTTGAGGCTGGATGCCTTCCAGGACTTTTAAGCACTCGTCTTGAAGCTGGCTTTGAGCTAACCAGCGAGCATAGTAGAGTTTGAGATTGTTGATCACGAATGGAGCGAGATCATCTTGGCTTAGAATTGCCGGAGTTATGTGGGCTTCGGTTGCTGGGGTAGTTTCCAGTTTGGCAACCAACATGGCAATATCCCGATTCGTCAGGATTAAGCTGTTAACGAGTTGATCTAGCAAGAGGGATTGGTCGCCGGATGCAAGTGGAGTATCCCAAAGGATGCCGATTTGAAGGCGGACTGTTTCGTCTGCGTCCAGGTTCTTGAGGTGCTCTTCCAGTTGCGCGCGAATTTGACCAGCATCAGGAATGTTCCAAGAGGCTCGTTTTTCCAAATCATCAGCAGCAAAAACTGTTGCTGTCAGCATCAACAATACGCAGATGGCTTTTGTAATGTGCATGTAAACTCCGATAGGCTTACTGGTTTTTCCCCAGTACGATGTCACGAGTGATTCGCTGCAAATCCCGTTGTGTCTGACCAAGCTTTTGCAATGCTTCCACTAAGTCCGTGTCCTTGGCTTGACCGGTTGGGTCATCGATGTCATCCAGCAATCGTGAATAACGTTGAGTCCGTTTGTTGATTCGCAATTGAAGCGAACGAATCATACGCAGCTCAGACAGTTGGTCGACCAGCGGCTTTTCCTGTTGTTGCTGTTGCTGCTGTTGTTGCTGCTGTTGTTGCTGTTGGTCCATCAACTCCTGTTGAGCCGCTTGAAGTGCTTCAATCATCTCTTCAATGGACTGGATAATGTCCTCTTCAATGCTAACCGTCAGGCGGTCAACTTTGGTCTGGCTCAGACGATCAGATACCTGATCCATGTCTTCGATCATAATCTTGACTGTTTCTGGGAAGGCGATGGAAGAGCCTTCTTCTAGCAGAAGCGTCAAGACTTTGTCGGCTTCCAGTGAGATTTTGCGTTGTTGGAACCCTAGCTTGTTCGATTCGATCTGAACTTCTCGACCTCGGTCATCTTCTGGGATTTTGGATAGCTGCAATGTGCCTTCATAAACTTTAAGTTCCATTTCCAGCATTTTTCGAAAGCGGCCTTCGAGCAACGCCAGCATCCGTTCTAACTCTTCTTCACGAAGCTGTCGCAAGATCTCTTCAAGCTGCGCCTTGGCTTCCACTAGTTTCTGTTTGGCGGCTTCCTGAGCTTCGATTGACTGTTCTCGTCGAGCCTGTTCGAGTTCCAGTTGAGCCTGTTTCATTTGTTGCTGAGCCTCTTCCAGCTTTTTACGTGCTGGGTTTTGGTCTTGCTGTTGCTCATTTTGGCTTTGCTGTCCGGATTGAGGTGATCCACCTTGCATGGGTTGGCCACCTTCCATCGGTTGCCCCCCTTCCATAGGCTCCCCACCTTCCATCGGTTCGCCACCCTCCATCGGTTCGCCACCCTCCATTGGCTCGCCGCCTTCCATCGGTTTTCCACCTTCATTGGGCTTGCCGGACATATCTCCTGGATCTTTAGGTTCTCCAGAATCGCCAGGCTCTTTAGGATCCTGTGGGTTTTCGTCAGGATTGCCATCTTCACCAGATTCTTCACCCGGATCTTCACTCGGGTCTTTTGGATCGGATTCGTCACCGGGGTTTTCTTCGTCGGAGTTTCCATCATTACTATCTGATGGCGTGCCGCTGTTCTCCCCACTGTTTTCGCCGTTGTTTTCAGAGTTTTCAGAGTTCGCTTGAGCTCCCTCTTCGTTCGCTTTGATTTTCTCGGCTAAATCTCCGGTCTCATTGGAAATGCGATCCTGTTCTTTGGCAATTCTCTCAGGATCTGCTCCTCCTTCATTCTGTCCCTGAATGGCTCGTTGCTGTCGTAGTAATCGCTCGACGTCGCGAATGTACTCTCGGTATCGGGCCTTTTCGGTCTTTAGACGATCGCCATCATCTTCGGTAATTAGCAATTCCAGAATTTTGGCCAGTTGCACCTGAACATCCGACTGTTCATCGACAGCACGTTTGAGCTGATCCTGATTCAGTAATCGGACAATGGACTGCATTTGTGTGGTCGTCAAATTGTCCTTGGATTGCTTGTAGGCATCACGAAGTAAGGCCGCTCGCTTCGGGTTGTTTGCGGCTTCGAATTCGGCCATACGCAAGATTAATTCTTCGATGCGTTTGTACTTCTCAGCAATTTTACTTTGCTTAAGAGCGAGGTCTGTTGTACCTGATGGAGAATCATCTGCTGTGGATTCCGTGGTGTCGGGAGCAGGATCTGCTTCAGTGGCAACCTGCGCGAAGAGTGTCATTGGAATGAACACGAAAGCCAGAACCAGCATTGGAAGGCGGGCCATTGATGTGCTTGAACTTAAGCTACTCATCGATAAATTACCTCGCGGATTTGGATTGGATAGTCGCCGTTTTAGTAAACAGGTCTATCG
>CALKCC010000103.1 GCA_938082855.1 uncultured Pirellulaceae bacterium | reverse complement strand
TTTCGTAACTGTTCCACAATCTCCAGATCATGCGGAGTCCCTAATTTAATCTTGTAGACCGGCCAATCTCCAAACTCGGCCATCTTTCGTACCATCACATCGATTTCATCGATCCCAATGGTATAGTTGCTCATCACCGTGTTTTCAGTCGACAACCCCCATAGTTCATGAACTGGTTTCCCCAGACGTTTACCCCACAGGTCATGTGCAGCGAGGTCTAGGGCACAAACCGCAAACGAATCCTGCATTTCTGCATTGGCCAGCTCCCATAATTCCGCCGGGTCGTCCCACGTCGTTTGCTCCACCGTCTTGGAGAAGGACTCGAGCAATTCTCGCAACCGTTCCTTCGTAGCACCGTAATAACGATTGGTCGTGGCTTCACCGTATCCCGAGAATTCACCGTCGGTCAATTCGACGATCACAGACGGCTGAACATCAATCGTCTCACGAGAGATGGTGAATGGATGCAATAACGGGAGTTCATAATCGTGAATAATGAGTTTCATTTTTAACGCTCACTCTGAATCAGACACGGCAGCAAGAAATCGCTCACGTGCTTCTAACACTGCATCGACCAATGACTCGCGACCAAAGCGGAAGATGTCTGTCACAGGTAAATTCAGCAATTCAGCCACTCGCTGTTGCTCAGCCAGTGCTTCTTCCTCCGTCACTCGACGACTATTCATAGACACGCCAATGACTTCACAATCATGGTGGACATTGGACATCACTTCAACGATACGCCTCACCTCGGGGAGATCAGGAATCGCTACATGCTCGACGCCGGTCACTTTATCCCGCAGAACTTCATAACAGAGCACTAAGGCATGTGGCATCGAACCGTGCAATATTCCCAGAGTCACTGCCGAATAGCTTGGGTGTACCAAACTCCCCTGCCCTTCGATTAACAGGACATCGTGCTGTTCGTTTTCGAGCACCAATTGCTCAGCCGCTCCACTGATGAAATCGGCGATGACTCGATCCATTGGATACCCGGCCCCTTCGATCATTATCCCTGTCTGACCGGTCGCGCAGAATTTGGCATCGACGCCACGTTCCTTAAGTCCTTCCGTGATTTCGATCGCCGTTACCATTTTGCCAATACTGCAATCATGTCCAACGGTATGAACTCTGAAGCAATCCTTACGAAATCCAGGTCGCCGAGCGATTGCAGTGAAGTCGTTCTTTCGAACATCCACCAAGTCAACACCGTGCTGCTCAGCGGCAGCGACAAATTCCGTGTCGTCTGTAACAAAGTCGTGCAAACCGGAAACGACATTCATCCCACTGGCAATCGCTTGCAAGATAATCGGACGCCAGGACTCGGGAATTTTTCCACCCGGAGGAGCAATGCCGATCAACAGACAGTTAGCCTGAGCAGCCTCGTCGATACGACTAATAAATCTGAGTCCCTCGCCGACTCCCAAATATTCCTCAACATTCTGGCCAGCCAGTGTCGCGTCCAGCACGCCAACAACTTCCTCACGACGATAGCGGATGACACTGCAACCAGTTTTGGCTGTATGCGGGTTGGAGTGACCTTCGGTCAGAATGATCAGTTTTCTCTCAGACATAATTCAACTCAATGCGGTTTAAACAAAAGTAGGACAGGGGTTAATCCTCGAGCACATGACGCTGTACCCAACGAGTTAATTGTTCACGTGCCGAACTGGGGCGTAATACCCAGGCATCATTATGATTCCGAAATCCCGTCGACAAGAAAGTGAAATTACCGGGGATCGCCGTTCGGTCTAAATATTTCGTTGTAGCCTCTAATCCACTGCGGCCACTATCCTCATGACAGATCAACTGCGGGGTGTCACGCAGGCGTTTGAGTCGAGTTCGAGCCGAAGCCATATCGCTTTTGGGATACCCCCAAAGACGTACGCCATCATAGTGACTATAGGGGATCATGGCTTTCCACAATCCGGCAATCTCATCGTCATACAATCCAAGATAATTGCATGCGATCGCTCCGCGTGAAAATCCAACCAGCAGCACGCGATCCGGGTCGCCCCCATAAGTTTCACATATCCATGCCACCGTTTTCTTACAGTACTCTACCGTAGGGTGCGGATCATAACGGGCGGGATTCCCCCACCACTGCGTTACATTTTCCACTCCGGTATTATTCAGATAGGGCAAACAAACCCAGATAAACTTCTCGCCTCGGCTGATTCCAATTCCCAGGCAACTACCTTCCACCCGTCCCGTACTCACATCACCAAACGGACTACGATAGGGACCATTGCCAGCAAACTCAATAATGACCGGGTACTTTCCTCCTGCACGCCATTGCTTTGGCAGGTAAGTCGCATGATAGACCTGAGTTTGGCGGTAATCCGGATGAGTTTCCCGCACGCGCGTACCTGCGGCGGCGATCCCCTGAACCATGGGAGGGACAATGACATCCTGGGCAACACTGCGAATATCAGACGGAGGATAACTCAGCATCTGAGCGTTTAAAGGTTGCGACCCAAGCAAAGGCAATAGGCCCAGAAAGCTAAAAAGCAGTCCGGTAGATTTGGTAAATATCGTCATAGTTGGCCGGCTGTGGATTTAACCAAAACAGTCGTTGAATGTTCATCGCCTTTTTAGTGAAGGACTGAAGCTGTTCTTCAGTACCTCCAATATCCCTTATCCGATGGGGAATTCCAATCGACTCACGGATTCTTTCCACTGCTTTTACAGCTTGTTCCGCCATTTGAGTCTCGTCCGCCAATTCAGTTTCACCTAACCACCGCGCTATTTTCGCAAACGTTGGAATCCTGGATGGAAGATTAAACTGCATGACATAGGGGAGCAGTAAGCCGTTACCCAGTCCGTGTGAACAATGGAGTTCACCTCCCATCGGGTATTCCATCGCGTGAACCAGTGCCACTCCGCTATTGGAAAAGGCCATTCCGGCCAAGGTGGCGGCCAGTGCCATTTGATCTTTCGCCTGATAGTCATCCGGGGAATTGACCGCCGAAATCAATGACTGACCACAAATTCGAATCGCTCGCTCAGCCAACGAAGAGGTCAGTTCAGTACGGCCATCGTAAGCACAGGTTTCACCCTGGGGGATTTCCAATTGATCAAAATCGACAGTGGTAATCGCTTCGATTGCATGTGTTAACGCATCGATTCCACTATCAGCTGCCACTTGCCGCGGGCAGGAATAGGTCAGTTGCGGATCCACGATTGCCCAGTCCGGACGGAAATATTCGCTTTGTCCGGAGATCTTGATTTGTTGCTCCGTATCCGTCAGCACCATGGAGTGTGATACTTCGCTTCCTGTTCCTGCCGTCGTTGGAAGACAAACTAAGGGAATCGTAGGCCCAGGCACTTTATCAAATCCAAAGTAATCGGTGGGATGGCCCTGATGAGTAAAAGCGGCTGCGGTGTTTTTTGACAAATCAAGATTAGATCCGCCCCCGACACCAATGATGACATCCGGATTTACTTTATTCGCCAATGCCAGACTGGTCTCGGCGACTGCGATGGAGGGCTCGGCTTCCCCTTCCCCAAATACTTCAACTTGAACACCCCCTGCAGCCAATGCCTGTAATACAGGTTCGACTACTTTTGCCTCAAGCAGATTAGCGTCGGTAATCAGCAGGGCCTGTTGCCAACCCAGTCTCCTGGCCAGCGTCGTCAGCTGAGTCACCGAATCCCTGCCGAATATAAGTTGGCCCGGTGTTCCGAAGCTCCAGATTGTCCTCGTCAAATCAACTTCCTCTAACGTCCTTTGGACAGATTCGTTACGAAATTGGCCACCACTTCGATATTGTCCTGAGTGCGCAAGTGATCGATAGTTGCCTGCGCGACTTCAAGCTTCTCTAGGTGTGTCGCCAGTAAATCCCATTGCCGCTGGCGTTTCTTCCCCGTGGCTAAGTAGAGTTCCGTCACGATTTCCTGACAACGTTGTAAAGCAATGTTTTCACGGTTGTCGTAGTAGTTTTTGATAACTTTATTTTGATAGTTCGACCGCTCGGCCATAATTATTGGAATTCCTTATGAATCTCAGTCCCAAATGGCAAATTCCTATGTTTCTTTTGCCGCCTCCACTTCCTTAATTCAACGCGATTGCCATAATAAGGCATATAGGTTAAATAAGGACCCCCAACTATTCGATTTGTAATAGTAGGGTGACTAATTATATCCTCGACCAACAACAGGGTTTGAATCCGATGCCGAAAGTAAAATTCTCGAAAGAAAACCAAGAGGTTACTGTACCGGAGGGTACCACGATCCGCAAAGCAGCTAAGATGCTTAACATTAACACCAATCAGGGTGTCAACGGAATCGGGGCGACTCTTAATAAGTACGTTAACTGCCATGGCTTAGGCCAGTGTGGTACCTGTCGGGTTTACGTTACCGAAGGGCACATCGAAAATACAAATTCACAAACCTGGTCAGAGAAAAAGTGCTTTAATGTACCATTCCCTGACCCGCTGCCGGCGTTAGCATATCTAGACAACCCGGAGCAAACACGGTTGGCATGCCAGTGCAAAATCACCGGCGATATCACCGTGGAAACGGGGCCTGAGGTGAACCTGTTTGGAGAAAACTTCTTCAGCTAATTCTGTTGTCCCCTTAGGTTTTTCGAGAGGAGTCAGGCGATGAAACAAATAGTCGCCATTGTGAGACCGTTCCTCGCCGAAAAAGTTCTGGAAGGCCTAAAACGCGCTCCTCTGGAAGCACTCAATGTGCGCGAAGTGAAAGGGTTCGGACGGCAAAAAGAACGTCTGGATGAATACAACGACAACGAATACGCCACCGCTTTTTTACCCAAGGTAGAAATCACTTTGTGGGTCGACGAAACTCGGGTCGACGAGATTGTCCAGAAGATTTCAGAGATCGCACGTACAGGAAGAATGGGAGACGGTAAAATCTTCGTTATGCCAGCTGTCGACGGTACACTCGAATCCCTACAGTAAGACCACACACCATCATGATCCGTACCAAGCCTACACGTGACGAACTCAAGGACGGGGAAGTCCTTTGCGAATACTGCACTGCCAAGTGCTGCAAGTACTTCGCCTTACCCATCGAAGCACCGGAAGATCAGGAAGACTTCGACTTTCTACGCTGGTATCTGGTTCATGATCGGGCAAGTATTTTCACCGATGGTGATGACTGGTACATCATGATCCACACAACTTGTAAACATCTCCAACCTGACAATCTCTGTGGCATTTATGAAACTCGCCCGCAAATCTGTCGCGACTATACGACGGAAAATTGTGAGTATGAAGATGACTGGACGTACGATCGATACTTCGAAACTGCCGAACAAGTTCACGAATATGCCGAAGCTGTATTACAAACCACAACCAACGGAAGTATCCGCAGTCCCCGCCCCAATCCACTTCCTGTCCTGGGCTAAAGACCAACCATGAGCGATTCAGAAAAACCTAAAAAGCGTCAACTCATACAGCCTCGTACTCTTAAAGGCTTTCGTGACTACCTGCCTGAAACGATGATCCCGCGAGAACAGCTGATTCAAACAGCCCGCGAGGTTTATCGCAGCTTTGGGTTCGGGCCCATCGATACACCAACACTTGAGTACTTGGAAATACTCACCGGCAAGGGCAGCGAAGAGACGGATCGCCAGCTTTACAAATTTCAGGACCACGGAGGTCGAGACGTAGGCATGCGTTTTGACCTGACCGTTCCGCTTGCTCGCTTCGTTGCGCAACACATCAACGAACTAGGCACTCCTTTTAAACGCTACCACATCGCGCCCGTGTGGCGAGGCGAGAACACTCAACGCGGTCGGTATCGCGAATTCATGCAATGCGATTTTGATACCATCGGCACACTTTCCGTCGCCGCGGACATTGAAACGGGACTTGTAATTAATGCATTGCTTTCTGCTATTGGTTTCGAACGGTTTACCATTCACCTCAACAACCGGCAGGTCCTGAACGGTTTGTTACAAAAAGAGGGACTGGAAGAACAGGCTACTCCAGTTCTGCGTAGCCTGGACAAACTTGCCAAGATCGGGGAAGACAAAGTCATCCAGGAGATGATGGCAACGGCAGGTACGACCGAAGCACAGGCACGAAACGTGTTAGCAATGGCCGCGTTGGAAGGGACGAATGAGGAAATCCTGACACAGCTTCAACCGATCATCGCCGGCAACGAACTGGGAGAACAAGGCGTCGAACGGCTTGGTAAAATCCTATCCGGCATGCAAGCCGGAGGAGTTCCCGCTGAACGCATCAAACTTGACGTCTCTATCGCTCGCGGGCTGGATTACTACACAGGAGCGATCTTCGAGACGTTTCTAGATGACCTGCCCGGCATTGGATCGGTTTGCAGCGGTGGACGCTATGACAATCTCGCCGAACTCTATTCCAAGCGACAGTTGCCTGGAATCGGAGCATCACTCGGCCTCGACCGTTTACTCGCGGCCATGGAAGAATTAGACATGCTGGCCAAAGTGAAAACACCGGCAGACGTTCTGGTAACTTACTTCGACAAAGGCGCTCTGGAAAAGTACTTGGAAATTGCTGCAAGCCTGCGAGCTGTCGGACTCAAGGTTGAAGTATTTCCCGAACCGAAAAAACTGGGGCAGCAACTTAAGTACGCCGATACCCGCGGATTTGGCTACGCCGTCATTGCCGGCGAAGACGAGCTTGCCAGCAACACGCTGCAAGTCAAGGATTTGGCAACGGGGGAGAGTACTGCATTCCCGATTGAGTCCGCTGCTACGGAGTTGGCTGAGGTCATGAAAAAAGCAGTTCAACCTTAAAGGCTGAACTGCTGTAAGTATGACTTTCCCGGATTGCTGTTAAGCAGCGCGACGTTGTGACATCGCGAAAAACTGTTTGACACCATCCACAACGATTCTAACTTCCTCGTCTTCCAATTCCGGGAAGATCGGTAAGCTGAGTACTTCTTTGGAAGCAAGTAATGTCTCTGGCAAATCTTCGGGCTGATAACCTAACGATCGGAAGCATTTCTGCATGTGCAAAGGCACGGGATAGTAAATTTCACTTCCTATATTCCGTTCAGCCAAAAAGGCCTTTAGATCATCACGTTTGCCGTTATGGACTCGAATGGTAAATTGATTCCAAACATGCCCATCCCCGGTTTGGGAAGCTGGTAATGTGATTTCATTTTGCAAGCCCGACTCTTGCAGCAACTGAGTGTATAGCTGAGCATTCTTCTGACGTCCGGCGACTGCATCATCCAAATGTTTGATTTTCACATTGAGGACAGCAGCCTGCATGGAATCGAGTCGACTGTTGATCCCTATCACTTTGTGATAGTAACGTGGACGCATTCCATGTCCCGAATACAAACGAACTCGATCCTGTAGATCTTCATCGTTAGTTACGATCATTCCACCGTCTCCCATCCCTCCAAGATTCTTGGTGGGATAGAAGCTGATACAACCAAAGTGCCCCCAGGCGCCGGCTGGACGACCATTGATATTGGCACCGATCGATTGACAAGCATCTTCAATTACAACCAGCCCATGCTCATCACAGATTTCCATAATGGAATCCATATCAGCACACTGTCCAAACAGATGGACAGGGATGACCGCCTTGGTTTTTTCGGTTATCGCTTCGCGGAGTTTAGCTGGATCGATATTAAAAGTGTTTCGATCAATATCCACAAAGACCGGAATGCCTCCCAATCGACTCACTGCACTAGCAGTGGCGAAGAAGGTAAAGCTTGGACAAATTACTTCATCCCCTTCACGTAACCCCATTGCCATTAAGGACAGGAGGATCGCGTCACTCCCAGATGCACAGCCTATTCCAAACCTCGTGTTGGACCAGCGAGCACATTCTTCTTCGAGTTGTTTTACATCCGGTCCAAATAGAAAACGGCCGGAATCAAGAACATTTGCCAGAGCCTCAAGAAACTCCTCCCGCAGCGGAGCATTACCTCGGGG
>CALKCC010000102.1 GCA_938082855.1 uncultured Pirellulaceae bacterium | reverse complement strand
TGTGGCCTCATCGAATCGGAGGTCGGACCACGGTGGTCGACTGGCGTCTGCAGTTTATCAATGTCGAACATGGGACGGCAGTCCTGATGGAATTACCGGATGGTGGAATCTGGTTATATGATGCCGGTAGCCTGACGGATCACCAATTTGCCGGGCGTGAAATAGCGGACGTTTTGTGGAGTCGCGGGCATAGCCGGCTCGACGGTATTTTTGTTTCTCATGCCGATCTTGATCACTTCAATGCGATTCCATTCTTGCTGGAGCGTTTTGGTTCCGACCGAGTGATGCTAAGCGAGCCGATGCATCGTAAATTATTTGGAGGGATGCTAAACGGTCGAGGGCGTGCCGAGTCGTTTTTGGCGGACCAGTTGCTGGAGCATATTGAAGCTATCGATTCACTTCAGGAAGGGGATTTGGTCCAAATCGGAGTGGGGCAGTTTCAGGTATTGGGACCTCGGGCTGGCGTGCAATACGAATCGGATAATGACGCAAGTCTGGTACTGTTACTGAAGTGCCAGGGAATTTCTGTTTTGTTACCGGGGGATATCGAAGCACAGGGTATTTCGCAGGTAATTGAATTCCCGCTGAACCCCTGCGATGTGGTGATGCTCCCTCATCACGGAAGCATTCATAGTAATCCGGAACGGTTTAGTCTCTGGAGCCAACCCCGGTACGCGGTGGCCAGTACTGGTCACCCTGAGTTGGCAGAGTTGGTACGGGTTTGTTATCAGCAGGTGGTGACTGCCCATCAGGGAAGGATCTTAATGACCAGTCAGCAAAACTCGATCGTATTTCAACGAGGTGTGACAGGTATCCAGCTGGTTGAGCCCTAAATTCCAATTTGCATTAGAGCCAGTCCTTAAGTAATTCACGTAGCTGAGTACGAGCTCGGTGTAGTCGGCTTCGCACCGTTCCGATGTTGATTTCCAACGCGTCGGCGATCATTTGATAATCAAGTTCTTCCAGTTCCCGCAAGATGATGACCTGTTGCTGGTCATCAGGGAGTTTTGCGATCGCCGCCTGTAAGGCAATTTGGAATTCACGGCTCTCCAATTTGAGTTCGGCTGATTGGTCTGGGGCTGGGATCATCATTTGGGAAGTATCGATTGAATCCGGATGTTGTCGGCGTTGCCGCGTGCGAGCAATATTGAAGCCTATGCGATAAATCCAAGTGAAGAAATGGTAATCAGATTGGAGAGAATCTAGTTTGCGGAAAACTTGAATGAAGGTTTCCTGAGTTACATCCAGTGCTTCCTCAGTACTTCCGGTGACCGGTAATAATGCTCGGTAAAGGCGGTTTTGGTACAGCGTAATGAGCTGCACGAGCGCATCGGAATCCCCTTGTTTAGCAGATTGGACGAGGGTGACATCGGGGGGATCCGGATTCACGATGTTACTAAATCAATGGAGGATGAGGTTCCAAAATCCAGCGGACCAATACTACGGTACCGGATTACGGCACCGAATCGGTTTCGGATTGGCTTGTAGAATGGATCGAAAAGACAAGTCCGCGATGCGGTATCGATATTCCTACACGGATATTGTTCACCAAATCGTTCGTTACTGTCAAACATTTGGTTGATGTTGGATCAATTGTCAAAGCAATACAGACAGATCACAGGTGTGATCTTCGGCTCGTATCCGGTACTTTCCCGTTATTCTTACAGGAAAGCGAGCTTAGTTGTATCTGGGTTTACGTCAGTTTGAGCCCTGATCCAAGCAGGACACTTTTCTGAACATCCAGATCGTGCTGATAGCTGAAGGGGAACTCGCGTTCGCCGTTCAGGACAGCAGCCAGTTCTAAGAAGTCCCCGTCATATCTTCCCCCCAATGCTGGTAATTCGACAAAGTGTGAGCCTTTAGGATGCTGACCCGTGGCTGATTCCAACGTGAGTTCCAATACAGGCTTTTCCAGGGGACGAAGAATGATTGTGCCCTTGTCACCGGCGACGATGAATTGGCGCCGTCGAAAACCATCAACTTCTAGCATGGCTGAGCGAATGGTTGCCGTTGCCTTCGGGTAGTCAAAGACGGCGAGCATGTTATCTGCCAATGCGTCCTTTTCAGGAAACGTAGTACGCGGAAAGGCAGTGACTTTTTCCGGCGTGCCCATCGCCACATGAAGAGAGTCAATTAAGTGGCAGCCCAACTCAAACATCGTGCCGCCTGCATATTCGGCCAGTTGCTTTCGAGTGGCATCCCCAATCTTCTTACTAATGACTCCATCGACTTCAAAGACTTCACCAAGCAGGCCGTTGCGGATTGCCTGAAAGATGAATTGAAAGCCCGGGTTGTATCGAAACATGTAGCCCATCTGTATGATTCGTTTTTGAGCTTTGGCCGTTTGGACTAATTTTTCGAAACCCGAATAATTCGTGCCGGCTGGTTTATCGAGATGGATGTGCATGCCTGCTTCCACACTGGCTTGAGCAGTCTCTATGAGATCTTTCACTTCAGTTTCAATGCAGACTAGTTGTAACCCTTCGACATTCAGAAGTTGTTCTTGAGTCATTCTCGGGATACCGTTATACGGTCCCGTCGCTTTGACTCGATTCCATTGCTCGTCATCAGGTTCGACAACGCCAACAAATTCGTATAGTTCCGAGTACTTGCGAGCTGTGCCAATTTTGCCACTGGCATGCGCATGCTTTGTTCCAATCTGACCGACTTTGATTTTCTGAGGCTTCTTAGCGTTGGCCTGGGATTCGAGCTGTGGCAAGGCGGCCATGGCACCTAAGGTCGATACGAAGGAAATGAAGTTTCGTCTAGTACTCATGAAGTTAGTCCTGAAAAGCAAATAATGAATGGGTTAATACCCGACCGCAGCACCGTCCTTACGTGGTTCGGTGGCACCATGAAGGACACCATTTTTATGGTCAATGAGAATTCCCTGGTAACCCCCGAAACCACCCACGCTTCGCCGTACCTTATGTCCTCGTGATTCGAGTACTTCGACAATGGAGTCCGGGATGCCTGATTCTACTTCCACGATGCCTCGTCCATCTCCGCGTACACCTCGAGGAGTGGAGCTTCCCAGATGCCGAATTCGGGCGAGGTCTCCGGCTTGCTGGACGTTCATTCCGAAGTCCAGAAGATTGACCAGAATCTGGACATGGCCTTGAGGTTGCATATCTCCTCCCATGACTCCGAAGGAAAAGAACGGCTGGTCATCTTTGGTTACCATGGCAGGAATGATGGTGTGGAACGGACGTTTGTGAGGATCCAGGCGATTCAGGTGATTTTCATCGAGTGAAAAGAGAGCACCACGGTTTTGGATTGCAAATCCAACTTCAGGTGGTGTCACTTTGGAACCAAAGCCATGATAGATACTTTGGATGAAGGAACAGCAATTCCGATCTTTATCAACGACCGTTAAGTAAACCGTGTCACCGTGCTGTAATTTGGGGTCACCGGCAGTCGTGTTTTGATTGGCTTGCTGCATGTCGATGAGCTGCCCGCGTTGCTTGGCGTATTCTTTAGATATCAGGCTTGCAACGGGGACATCTACGACGTCGATATCGGCATAGTATTTTGCTCGGTCTTCAAACGCTAATTTTTTGGCTTCGCTAAACAAGTGCAGCCAATCAGCCGAACCCGGCCCCATCGCTTTAACATCATAAGGCTCGATGAGATTGAGCATTTGTAATGCGGCAATTCCCTGGCCGCTGGGAGGGAGTTCCCATACATCGAATCCTCGATAATTTGTCGAAACTGGGTCGACCCAAGTCGCTTGATGATCCTCAAAGTCCTGTAAGCTGAACAGCCCGCCAATCTCATCACTGTAGGCAACGATTTCTTTGGCAATCCGGCCACGGTAAAACGCGTCAGCACCTTGTTCGGCAATGAGCTGATAACTTGCAGCCAATTGAGGTAAGCGGAATATCTCACCCGTTGAAGGAGGGCGGTGGTCGTCAAATAGATATGTTTTTGCTGAACCTGGGTTTTGGGCGAGTGAAGGTGCGGAGACTTTCCAGTAATGAGCAATGACTTCAGAAACCGGGAAGCCTTCGCGGGCGGTATGTATCGACGGTGCTAAGAGTTCTTTGAGAGCCATCGATCCAAAACGATCGTTGAGGGCCTGCCAGCCACTGACACATCCAGGTACTGACCAGGCCAGCGGTCCAAACAAGGGAATTTGTTTATGTCCCTGCTCAGCAAAGTATTCCCGGGTCGCCTTGTGGGGACTCCTCCCACTGGCATTCAGGCCGAAGAGTTTCTTTTGTTTGTTGTCCCAATAGATGCAGAATAAGTCACCGCCGATTCCGTTGCTCATCGGTTCCACGACTCCCAGCATCGCGTTAACGGCTATTGCAGCATCGACTGCGTTACCTCCCGATTTCAAAACATCCAATCCTGCCTGAGCGGCCAAAGGATGGCTGGTGGCCACCATTCCATTTTTTGCGATGACGACACTGCGACTTTGATTGGAGGGAGATACAGGGCGGTCGTAGCCAGCCTGGCGAGTGGTATCTTGAGCCTGAGCGTCTAATACTGGTTCGGTCATAAGTGTGATGGTTGCGAGTAGAAGGTGAGCAATTGGAAGCCGTGATCGAAAGAGCATGGTGAATATGCTTACTGAAAATTGCATGGGTTGTTTGGCGGGGATTCGAGTAAGATAAAGCGGAACCACTTCATCGTTCGCTGTCTTTAGATTACCAAACTAAAAAGCTCTCTTCATGAACATTGTGATCAAAAGCCTCTCGGTTTCGGCTGTTACTTTCATTTGCCTTCAAGTCGGCTTGCCCGCATTGACCGCCGCTCCTAAACGCGTCGTTGCTTCTACCCGAGCGGTTTCTAAAGCTCTGCCCCTGATCATGAAAAGTGCCGAGAGTTATGTGGAGCAAAAATCCTGCTTTACTTGCCATCATCAGTCCTTGCCGGTTACCGCCGTGGTTCGGGCGAAGAGTATTGGGTTTGAAGTAAATAAAGAGTGGTTGGAAACCCAACGCAAGTTCACAGCGGACTTCTTTTTGGCTCGGAGAAAAGAGCTGAGTAAAGGGAAGGGCGTTCCAGGAGGTGCGTTCACTGCAGGGTACGCATTGGCACAGTTCATTAGTACGGCTCAGGCTACAGCTGCAGAGGACGTGAATCAGGTACCACGATTGCCCGGGACAGATGAATTACTGGAGTACTTACTTCAAATCTATAATCCTGAACGGCCTTGGAAAATAAATACCATTCGACCACCCTTGGAGTCGAGCGACTTTACGGCGACTGGTTTGGCGGTGGCCGCATTAGGAACGTATGAGCCGGAGCAATTGATGCAACGCATGAAAGCAATACGGCAATGGTATGGCCAGACACAAGCCAAGACGACTGAAGATCGAGCATTCCAAGCGATGGGTTGGTATTGGTTGATTCATACCGAATATGCTTTTCATGCTCAACGATTATTGCCGACGAAGCAAAGGGATCGTCCCGAGGAATTCCAAATGCCTGATACGGAAGCGGATGCTGAGCGTATGAAGGAATTCATAGGAGGATTACGTGATCGGCAGCTCGAAGATGGGGGGTGGGGACAAACCGACCAGATGGAGAGCGATGCTTATGCTACCGGCCTTGTTTTGACCTCATTACTGATGGTTGAACCCTCGCTTTATCGGGAAAAGTGGGTCGAAAAAGGGGTTCAGTACTTAATTAAGAATCAAAAGTCCGACGGTTCCTGGCTAGTAAATACACGTAGTAAACCCATTCAGGAATACTTCGAATCTGGATTTCCACATGGCGAGGACCAATTTATCTCGATTGCGGCTTCCTGCTGGAGTGTCATCGCATTGAGTCAATTCGTGGAATTCCACGAATTTGAGGATAACTAAGCTGATTTCGGGCCGTTTTCCAGCGGATTTTCATATATTAGAAGTGCTTATACCCACTTGCATATCCCCTTGTTAGTGGTAGATTTAATGGATTAAACACGCTCCGTAATAGTTTACGGGCTGAGTATTGGTCCCTCCTTACGGGATTGTCCCTGACAAGGCTAAAAAAGTTAGCGGTTGCAGGGCAGTTTGGTTTGGAACAGTAGCTCGATGGCTGCTCAACGGTTGAGCAGGGTATCGGCAAAGAAAGTAGTAACACCTATGACAATTACAAGAGAACGCAAACAGGAACTAATCGGCGAATATAAGAATTCGGACGGCGATACCGGTTCACCGGAAGTTCAAATTGCAATCTTGACTACACGCATCAATAACCTGACTGAGCACATGCGGTCGCATAAGAAAGATTACGCATGTCGTCGTGGGCTTCTGGCACTTGTTAGCCGCCGACGCCGGTTGTTGGACTACTTAAGAAAGATCGATCCTCAGCGATATCTCGATATCATCGGCAAGTTAGGCATTCGAAAGTAACAATTCGAAGGCCTTCAGGCCGCTTCAGATTGTCCTTGGTTTTTACCAAGGACAATCTTATATAGGGAGCGAAACTCTCCCTGAATCACGTTGTTGACGCTTTGGTTCTTGTTGGTTTGTGGCTTTTTACCTACAGCAATGAGATCAACAGTCGACCGAGTCGTTGGTGACGTAAGAGTATTTTTGGAAAGAAGTAAGTAAGAATTTTGCCTCATGACTGAGGTAGGTAGGAATTTGTAGGTTAGAGAAAGAATTGTACGAATGGAAAAGGTACGAGTAGAAAAAGAAATTGGAGGCCAGACGTTTTCGTTAGAAACTGGCTTCATTGCTAAGCAAGCCGGAGCATGTGTTCTGGCTCAATTCGGTGATACCGTTGTACTCAATGCAGTTACATCGGGATCCCCACGGGAAGGAATCGATTTCTTCCCTTTGATGTGTGATTACCGTGAGCGATTTGCTGCTGCCGGGAAATTCCCAGGTGGATTTTTGAAGCGTGAAGGTCGTCCATCGACAAAAGATACATTAACGTCTCGATTAACCGACCGGCCAATTCGTCCGTTGTTCCCTAAGGGATTTAAGGATGAAGTCATGTGTCAGTCGACAGTGGTTGCCAGTGACGGTTTAAATGATGGTGACGTCATTGCCATGAATGGTATTGCCGCAGCACTTCACATCTCTCCATTGCCGTTTGACGGTCCGATTGCCTCGGTTCGCGTGGGACGTATTGATGGTCAGTTAGTGACATTCCCAACCGTGGAAGACCTGGAAGAGAGCGATCTGGATATGATCGTATCCGGTAGTCTGGAAGAAATCCTGATGATTGAAGGATTTGCCCGTGAAATGCCGGAAGACGAAATGGTGGAAGCCATTCTCTACGCTCACGAAGGAATTAAAGCGGTCTGTGAGTTACAGAACGAATTACGTGCGAAATGTAATGTCGTGAAGCAGGATTTTGTTGAACCGGAAGATGATGGTTTGGCAGATATTCTCATCGGTAAATATGCAGATGAATTCAAGGCAGCTCAGCTTACAGAAGGCAAGCAAAACCGAGCGGATGCAGTGAATGTCGTCAAAGCCAAGATCAAGGAAGAGATGATCCCTGATCCTGAAGCTGAAGACGCGATTTGCTCGAAAGCTCTGGGAGCAGCACTTTACAAGCTGGAAAGCAATGTCATTCGTCAGCTAATCATCGAAGGCACTCGTCCTGACGGTCGTTCACATGATGAACTGCGAAATATTGAATGCTATGTGGACGTGCTTCCACGCGTTCATGGTTCGGCAGTCTTCCAACGTGGTGAAACACAGGCTTTAGTCACTGTGACACTGGGGACGAGCAAAGACGAACAGCGAGTAGATGGTATTACCGATAACTACTCCAAGAAATTCATGCTGGATTACAACTTCCCTGGATACAGTGTTGGTGAAGCGAAGCCAAACCGAGGACCAGGACGTCGTGAAATCGGTCATGGAATGTTGGCAGAACGTAGTGTGAAAGCCGTTCTGCCTGATCCAGAGGATTTCCCTTACACCATTCGCGTGATTTCAGATATCACTGAATCGAACGGATCGTCGTCTCAGGCTTCTGTCTGTGGAGCGACACTCGGTCTCATGGCCGCTGGTGTACCAATCAAGAATCCTGTTGCAGGAATCTCGATCGGATTGGTTCAGGAAGGTGATCAAAATATTCTGTTGACTGACATTCAAGGTGCAGAAGATCACTTCGGTGACATGGACTTTAAGGTTGCTGGAACGCAAAAGGGTATCACTGGTATCCAGTTGGACTTAAAAATCAATGGTATTAGCGAACAGGTTATTCGTGATTCACTGGCTCAAGCGAAAGATGCTCGTATCCAGATCATGCGTGAGATGATTCGCACCATCGAACGTCCTCGTGCGGAGACTTCCGAGCACGCACCTCGATTGATTCGAGTCAATATTGCATCCGATAAGATCGGTGCTCTGATCGGCCCTGGCGGAAAGAACATTCGCCACATTCAGGAATCTACCGGAACCGTTGTTGAGGTGGATGATGATGGTGTAGTCACGATCGCTTCAACCAACGCCGAATGGGCAGAAGAAGCTCGATCGCTGGTCGAAGCTTACACAGCCACCGTACAGGTTGGGAAAATCTACGAAGGTTCGATTAGTAGTATCAAAGACTTTGGAATCTTTGTTGAAATTCTACCTGGTCGTGACGGATTGTGTCACATCAGTGAATTGTCAGAACATTACATTTCGGACATTTCGAAGGCCGTCAACGAAGGTGACGTCGTCAAGGTGAAATGTATTGGAGTGGACGATCACGACCGAGTTAAACTGAGCCGTAAAGCGGCGTTGGAAGAACTTGGTGAAGAGGATGATTGGGAACCACAGGAACGATCTGAAAACGATGGTGAGCGACGTGAGCGTCGTCCACGACGTGATGGTGATCGTCGCGGTGGTGGCGGACGTCGTCGCCGACGTGACTAGAGGGTTTTCTGGTTACTACGGTTTCTGCCTTTGGTACGCAAGTACTTAGACAAGAGCCTAGAGAGCCGGAGCACCTGTCCCACATCCCATTGGTTAGACCTACAGCCGGTCGTCCTAAGCTCTTCGAGCATTCAGGTCGATCGGCTGTTTTTATTCAGCACACGACTCAAGACCGATCGCAAAAAGACTCTTCCAATTGTTGGTCGCAGGCTAAAATAGAGGTTTGAGCGGTTTTAGTGCGGAGCGTACCTGAGCCGGGTGCGAGCGTGCTAATGACACAGATAGTGCATGACGAGTTTTTTATGGTGGATCGCGAAGTAGAACGTTGGCAGCAACGAGCTCAATTGCTTGAGAAGCAATATGCTGAGCTTGCGCAAATTGCTGGTTCGCTGGCCCATGAAATCAAAAATCCTCTGTCTGTGATCCGAATGAATATGGAGTTGGTAGAGGAAGATCTTGAGGAGAGTGAAACTCCTCGGGAGCGTCGCGTCTGGACAAAACTGCAAACGGTTCACGCACAGTGTCAGAGGCTTGAAAAATTACTCAATGACTTTATGAAATTCGCCCGTTTAAGAGAGCTCGATCTGGAGATTGGCTCGCTCAATAAACAGATTGCGATGGTGCTGGATATGTATGAAGCTCAGGCACAATCGCAGGGAGTGCAGATCAATCGTTATCTGGATCCGGAGTTGCCAGCCATGCAATTGGAACCGGAGACGCTACAAGCGGCCATGGTCAACCTGGTGAAAAATGCCATGGAATCGATGGAAGAAGGTGGTGAATTAACCGTCATTACCCGAGTCACTCCGGTCGGCATTGCGATGGACTTAATTGACACCGGTTGTGGGATGAGTGAAAACACGGCACTGAATATGTTTAGTGCTTTCTACACTACCAAGCCGGCTGGATCAGGCTTAGGGTTGCCAATGGCAAGGAAGGTGGTTCAGGCTCATGGTGGTCGAATTGATGTGCAAAGCCAGGAAACACAGGGTACTAAGTTTACGTTGGAATTCCCCACTCCGGCACGTTTGGATTCGTCGGACAACAAATGACAGGATTGGAAGCAGAGGGATTTAAATTGACTGAATCAACAGACATGCCTGGATTGAGTGCCGGTGAGGTTCGCGTTCTGGTGGTGGATAATGATCCACCTCTGGCGACGGCGATGGTGGAGAGTCTGGAGTCGGTTGGCTATGACATCAGTATGGCAACTTCCGGGCCGGAAGGCCTGAAGATGATTCAGCAGAATCAGTATGATATCGTCATCACTGATCTGATGATGAACGACGTCGACGGCATGGGGATCTTAGAAAATACTGTTCAATTGTTACCCAATGCTGAAGTGATTATGGTGACCGGGCATGCCACTGTTCCACGGGCAGTGGAAGCCATGCAGCTTGGCGCCTATAACTTTCTGGAAAAACCAATCACTCCGAAGCGATTACGAGCAATTACTGCCAGAGCTGTCGAATCGGTGGCGTTGCGACGATGTAACGAGGAATTGCAGCAACGTCTCGATGAGAAGTTCGGATTCGACGGGATTGTCTACGCCAGCGATAAAATGAAATCGGTGATCGACCGTCTTAAACGGATTGCACCAACCGATGCCACCGTCCTGATTACAGGCGAGAGTGGCACTGGGAAGGAATTAATTGCGCAGGCAATTCACCAAAACTCTCCGCGTAAAGGTAAGCGACTCGTCCCACTGAATTGTGCGGCGGTTGCTGAAAACTTAGTGGAAAGTGAATTGTTTGGGCACGTCAAAGGAGCATTCACAGATGCTCATTCGGATCGCGTAGGAGCATTCGAGTATGCAGATGGTGGGACTATCTTTCTAGATGAGATTGGTGATATGCCACTGGCCACGCAGACTAAGCTACTTCGAGTTCTGGAAGAGAGCCGGATAACGCGTGTTGGCGATAATGACCCTATGGACGTCAATGTTCGGGTCGTATCGGCCACGAATCTCGTCCTTGAAGAAGCGGTGGCAAACAATGAATTCAGGAACGATCTCTATTACCGCTTGAAAGTGGTGACCATTGAATTGCCGGCGTTGCGGCAGCGACGCGATGATATTGTTCCACTGGTGGACCACTTTCGAAAACAATGTAACCAACGACATAATAAAAACGTCACAGCGGTATCACCGGCTGTGACGCGCAGGTTCTTCGCCTATGACTGGCCGGGCAATATCAGGCAGTTGAGGAACATTGTGGAGAGTATGGTTGTCTTAGATATGGACGGAATTCTGGATGTGGATGATCTTCCTCCGGATTTCGAAGTCGACAATGATGAGCTACCGACCAATTCACTCGGTCCGGTCGATTTGGTCGGCCAGCCTATGGCTCAGATAGAAAAATGGGCTTATCAACAAACCTTGGCACTGACTAATGGAAATCGGGAGGAAGCAGCCCGTATACTGGGAGTAGGTGCTCGTACGGTTTACCGAAAGCTCAAGGAATACGAACTGTAGTTTAGTATTACAGGTACTAACCCAACGGATGGGAATCAGCATGGCACGGATTGCACAACTTTCGACAAGTATTATCAATAAGATCGCCGCCGGTGAAGTCATCGAGCGTCCGGCGAGTGTCGTGAAAGAGCTTGTTGAAAACTCGGTAGACGCTGGCGCAACTCGGATTGATGTTACGGTTGAAGATGGTGGCAGCGCGCTGATTCGTATTGTGGATAACGGATCGGGGATTGATCCGGATCAAATCGAGTTAGCTGTGGATAGTCATGCCACCAGTAAAATCACCACCGCGGACGATTTGTTTTCAGTTGCTTCCATGGGGTTTCGGGGCGAGGCTTTGGCATCGATTTCTGAAGTCAGCAATATGATCATCCGCAGTCGCACGCCAGATCATGATTCGGGGATGTTGTTCGAAATTCATGGAGGGAAGAGGCAGACTCCCGAGCCGACCGGTTGTCCTGTTGGGACGATGATCGAAGTTCGAAATCTCTTCTTTAACACTCCGGTACGCAGAAAATATCTTAAAACGGCCCAGACAGAGATGGGGCACATCACCGAAGCCTTTACTCGGATTGCACTGGTTCACCCTCACATCCACTTCAGCTTAAAACACAATGATCGTATGAAGCACGATCTTCCCGCGGTGGATAATTGGAAAGATCGCATCGCCCATTTTTATGGACGTGATTTAGCCGAAGGGCTGATCTGGGTGGAAAGTCAGGATGACGAAGTATCCGTATCTGGATATGTAGCCGATCCCTCTTTCTTTCGCTCGAATACCAGGATGCAATATCTGTTTCTGAATAATCGGCACATACGAGACCGTAGTTTGCAGCATGCTTTAGGGGAAGCCTATCGCGGGCTGCTGCTTCATGGCCGTTACCCGATTGTCTTTCTGCGAATGGATATGCCACCGGAAATGGTGGATGTCAATGTACACCCCACCAAATTAGAAGTCCGGTTTCAGGACGGGCGTCGGCTGTATAGTCAGTTATTGAGTACGATCCGTAATAAATTCCTGACGACCGATCTGACTGCTCGTGTGCGAGAAAAACAAGCTGCAGACAGTTCTTCTTCGGTGTCGACGGCTTCCGAACAGACACAACGGATGAACTTTCAATTTGGTACGACTCAGGTAAATCCCGCATCCATTGGACATCGAGAAGGGCAATCGCCAGGTTATCCGGGGAGCAGTGCTTTACCGGAGAGTTTTCAACGTGCACTAGATCCGTCTAGCTTGGAGAATGCCAGCGGGTTGACGCCCCAAGTTGGATTCGACAAGCCGGTCGAAGAAGTAGCCCCGTGGGATGCCGAGGCGACCGATGATCAGACACTGTCGCATACCAGGCTGGGGATACAAATCCAAAACCGCTATTTGGTGACTGAGGACGAGCGAGGCATGGTCGTGATTGACCAACATGCTTTGCATGAACGAATTCTCTATGAACAATTTCGTACGAAAGCAATGGAAGGTTCGTTAGAGACACAGCGGCTGTTGGTGCCCGAACCTGTCACATTGACGCCGGCGGAGGCAGCAGCAATTCTCGACAACCAGGAAGAGTTGAGGAAATTGGGAATTGAAGTCGAGCCTTTTGGTGGAGATACCGTATTAGTCTCGAGTTACCCAGCCATGTTGCGGCGATTAAAGATCGAAGAAATGATAAGGCAGTTAGTGGAAGTTTTGCTCTCCGGCAAACAGTCGCCCGATAAGCGAGACGTGCTGGATGATCTGCTGGCCATGATGTCTTGTAAAGCGGCTGTCAAAGCTGGAGATCCTCTGACGACCGAAGAGATCAAATCACTTTTAGAACTTCAACACCTGTGCCAGGACTCGCACCACTGCCCCCATGGCCGTCCCTCAGCACTAGTGTTCTCCCGTGATGAACTCGATAAACGATTTCAACGTACAGGTATCTAAATACCATTGCTAACTCATCAATGCGGGTCGATGCCAATTAGCGATCTCAGATGGGATTCATCGTCGCGGTGTCATGACTTTCATGGCTTCCGGAACCGCATAGGTACTATCGAGTCCATATGCCTGCCAGTAAATCACGCAGTTGATATTTCGAGTTTGAAACATCTCAAAATCCTGATAGCGGATGTCACAGTTACGCACGATGATTTCTCTGAGATTAGGCATGGAAGAAAGCTGCTCCAGATTGCTGCGGTCTAACGAAGAACTCGAGAGATTGAGATGAGTAATGGGCAGTTGAGCTAACTTCTGAAATCCCTCCGATTCCAGTTGGACTCCAATCAACTGAAGGCTGGTAAGTGCGTGTAGAGATTGAAGATTTTCTATTCCCAAGGTTGTGATGGGACAGTGTGAGAGATCAAGGTACGACAGTCCTGGAGGCATTGAAAGTTTCGCAAGATGCTCGCCGCTGAGATTAGTGCGGTAGAGGATTAAATGTTCCAACGCCGTGCAGTTGTTTAAAGCGGGTAGCCAGTCATCCTGAAGATTCGATTGGGCTAAATTCAGAGTGATGAGTGTCTCTATGTTTGCAATGGCCTGGAGTACCTCTGCGTTGAGGGACATTGCCTGCAAACTTAATGACTCGAGTGGTAATCCTGGCAAGGTTTGAGCTAAAGCGGCAGCGGAACATTGAGTTTTCCCGAGATCGAGTTGCTGACACTTGTTGCTCTGACTAACCAATTGAAGACCTGCATCAGAGATCGCTGTGCCATAGAGGTTCAGCTGACGAACATCTAGTGATTCCATAAAGTCGAGATCTTTGTCGGTGACCGTTGATTGTGATAAATCCAACGTCAATGGTTGTCGAGTAGAGAGTTCACGAAGTAGGTTGAATTCATTCTTTCCCAACTCGCATCCACTGACGGCCAGATGGCTCAACTGCTTTAGTTGTTTGAGATTCTGCAGTCCTGTAAACGAAACCTGAGTGTTGTTGAGAAGAATCGTTCGCAGTTTCTCATGGTTTTTCAACGCACTTAACGTGTCGTCGTCGACGGGGGAATAATCAAAGATAATTTCTTGTAGAAGTGGGAGTTCGGTTAATAGGTGCGCGTTGGCGTTTTCCCAATTCGGATTATTACTGAGCGTCAGGGATTCGAGTTCTTTGGCTTGCGTAAAATATTTGAGTCCACTTCCGGAGAAGTGCAGTGATTGCAACTGTAGAGATTGGAGTTTGGTAAGGGAGTGGAGAGGGGACAGATTGTCGTCCGTGAATGTCCCATGCCGAATCGCCAGATGTTTTAAATTAGAAAGAGTCCCAAGAAGTTCAAACGTCTTTTGATTCGTCAGTCCTTGAGCATCCAGATCTACTTCAATGATGGTGTAGTCATCGTCGTCCGTTACGATTTTGATCAAGGGCCCAAATTGTTCTTCGAGTTGATGACGGGCCGAGTGTTTGGACTGATCCGGTCCAGCGGAAATTCGAATGAAGATCACGGCAAGCAGACTACAGGCCAGTAGACTAACTGGAATGACAAGTTTTTGCTTCATGTTGTCTTCGTCGGATAAATGAGAGTTGGAGTACCAACAGGATATATATTAAAAACCTCGGCGTATTACCAACGCAATTCTTAGATGTAATTTATATTGCTGAGGAATTGGTTTTGAAGCCTTGGAAAGTCGTTGCTTATTCTGGTGATTCACGGGCAGCATTGCCGAGGTTATAACAGAGTAAGAGCGGGTAGTGGAACCATCAAATTGTCTTTATATGTGTTGAGGTAGACTTCATTGAGTGATCAGGCAGGATCGGTCGTTTGTGTAAGTATCGGTCGCGGTAGGCATAAACACATGATCGCAGAACATCAGCATTTGGCTGAAAATGGCGCTCAGTTAGTGGAATTACGGCTGGATTATATTCGACGGGCCGTCACGCTTAGGCGTCTATTAAAAAACAGGCAATGCCCCGTTGTCGCGACCTGCCGGAGACCACAGGACGGTGGTAAATGGCAAGGTACGGAAGCCGAGCGTGTGATGTTACTTCGCTCGGCCATTGTCGAAGGCGCTGATTACGTTGACTTAGAAGAGGAAATTGCTGACGCAATCCCTCGCTACGGTGATACCAAACGCATCGTCAGCATGCATGACTTTGATGAGACTCCACAGAATCTTGAAGAGATTCATGCACGACTGGCTAGTAAAGATGCAGACATCGTCAAACTTGCCTGTATGGCTAACTCACCTCATGATGTGACTCGAATCCTCAGACTCATTGAAAACAGCGAGATTCCTACGGTGGGTATCTGTATGGGGGATATGGGGATGCCCAGCCGTATTCTAGCCGGAAAGTTTGGAGCTCCCTTCTCATTTGCCACATTTCATCATGAACGTACGATCGCTCCCGGCCAGCTAAGCTTTCAGGATATGACGGACGTCTATCGCTACGAATCGATCAATCAAGATACTGAAGTCTTTGGCGTGATTGCCGATCCTGTGGCTCATAGTATGAGTCCAGTCATTCACAATGCTGGATTTGAATCGATGGATATGAATCGGGTTTATCTTCCATTTCGGATTCCCAAAGACCATCTCAACCAATTCATTGATGATGCTCCAGGTTTGGGTATTCGAGGCTTGAGTGTGACGATTCCTCATAAACAAGAGGTCATGGCATCCTTAACGAAGATCGAGTCGGGAGCAAGAAAAATTGGCGCGGTCAATACAGTGATATTCGACGACGGCGAAATCGTTGGCTACAACACCGACTTGTACGGAGCGATGGTTAGTCTGGCTGAAGCTGCTGGAGAGGACCCCGATTCTCAATGGCTGGAAGGGAAACGGGTGTTGTTGCTGGGAGCCGGAGGAGTGGCTCGGGCGATCGGCGTGGGTGTGAAGGACCGTGGAGCTGAATTGCTTGTCACATCGCGTACCTACGAACGCGCTATTGAGCTATCTACAAAACTCGAGGGGGAGGCCATTGTTTGGGAAGAACGGCATTCCGCGAATGCCGACGTGCTGATTAACTGTACGCCGGTTGGCATGCACCCCAAAATGAATGACACTCCGTTTGAAGAAGCGGGCTTAACCCGTGGCATGATCGTCTTTGATACGATTTACAATCCGGAACAGACATTGTTGATTAAGCAGGCCAGAAAGCATGATTGCCGCACCGTCACTGGGGTGGAAATGTTCGTGCGGCAGGCAGAATTACAATTCAAACTCTTTACTGGTGAAGACGCGCCGCTCGATGTAATGCGAGAGACATTTAGACGTACTATTTCATCAGCCAACTATTGATTCATTCCGGCAAACGTCGAGGGGCAATCGTATGCCTAATATTTTCTTAACCGGTTATCGCGCTACTGGAAAAACGTCGGTAGCTCAGCTTGTGGCCGATCAATTGGGGCTGGAAGCGATCGATGCGGATGTGTTCCTGGAAAGTGAAGCACGTATGACGATTGCCGAAATCTTTGAAGTTGAGGGAGAGCAGGGGTTTCGTGACCGTGAATCCAGCGTGGTTGAACAACTCGCTCAACGAGACGGGCTTGTTGTGGCCCTTGGCGGAGGGGCAATTGTTCGTGAGGAAAACCGTCGAGCATTACAAGGGCGGGGCGTAACGGTCTGGCTTACGGCAAGCCCGGAAATAATCTTTGACCGTATGACGACGGATCCTTTAACCGGACAACGTCGACCAAATCTAACAGCCACCGGGGGCTTGCAGGAAATACAGCAGCTGTTGGAACAACGAACTCCTCTGTATCAGGAGGCAGCGGATTTTTCAGTGGATACTGAGAAGATGTCACCTGCAGAAGTGGCTGGAGAGATCATCGCGAAATTGCGAGATTAGCGGACAAGTTTTTCTTTGA
>CALKCC010000101.1 GCA_938082855.1 uncultured Pirellulaceae bacterium | reverse complement strand
GTTCAGCACCCTGGAATACGGTCGCTTCGAGATTTGCATAATCAAATTCAGCGTCGGTCATATTTGCATTAGTAAAATTTGCCATCATACAGTGGCTCTCTGACAGATCTGCTCCCGAGAAGTCGGCGTGGTTGGCAGTGACTTGTTCCAGGCTCGCCTGAAAGAAACTGGTTAGCTCCAGCTTGGCGTTGTTCAGGTTGCATCGCAAAAGTGAGACTTCATTCAGGCTGGCTCCCGTCAACTCAGCTTCTTGTAGATCAGATGCATCAAGAATGCTGTGATCCAATGTGGCTCCAGCTAGTTTCGTCCCAACGAGCAGTGATTCACTCAGATCAGCGTGTGTCAGATCAACAATATCGAGTTCTTTACCGGACAGCTTGACCCCTTTAAGATTGGCTCCTGCCCACTTAGTGTTATTGGCATTGAGTAGCCGGAGTACGGCTTCGGTACGCTGACTACGATCCGCGTCATCGTGATGGATGAGCCAGAAGTCAGCTTCGACCGAGGGGACGGGGCGAAGAATGACTTGTGACAGGGTGATTCCCAATATGGCCACGATTAGGCTGAGTAGTACAATCGGTAATCGTCCTATTGGACGGTTCGAATTCGTCTTATTCAATCGTGAAGGCTCCAAGTGAAGTATGGGTATCCCATATTCTAGCGAGTTCAAGCCAAGGAAACTTCACGGTTTACTCGTACCCACCCTATAATTGACAAAGTAAGTTTGTGCACAAAGTCTTCGGAAGCTACTAGATAAAGGCTATTCATGAAACTCATTCAACCAGCACTTTTGGTTATCGTTATTTCCATTTTGGGAACTTCCACCGGTTGGGCTCAGAATCAGAAAAAGCAGGTGTTACCTGAGGGTGTCAAGCTAATTAAGGACATTGAGTACGCTAAGCATGATGGCGTAGAGTTGAAGCTCGATCTATATGTCCCTCAAGAGATCAAAGGTAGTGTGCCTGTGATTGTGTTTGTGCATGGCGGAGGCTGGAAGAACGGGAGTAAGGCATCCGGTAAACGAGGAGCTTGGATTGTGCCCCACGGATTCGCCATCGCCAGTATTAGTTATCGTCTAACCGACGTGGGGCAGTGGCCTGATCAGATCAACGACTGCTACGCAGCTGTTCGCTGGGTACGAAAACACGCAAGCGAATATGGGCTCGATGGAGAACGTATTGGTTGTTGGGGAACATCGGCAGGTGCTCATCTAGCCGCTTTGGTTGGAACGCGGCCCTATCCTGGCAAAGAAAAGATTTCGAGTCGAGTGCAGGCGACGGCTGATTGGTTTGGCCCGTCTGAGTTATTGACGATGCCACCTAATAATGTTGGTAACGGTCGAACCGAAGAAGATGTTGCGAATAGTAACGGAGCGAAGTTACTGGGAGCGACCGTGAAGGATGTGCCTAAATTGGCGAAAGATGCTAGTGCATTAGATAATGTGTCCGAAGATGACTCGCCATTTTTGATCATGCATGGTACGGCGGACCCGGGTGTTCCCATCAGCCAAAGCGAAAAATTACATGCGGCTCTTACCAAGGCAGGAGTCTCATCCACGTTTGTAGCGTTGGAAGGAGCGAAGCACGGAGGTAAGGAATTTATCTCGCCCGAGTCGAACAAGGTATTTTTGGAGTTCTTTACGAAGAACCTGAAGTCGGTGAAGTAATGGAAAAGCCGGACCCAAAATTGTGGAGCCCCTGGTGCTTTAAGTGTAAGAAACATGTCGCCGAGACAGATTGGACTCGGGTGCAGTGCATGTTGCGCTGGAGCAAGAAGTGCACAGACTGTGGGCGACGAAGCTCTGCTCCTAGCGTACTGTTTCGTAACATTCTCTTGTTACCGCTGTGTCTGTTAGTTGGGTCGTATTTGTCGTTATGGATCAAGCATCAGGGGCCTGAGTTTGGTTTGTACCCAGTTGCAGATGCAATCGCCCCCGGGTTGGCTGCGTTAGTCACGATTGTCTACGTCGTACCATCCTGGTTGGGCTGGATTAAGTACTGTAAGCAGGTAAACGTTTAGACATTTAGCCAGTTAACCACTTAACCATTTAGCCAATTGGCCATTTAGACAGTTAAACAATTAGACAGTTAAACAGTTTTCAATTAGCCCAATGGACAATGTCAAAAATGTCCAATGACACGTGGCTAAATGGCTAACTGGTTAAATGGGTAAATGCAAAAAGAGCTTGTCCGTTCCCCCTTCGCCTTTCAGGCTTCGGCGGATAAACTCCGTCCGAGGAAGGAGGTCGAAGTCGGATAGGCCGAACGGCCGAAGCCAATTAACAATTTAGACAATTAGCAGGCCGGGGTTTAGGGTATCCGCTTTGGATCTGTTTTCACTGGTGATCTTTCCATAGGCATCGTAAGTGATGTGGTTGTCTACATTACCGCTGTTGTCCACTAAATCACGAACACTGCCCTGATGATCTGTAAGAGCCCAAAGCACCTCGCCAGAGGAATCCTCATCGGCAAGAATCTGATCAACCGCGGGACCGTGTAAGTAACGGTTCGTGACCGCTCCGCTGCTATTTACAGCGCTACCACTTACCGATAGCACAATATCCGAACCGTCGTAAACGTAGCTTTCGATTACAGCCGTATTAGGACCTGCGCCGTCGTCATCAATGGATTTGCCGATACGGCGACCAAGCGGATCGTAAGAATAGTCCACCTGTTTGGTAACTGTTCCAAACGAATCTTTCTCGACAATCGTTGTCAGCCGGTTACGCTGATCCCAGGTATACTCAACCGATTTCTAAAGAACGGCATTAGCATCCTTCATATTCCTCGTTAATGAGTTTGGTTACTCGGCATCACCAAATCACTAGTGTTATGCCCACATGCGATTGGACATGCAGGATTACTGTATGGAGTATAAATCGATCATGCGAATCGAGCCTAGGTGAATAAAGGTTGGTAGGAAGAATTCCGGCTATACCAGAAAGCGTAATCTGGTGATGACCTGAATGGTCAGAAAGCAATATAATACGGCAACAAAATCTTAGTCGTATTTAGGCCTCGTTTGACACATGAGTCCTATCAAACGCAAGATCAAAGAAATGGAGTTAACCATGCCAAAACAAAATCACAAATCCTGTTGGTGGTTTAGTTTTTTTCTGGTCATCACGTCCCTGTGCTCGATAGGTTGCTCACCTTCTGAGCCGACACCCACCACCTTGAAAGTTGATCCCACAAGTCCTGCTGTGGACGTTGCAAGCAAGACAGCTCGCTTAGACGAAGTGCCGACTGCCAAGTCAATTTCTGTTCGTGATACGGAAGAACAAAACGCTGGTAGCTATGATGCTCCCAAAGCATCTAACACAGAATTAGCTGAGATGCCTGACAGATCCAGTGCTTTTCAAATCTCAACGGACAGCGAATACGTTGTTCCCGACTCTTCTGAGATCCCAGACAGATCCAGTGCCTTTCAAATATCGAACGACGGCGAATTTGTTCTTCCGGTCTCTGTTGCGGTGGAAGACACTTTTCAGTTGAACGTCGACAGCAATCAGGATCTGCCGAAACTTCTCTCGAAAATAGCGCAGCTCAAACAGGGGTGCCGGTTTCAGGAAGCTGAAGAAAAGTGTCTACAGGCGTATTCCATTGCCATCGGTAATAAGGATCAGAATCCTGCGGCGTACCTTGATGTTGTGACAGAATTACTAGAATTGCGGATCATTAATCATAAGCTGATTGAAGCAATGACGCTGCAAAAGCAGATACATTCTACGCTGACAGAAAAAGTAGGGAGAACTGACAGCGCATTGTTCAGTAGATATCAGGATCTTGTGATCAGGCTATTTGTTGACATCGCAAACCAAGAGATCCTTCTAGAGCAATGGACGGTCATCGAAAATGAGCAGGAATTGATCGACCCGGATGTTCTTAACTTCAGTCTATTGCAAGGAATCATCGCCCAGCGACAGTACGAATTTAAGGAAGCCAAGATCCTTTTAGACAAAGGGCTGGCTCAAGCTGAGGCCCGTTTTGGAAAGCAAGACGTTCGGTACGCTGAAGCACTGGTCATGTTGGCTGATTACTACAACGAGATTGACAATCTTCCTTTGGCAGAACAGCAGCTGGAAGCTGCGATCGATATTTACGAAGAACAACCAGATCGTTTTCATCGCGATTATTTGCGGGCTCTTTGCTTGTACAAACAGGCTTCGTATTACTTCGAACGTGAAATCTTCCAGAAATCAGAACCTCTCTGCCTAGAAAGCTGTGAAATACTCCGCCGGTGTGTTGGGCCGAATCATCCGGCCTATGCGGACGCATTATGGTTGAAAGGCAAACTAGCAGTATCGAAGGGATGTATACCGGCAGTCGGCATCGTCGCCGAAATCGCAAGGGAGGTAGTCACGATTTATGACGAATGGAAAACGGGATCAAGTTTTGATTTGTGTGAGTTTGCTTTCGAATTAGAGATAATGGTGGAATATCATGGAAAGATTATTGGCGTCTTACTCTATGAAAAAACCGGTAATTTCAGCGATGAGGAGTTTTCCACACTAAGCGTCAAAGAACCAAGAATATCAAGCAATTTGGAAAGGTTTTATAAGTGTCACACGTTTGCAACTACGAAAGAACTAAGTAATTATCTTGACCTCTGGGCTGAGAAAAAAGACGTCGACTACAGATTGTATTCAAAATGTCTGGACCGGCTTGCAATGCGTTATGCTTCCGAAAATGAGCAAGCCAAAGCCATTGCTACATATCAAAAATCCTTGTCCGTTAGAGAACGAATATGGGGCCCCAATCACTATCTTTGCGCTCAAAGTTTGAAAGATTTATCTTACGTGCATTCGTTATCGGGTGACTATTTCAAATCCCTGGAATTCGCAAGTAAGCGAGTGAAGATGATAAAGTGTTCAACGGGCGAGGAAAGTGTTGCTTTCGCAAATTCCATGAGGGAATTAGGATCGTGCTATGTAAGGCTCCAAATGTTTGAACAAGCAGCCTTTGTTCTTGCGCAGTCGATTGAAATCAGAGAGCCATGGCTAATTAAAGAGTCAACTGAACTCCATGTCGATGCTGGTTCATTCGCACTTTTAGCATCCGAAGTGGGAAAACATGAACAAGCAGAGCAACTCCTGGATCATGCTCAGGCTAATTTTGAAGAAGTATTAGGGAAAGAATCTTTTTTGTACCTTAATTCGTTAGGGGTTCTCGGCAAAGTCAAACTCAATCAAGGATACGATCAGCAAGCAGAAGCCCTGTTAAGTGAAGCGGTTCGGGGATTGAGGAAACTTGGCGAAGAAAACAAACCGGACCGCGTCTATGAGGTTTTGTTGCTGCGTTTAGGAAACCTTCACATTCAAAATGGAAAACTGAATAAAGCCAAACCTCTGCTCGAAGAAGCTCAACCTCTGGCTGCGAGTTGGGGTAAAAAGCACCCCTTCTACAGTGACATGATGGATTCCTGGGGGAAGTATTATTTGGCCCAGGGTGAAAATGAAAAAGCGCTTAGCAGTTTCATAGAATCGCACGAGATACGTGAATTCAGGTACGGCGAAGAGCATCCATTGGTGTCTGAATCGTTAGAGTCCATTGCCGAGGTTCGCAAGCAATTGCAACCGTAGGAAAGTTAGTAAAGATTCTCATGCCACCCAAAAGTTGGCGATAGCTGTCCGTGTAGACGTCAGAATCTGCGGAAAGACTATCAGCTTACTCGAACTACTACTACCAGATTCCGTGAAGCGGAACGACAAATGGCCCAAGGAGAGGTTTGAACGCTATGTATATTAGTAACTTTTTTCAAATACAAGGATAACTCTATGTTGGCGGGTATCGCGATCGTATTCCCACCTAACATTGTATCGTGTGATAGTAGTGTCGGGCTCAATCTCGTCACCCGCATAAAACTCTCCTCCCGTCCTCAATACAATGGTATCTTCATCGACTCTGATTCCACCTATGACGTTTCTCACAATGTTACGTATAGGGTAATTCACTCTATATTCATCGGGATCATCTTCAGAAAAATCGAATAACAATTTATCCTTTGCTTTATCGATAGTATAGCCCGTAACGCCACCTACAACACTGTCCCACAACAACCGGCCTTGATGTGCGTCAGTATTAATTAAAGCCTCAATAGACCCAGGTTTCCTCCGTTTTGGGCTCAATTCATGCATGAAATTTGCGAAGTCTGGATGTATCGAAAAATAGTTTTCACCGCGAGGCTCAAGAAGCCTTTTGTCAGTGGTTATTGATTCATATATTTCGGGAACAAGGTCGTCAAAAACTTTGGGATTCAATTTCAGTTTGCCACGTGCCAATGCCGGACTAGATATTGGACTTCTCAGCCCAAAATCCACAGTACCAGCGATGAGTACGTCGGCCCTAATTACCAACGCACTCTCATCTGGGATACCAGTCACAGAGCCATCTATAATCCATGGTAGCTCAAAATCAGTCGTCCATTTTTTGGTGGGACGTCTACGAATTACATCTTTCCCCTCAGTAACCAAGTCAGGGTTAGGATTCTCCACGGTTTCCTGATACATCCCGCTCGGATCGGTCGCATTGGTTGGACTATTGCTGACATATCGAGCTAGATTTGTATCCCCCGCAGAGAAGCCTATCGGATCTTCACTGATCCAGCGACCTGCGTCCGCGTCATAATACCTAGCCCGGTTGTACTGAAGATCACTCTCGGTATCACGTTCCCGGCCGGTATATCCAAAGATATGATCCACCGCTGAATTGGTTTCACTGGCGCATGAAAAAACTCTGAAGCGAATTGTCACTTCAGAGTTCTTGGTTTTGGGGTAGTGGGCGATATTGGATTCGAACCAACGACCTCCACGATGTCAACGTGGCGCTCTAACCAACTGAGCTAACCGCCCCAATCGTCCGTTTATATTACCACGCCTAAGTTAGGTCGTGAAGTGGCCCGTCTCCGCAGTAATTAGCATTACCGAAGGCTTCAACCCGATGGCCAAAGGCATGAGCAAATGCCATTAATAATCGGTTATGTGGCACTCGGCCATACTGCAGACTTCGACCCATTTTGAAGCGAAGACCACCGCCAATTAACACAAATGGAATGTCGTTAAGCGTATGCGAATTCCCTTTGCCTAGCTCATTCGTCCAGACAATGGTCGTGTTGTCCAGCATCGATCCCGTGCCGTCGGGTTCCGGTGTATCAGCTAGCCGTTTGGCCAAATAGGCAATCTCTTCACAATACCAGCGGTTGATTTTGACCAGCTTCTCCTGAGCTTCTTTATCACTATCCGGTTCGTGCGATAAACCGTGATGTCCCTCATTGATGCCCAGCCAGGTCATTTTGGCCTGACCGACACTACGGGTATATTGCAGCGAACCCACCCGAGCCATGTCGTTCTGCATACTATTCACCAGCATGTCGATTTGCATACGGCTCAAGTCCGGCATGTTCTCATTGGCATTCTTGACTCCAGCCTTTTGAACCGGTGCCGGAATATCCAACTGGTGCTCAGCGTCACGCTTGATCCGAGCTTCCATGTCACGGATGAATTGTTCGTGCTGCTCTAACAGCTTACGATCTTCCTTGCCAACCAACGTCCGAACGCGACGCAAGTCATTCCGCACTCGGTCCAGTACGCTCTCTACACTCTTACGATCTTCGACTTTGCCATAAAGCTTGTTGAACATCACATACGGATCGTCAATCGGAGCCACAGGCTGGTTGGAACCAGAATAAACCATTCGTGTCCACGGATCCGCACGATCTGGAACGACGACTCCAAATTCCAAAGAACCAAACCGTGTCTGGGTGTTCGGATTTTTCTGCAAGAAGTTTTTGATCTCCTGGTCCACCGATAAACCACTCGCCCAACCTGCAGGCGTGTGACTACCGCCTTGAATATTACCCGGCAGCAATTCAATGCCTGTCAGCAAACAACTCATGCCGCGCATATGACTGTCACCATCCCCTTTGATCTGGTCACAGATTCCTTTCAAAACCAGCATCTGGTCCTGATAGGGTTGGAGCGATTCCATAATACGCTTCAGCTTGAAGTCGGCTCCGACTTCATTCGGCCAAAAGTCATTTGGGATCGTCCCGTTCGGGCTAAACACTACTATCATTCGCTGCTTGGCCGTGACTTCACTCGCGCCGGAAAACGCAGGTAAGCCCATCAATAGAGGCAGGCTGGCAGCTGAAAACCCCATGTCCTGTATGAATTGACGACGATGTTGAATGGTCATGCTTATGGTTCCTGTACGGGTTCAAACAAAACAGCCTCACGTACGATATTGGTGAGTAATCGCTGAATATCAAACTCGGACGATTGAAATTGTGTGATTAGTTCGGATCGCAATGAATCACCATAGGCATTAATTGGTTGCTTCATTGCCTGATGGAATAAATGATCCACAAATGCGCCATGAGCCTGGGGGCTGCTGGCAATCAAGTCAGCTAGACCGGCGACTCCGTTCAATTCGATCGTGTTTCCATCCACTGTATTATAGTTGGCTACAGCATTGATGGCTTTACCAACTTCCTGATTCCGATATCGGCCAATCGCGTCATAGTTCTCAAGACTGAATCCCAAAGGATTAATGATGTTATGACAACCGGCACACGCGGTGGGCTCTGTTAACATGCTGACTTTTTCGCGAATCGTTAGCCCCTCCGGGAACTCTGCACTGCCTAACTCAGTTGCCTGCGGCGGCTCCTTGAGCGTGCGTCCCAGTAGGCGTCGTGTAATGAAGACACCTCGATGAATCGGAGAACTATTATCCCGATAAGCCAGCATGGACAACATGTAGGGATGCGTCAAAAGCCCATGATTGGAATGATCGCCCAGCGACACTGGCACAAAATCAGTTCCATTCACACCCTCGATACCATAATAGGTGGCTAGGTTTTGATTAAACGGGATCTGTTGTGCATGGAAGAATTGCCGATAGTCCGAGGATTCACTCCAAATCACATCGCTCAGAAATTGGCGTAAGGAAACGCGTAAATCAGCCTTCACGCTTTCATTGAATTGGGCGTATTGTTCCTCGTCTTTCGAGAACTCACCTTTTTCATTGAGTTGCAACCAATGCAGTAGAAAGTAGTCGATTTTTGAGCGAGCTCGGCTATTGTTCAGCATTCGCTTAATCTGCTGTTCGACTTTGACCGGTTCGAGCAAATCACCACGGTCAGCCGCATTGCGTAATGCTGTGTCAGGCACGGAGTCCCATAGAGCGAGTGCCAATCGACTGGCAATTAAGTAGCTATCCACGCCGTTGGATTCCATCGCATCAGGTTTGCGATTTAATTCCGGATATAAAAACAGCGGCGACTTGAGTGTCGAAATAATGACCCTTTTGACCGAATCGGTGATATCTAACTCGTCATCAAAGAAACTGTCTACGTAAAGTGTCTTATGTTCATCGGTCAGTGGCCGACGGAATGCATACTGTACAAAGTCATGGCAAAATGCCTTAATCTTCTCGACTCGGTCCGCAGCTTTGCTATTCGTGCGGGCAATCTGATCTAGCAAAGGCAGTACCTGTCCGGCCACTTCGATTGCAGCATTGGTAGTTGCTTCATCCCATTCAGCACTAACGGCCGTGCCACGTTCATAGCCGCTGGCACTGTCATCTGGTGGAAAGGGAGTCTGAACGAGAATGCTATCGCCGATTAAAGTCGGTGAGTAATTCCGTTTGGGAATGATCTGTCGAGTTCCTCCCGGAGGGACCCAGGAGAGAGTCATTGAGGCGGCCGGATCTTTGAAACGAAATGTTTCTAATCTAAAGAAGTAAGCCTCGCCCCCTTGCAGGAAGATTGTAGCTTTGTGTTCGGCATCACGTTCGTTGGTGGCGACGTATTTATCAATCAGTCGTTCTTCTCGGTTATTGATGTAGAGTCGAATACTATTCGGACTCTGCACAATGAACTCATAAACCCCACTTTCCTCGGCAATAATCGAGCCCTCCCATTTGATGGAGAATTCCTCCTTCTTAGTGAGTTTGTCAAAGGGAAGTGCTTGATCAAAATCGTAGTCGATGGAATCGACAATGGCTTCCCCAACCCGATCTCTGAAATTACGCCCGTTGTAGTATTGAGCTTTGATACCTCGCAGTTCGTCGAGCTCCGGCCGGCCGAGAAAATTCCGGAAGATATCGCGGATGGTCTGAACATACTGTCGGTTCGTGAGCCGCGCGAGTTCAATGCGAGGCGGCTTCTGGCTCGCACGCGCTTCCGGCGTATAGAAAGTCTCGAAGATGTACCGCCCAACGGCGACAGCGTCATCACCTCGACATGCCTTTGGCTTGTCTTCCGGCATGGTTTCGTCAATTACCTGAATGAGCTCAGGGAGTCGTTTGTTGCCGTAGAGTGGGTTTTCATTGACTCCAACCACCCCCTCTCCCTGCATTCCATGGCAATGAGCACATTGCTTCAGGTAAATACGTTTACCTGACTCATCCTGAGTCCCACCTTTTTTTGGCGCAGCCCATAGAGGACTCACGATGATCGCAGCCAATAAAACCTGAAGGCCAAGTTGGTTCAATTTCAATTTATGCAGCATCGGACAAATTATTTAACGTTCCAGTTTTCATCAAAGAAATTGGCATCCTTGGGGATTCCGGGGAATCGGTAAATGGAATCGTTGGGCTTAGGCTTGTTGACTACGTCAACGATTGCCCAGTCCGGAAGCATAGGAACCTGTCGTGCATTGTTTAAATAAGCATATTCGCGATAAGTAAACCCGCTGTTAATCACGATGTATTTTTCCGGATTAAGCGGATTGGGATAAATGAGGATCGGTGCATGGCTTTTGGCGTCGAATACTGTTTCGCCAATGGAAACTCCCTGAGCTGACCAATTCAGTGGTAGTCGGGCTAGGATTGCCCCAATGACTTTGTTGGACGAGAAGTCACCCCAAAGAATCAAGTTATGATTCGCGATGTCAGCTTCTGAAATCTCTGTGTCGGTTTTTACGCGAGCATGCCCGCGAAAGTGCTGACGCCAGTGTTTGATCGCTCGTGCCTGTTCGCTTGCAGTCCAGTTGCCAATGGCCTCATTGATAGGTTTACCGGTTGGCGTCACCATTAGAAAACTGCTTAGGAAGGCATCATCGATTGGACCCTGTAAGCCATGTTGTTTTTGTAACCCGTCCTCAGGAAGAGGGCCGGCTTGCCATTTGCCATCGGCGAGATGAATTTCAAATTGCCAGCTGCGATCGGACTTAGCTTTGGGGGCCGCGATCGTCTGCTTGTTGATTTCGATGGAGACTTCCTGCATACCGTTGAACGGCGCCAAACCAGCTCCCATATCAAATTTCAAGCCGGTTACATCGGTGGCAGTGATTTCAATCTGGTTACCTCTAATCTCAGCCCTTACGCGAGCAGGTTCCCAATGTTCAGCCATACCGGTAATCGTAAGCCAATACTGACGATTGTATTTCAATGTGTGAGTGACTTTGTTGATGGTCAACGGAAGCTTGTCATTGCCCACGCGTGCCAGACTGGCCATTTTACTCTCAATGATCTTCTGAGAATCAGGGTGAATTCGATGGCCGGTTTTGGGACCGATAATATGGACTAAATCAATTCCTTCTTTCGCTAATGCTGCTTCCATGACATCGGCGGCTTGCTTTTGGATGTCGTCTTCACCGCTGTAAGCGATCAATGGAACATGGGCCAGATTAACTGCATTGTCATCGGTGTCGTACCAACGCCATAGCTTTTCTTCCCACCAGTATGGGGTCAGTGTTTCCTTTTGGAATGACTTTAGGAATTCGGGCGTTTCTGAGAACCCGGCACCTGGGTTTGCAGCAAACCAACGGTCGGCATACAGCTGTGCAAATTGCCAACAACCGGCTCCTCCCATCGAGAATCCACGGACACTGACGAGGTCATTGTTAATGCGATAATTCGCTTTCACATGCTCGAGTGCTTCCAGTACATCAATTTCGCCGGCGAATTTGAAGGCATTGCTATATCGACCGTACGGGTGAAGCACGATCGTATTTTGAGGAGCATAGTAACCGACCACTTTGGATTGCTTATCAATGAAGTTTGTTTCACTGAGTGTTTCGCCTCGGCCGTGGAACCAAATGTCGAGTCGCACGGACGAGTCGCCTCCTGCTCGGTAATTAGACGGAATGACTAATCCGTAAGGCTGGGCGGAGCCATCCAGTTCACTGCGGAATCCCCGAACGACTAAACCTGTTTGGCTTAGCCAGGGAGCTTCGCCATTAAGCAGCTGCTGGGCTCTGGTTTTGCCGCTGGCCAGAGCGGTGTGTGCTTTGGCAATATCCTTGTCGCTAAAGAACTCTTGATGCTCCAGATTATCCTTTACTGCCCGGTGGTAGATTTCCACATCCGGCAAGTAGAACAATCCAAAATCAGATTCACTGGATTTGATCTGGTCCATCAAGTCGGCAAGTTCGGCAAGACCTTTTTTGAGCTGAGAGCGATCTTCTTCTGAAACCTGAACACCAACGCGAGGGACTTGTCGAACAGCTTCAGGATTGTTATCTCCTTCTCCGTCCGCAAGGGTTACGTTACTGAGCAAAGAGATGGCAACGAGCAAAAGGGCATGTAGTTTCATAGTGTTTAATCCAAGGACAACGGGCTTTATGAGTTTGGAATGACCAGCCAGTTGTTATGAGGGTTTGAGATAAATTGGAAGAGTCCTATTTTACACAACTTTTCCGGGGTTCATGATGTGGAAGGGGTCTAGGGCTTGTTTGATTTGACGCATCGTGTTGACTGCATTTCCATGTTCCTGCTCCAACGCATGACGCTTTCCTAATCCGATACCATGCTCACCGGTACATGTTCCACCAGCAGCCAATGCCATGTCAATCAGTTGCTGATGGTACGTCGTGACCTCCTCTAGTTCAGCAGGATTGTCGGGATCGAGTGGAAAGACGACGTGAAAATTCCCATCGCCAACATGGCCGAACACAGGTGCCGGTAAGGAGGCCTCTTTGACGATTTCCTTAGCCTTTAAAAAACAACTGGCCAATTGAGAAATTGGCACACAAACATCTGTGACATAGCCAACAGCATTGTCTCTTAAGGCCATGACAGCATGGAATGAGTCATACCTTGCCTGCCATAGCCGATCGCGTTGCTGTTGGTCGACGGCCCATTGAAATTTGTCACCACCATGACGGGCTGAAATCTCCTTAGCTCGGGTTGTTTGTTCAGCGACATGATTAGGGGAACCGTGGAATTCAAAAAAGATGGTAGGCTTGAGAGCGTTGTTCAGGCCACTGTACTGATTGACGGCCTCGATCTGGACATCATCCAATAATTCGATTCGAGCGACGGGAATTCCGCTGGCAAGAATTTCCAATACAGCCTCGACGGCACTTTCAATCGTCTCAAACGGGCAGATTGCCGAAGACACCTGCTCAGGTTGAGGATAGAGCTTTACTGTGACTTCTGTAATAACGCCGAGTGTTCCTTCACTGCCAACCATCAAGTGAGTCAGATCGTAGCCGGCGGACGACTTGCGAGCCCGTCCGCCCGTTTTTATGATTTCCCCGTCGGCAAGCACGACGGTCAGAGCTAATGTGTTGTCTCGCATGGTTCCGTATCGGACGGCCGAACTGCCGGAGGCACGAGTGGCTGCCATCCCGCCAATGGAGGCATCTGCTCCGGGGTCCACCGTAAACAACAGCCCGGTTGATTGTTCTTGTAAAGCTGCATTGAGTTGATAGCGAGTGACGCCTGCTTGTACGGTGGCATCCGCATCGGTGACGTTGATGGCAAGCACTTGATTCATTTGTGTCAGATCAATTGAAACGCCACCGTATAAAGCAACGACGCCGCCTTCGACGGCCGTTCCTGTACCAAAGGGGATGACTGGCACGCGATGCTGGTTACAGAGCCGAACGATTTCAGAGACTTCCTGTGTACTCTTAGGAAAAGCAACAGCTTGGGGTGCTTGAGTAGAATGTCGGGAAACATCATGCCCATGGTCGTCGAGGATATCCTGATCCAGACTCAGTCGGTCACCAAGCAACTGCCGTAAAGCAGGCAGGATAATTTCAACGTCGTTATAAGAATGTTGTGTGCTCATGTTTCCACTCGTCTTATAAGTCTTCGAGTCGGACTCGTTCCCAGATGTCTGGCACGAACCGGCGCCAGGATTGATTCGCTTCCACCTCAAAAGGTAACCGTTCAAAGAAGTTGTCATAAATCAGAATGGCAACCCCCCGGTCTCCCATGGATTCCGCATTGATCATCCGGGCGTACTGAATTTCTTGTAACAGATTCGCTTCAGTTTCATATTCGAGTAGCCATTCCAGCACGGAACGAGCGGGTTGGTATCGGCCATGGGATTGAAAGGTGAGTGCAAGCTGTAACGTCGGCTCAGTGATACTTTCGTATTTGTCGGCAATTTTATTTAGTTCCTGGATAGCGTGTTCGGTTTCATCAAATCCTAGGTGGCGGTGCACCACTGCCAATTCGCCTCGTAAATCGAACGGCTCAAGTTCTTTAGCTAAGAGATCACGTCGTGCCCAGTTTTCAAGCCAACCGACTCTCCGTGCTCCATTTGCAAAGAACGCCAGAGGTAAGGACTGAATGTGCTGACCGTACAACTGCTGGTATTGCTGGACATCGAGTTCCAGGTCCGGTAGTACGATGTCTTGCGTGATTAGCTCATCAACGATTGCTCCGGCAATCACTTGATGACCGTGCAATGTTGGATGCACGTGGTCCACATACATTTCGTAGCCAGGAATATTTCCGGCACTGGAACTTTCTATTGCCGCTCGGGCATCTACCAATGGGACGTCATGCTTCTTTGCTAAGGCCCGTTGGATGTTGTCCATCGTTTCGGTCAGTCGAAGCGGACAGAGATCGGTATCTTTGGCGAGTAAGTAATGTTCTTTGGCAGTCTCAGGTTCACCAATCTGCTCGTAAGCCCGAGCCATCCGGTAATGGAGTAATGCATATTGATCGGTAATTTCCAGGCAACTTTGATAGTGTTTCAGTGCCTGGTGAGGTTGATTGGCTAATAGAGTCGCTTGCTCAAACAAATCTAAGAAGCGTTGCTGTGCTTCTGGAGCGACCTGCTCGTTGAACTCGGATTTAAAGGGCGGGCAATCTCGTAGATTGGAACCAAGGCAGACTAGTACGATGTCGATATCGGCTTGCTGGCACTGCTGGATCATTGCTTCCAATGAGGATTCGTATTGAGCAGTAATGGCGGCCACCCATTCTGGATCCCAATGATAGGAAGCGTATCCACTTTCCGAGTCGAGACGTGCCGTGACGTTCTCGGGTAGTGTATCCTGCGATGAGTCCTTAAAGGACTCGACATCCTGACCGATCATCGAGCGTAACCACACAACCAGTCGCAGAGATTCCAAAGCACTGCGTACTTCTGCCTGAGAGCTTTGCTTTTCAAAGGTGCGATTTTCTAAGAATTCATTATGTCCGGTGGCAATGACGACAAGGTCTGGATCGTAGTCCAGCACTTCCCGATTGATATGCGTCAAGCGAAAGCTGGCATAAGAGAGCCCTCCGCAATTAATCGATTCATACGTTGTCTTTGTGCTACGTTGATTTAGCTCGATCTCGACCCATTTAGCAAACGCAGAATCAACAGCGTAGGGGCGGCCACGGACGGTGGACCCACCCAAGAAAAACATGCGGTAAGTATCATCCGCTTTGGAGGCAGCGAATGATTGATCTCCAAAGTACAAGGCCCTGTTACGGGTGGTACTGTAGTCGGCTCCGTCCGCTCCCAGGGAAAACAGCGGTTGATGACCTGAGAAACCTGATGAGGTATCGACTACTTCGGTTGGATTGGCGATGTCGAACAGGCGGAAGATAATTTCCAAAGTCACAAAAGGTAGCAATCCGACACTGATGGCCAGCAATGGGAAGAGGATCTTCTTCTTGCTCCGAGCGGATTGTTTCATGACCATTCTGCCTTATTGGTTTAGCCAAATGCTTTGGCGACGGCCGCTTTCACTTTGGCGAGTCCTTCCGTGGCAACGGTCATGGCATCCTGTTTCCAGTATTCAGGATTGAACAGCTCAAGCGATAACATGCCTCGGCATCCAGCTTGATAGACCATTTGTAGAATCTTAGACACAGGCGCAACACCATCTCCGACATGGACTCGGTCCTTATCGGCAATCGTCTTGCGAGGTGGCTCTGCGGGATAGTCATTCACGTGGAAACAGTGAATGTGTTGTCCGTTGAGCATTTTAAGTCCTTCGAAGGAAGACCCGCCTTTATAGATGTGATAAATATCTGGCAGGATACAGGCATCAGGGTGTCCGGCTTCTGCGGCTACGAAGGCGAGTTCGCCTAAGCGGCTAAGCGTTTTGGAGAAACCCCATAATTCGAGCTGAGGAGTAATTCCTGCATTTCGACCCACTTCGCATAAATCGTAATAGCGGCTGGCAGCAGCAAAGAGGTCGAAGTTTTCAATATCCGTGGCTCCTACTGGTGGAGCGGCAATTCTTACTCCTCCCATCTCCTTCAGCAACGCCATGTCCTTTTTGGCGGTTTCAAGTCCAGCAGCACGTTCCTTATCGTCATTCACAATCCAACGAGCGAAACCGATGGCGCTGACTACCTGCACATTATTGTCGGCAAGTTTTTTACCTAGATCTTTTATGCTGCCTCCGCTTTCCTGATAGGCTTGCATGTCACGAATCCAAGGTTCGATTCCTTCGTAACCAGCTTGGATAACCAGGTCTACTTGTTTGTCGAGAGTGAGTTTTTGTCCGCGGACACAACTTGTGTTGAAGCAGTAGCCAAAGGGCTTCTCGATTTTCTCAGCAGTTGAAACAGTCGTCGCCTGTAACGTTCCTGCAGTCGCAAGTGAAGCGGCGGAAGCCTGTATGACCTGTCGTCGGTTGAGATTCATGGTGTTGTTCCCGATTGTTGGATCTACCGAATGTTTAATTTAATGGTTGCGTTAGCTACTTAGGTTGAATCCACGATTCAAGATCTGCGGACTCGAGCACTCCCCAGTAAAGTCTGAAGTCCGCCATTTTCCCCTGTAGGCCATTGGCTGCACCATAGTCATCGACCAGAGAGCCTCCGTCCAAACCTAAAGTAAAGCCATCGGCCGGAGCACTTGGTAAAAATGCTGCTTTGATGTCTGTTTTGATTCTCTTTCCGTCGATGTAGAAACCGAGTTTCGCATTTCGATCCAAAACAGCAAGGACGTGGGTCCAGGCGTTGAGTTTGATAGCGGGGCCGACGGCGGTGAAGAGCTCGCCTTGAGCTCGCACGGAAAATTGGATCTTCCCATCCTTGAGTCGCATGGTATATCCCATCGCTTCCCCACCCTGTGCGGCAATAACACCGTCACCGGTCGTAGGATGAATGAACCCTCCCAAGGTAATTGGCTTATAGGCGGGATTGAATTTGTTCGTGCTTGGGTTTAGGAAAATGTGCTGCTTACCATCGGTGATGACGGCTGCTCCATGTGGAGATCGCTCGGTGTTGTCGAAGTCACCAAATCGGAAGCGTCTTACCAATTGCTTTGGTTGTTGCTTAGCTCGCTCCGCTCCGAAATTAACGACCGTCCCATCATCCTTGTAGTATTCCTGAAGACGCTCCAATTCCACTTCGAGTTCGGCTTTGATCTCAGCGTATTTCGGGTCGTCATAAACACTGTTTAGCTCATTAGGATCTTCCTTGAGGTCAAACAACTCCCACTCTTTGTTTTCGTAGAAGTTGATGAGTTTGTAGCGTTCTGTTCGTACTCCGTTGTGTTTGGCAACACTGTGGGCGCCGGGAAATTCGTAGTAGTGGTAGTACACACTCTTTCGCCAATCTTCAGGAGTCTGGCCTTCAAAGATTGGCTTCATGCTGGCACCCTGCATGTCTTCTGGTTGTTTCGCTCCGGCGATATCCAAAAACGTCTGAGCGAAGTCGAGGTTCATGACCATATCCGTGTTGACCGTACCGGGTTTGATTTTTCCGGGCCAGCGTACCATTAAAGGTGTGCGGAATGATTCTTCATACATCCAGCGTTTGTCATACCAACCATGATCACCCAGATACCATCCTTGGTCGGAGGTATAAATCACGATCGTGTTTTCATCCAGTCCCGATTCTTCGAGATAGTCCAGTACTCGCCCAACGTTTTTATCCACACTGTCGATACAGCGAAGGTAGTCTTTGACATATCGCTGGTATTTCCATCGAATCAGATCATCCCCTTCCAGATTGAGCTTTTCGAATTCAGCGTTTTTCTTTTCGTAAGCAGCATTCCAGACTTTGAGTTGCTCTGGTGTTAGGTTGCGCGGTGGATCCAGTTTGAGGTCGTACTTCGTTAAATGTTCCTTAACGGACATTGCCTGATTTTTGGCCGCTGACGTACGCCCTTTGTAATCATCAAAAAGTGTGATGGGCTCAGGAATGGTTTCGTTGTTGTAGTTATTGATTTCATTTGGACCAGGCTGCCAATTTCGATGGGGAGCCTTATGCTGGTACATCAAAAAGAAGGGCTTGTCGGAATCTTGACGCTCTTTGAGGTACTTGAGTGTTTCGTCGGTAATGATTTCGGTGGTATAGCCTACATGGTTGACCGGGCCATTGGTCGTCTTCATCGGTGGATTGTAATAGGGTCCCTGACCGATCAACACGTGATAGTAATCGAATCCGACTGGCGTGCTTTTAAGATGCCATTTCCCAATGACTGCGGTTTCATAGCCTGCAGACTGTAATAGTTTGGAGACAGTTTGTTGATTGCCATTAAACGTGTTGCCGTTACGGACGAATCCGTTGAGGTGGCCATACTTTCCTGTTAGCACGACAGCACGTGAAGGGCCGCAGATGGAATTGGTGACAAACGCTCGGTCGAAACGCATCCCCTCATTGGCAATACGATCAAGGTTGGGAGTTTTGTTTACCTTGCTGTCGTAAGCTCCGATCGCCTGGTAGGCGTGGTCATCGGAAAAAATGAACAGGATATTTGGACGGTTGTCTTTGTCCTGTCCCTGCGTCGTTTTTGCTTGTGAAGTTATAGCTGCCAATGCCAGTAGCGCAAAGGCCAGGAAGCGATTTGAAAAGCGCATAATCTTCCTTAGTGATAAGAGAGGTTGAGGCAAGGAATAGTTTATTCCTGAGCAACAACTTTGATGGTTGTGTTGATTTGATTGCTGGTGACCTTTAACTCAGGCTTCAGGTCGGTAGGTGCGTTTGCAACCAGCTTGATGTCTTTGAGGTCAGCAGGTTTAGCTTCCTTAGGAAAGCGCACCTCCAGCTTAAATTCAGTCTGGTCGGCAGGCACTTCGATACTCGGAGCGGCATAACCTTCCGGCAATCCTGCAAGGGTGACCGTAACCGGTTTATCAAAACCTGAGGCCCGTGTGATGGTTCCTGCAAAGTGTCCTGTCTCGCCTTCTCCGGCGCGAGCCTGAATACCGGCTTCTGTCGTAATCGCGATGCTGAGTGAGTTGACAGGAGTAATGTTCAATTGAGCGGTAGAAACAGACGCGACTACCGCCTTGTTATCTGCTGAAAGTAATTCGGCAACGATGACACCACGCCATGGCATAATTCCCAAGTCATGAGGAATCCAAACATTGACGGTTTGGCTGGTGACGTCAGCTCCCAGCATGGGATCTTCACTGAGACGTAACGCTCGGTCAGTGTCATTGACTTCAACGTCTTTGTTGTTTTGTTTGACTTTCTTGCGAGGCATGGTTTGATTCGAAACCAGTCGTAAGCGGATGTTGCCGGTGACACCTTCATTGCGACCAACATTGACTGTGATGGGAAGATACTTCCCACGAGGGCTCTGAAGTTCAGTGGTGGTGGCAGCCAGAGAAGCACTGATGGGCGCTGCGGTGGCTCGGGCAATACCGAGATTCTGTCGTAATTCGGGAAGTACTCGATAGTGCGGGCTATCAGCTCCAACGGTCGCGATCTTAGTTGTGTTCACATTTTCATCAGCTGCTGAAGCGCTAATGCGGCCGATAGAAAAAGTTGCGTCTCCATTGGCAGCAGTAATAGAGACCAAACCTCGGGTCCGCCCGGCCAAAATACGATTGCCGGCGACGGTGACTCCTTCAGGCAAACCATCAAAAGCCAATGCGATGTCTCCGTTGTATCCTTGACGGGCCACATTGACGATGACCGTTTGTGTTGAGCCGGAGGGAATTTGTAATCGGTCTTCGGCAATCGAGACGGCGAATTGAGGTTGGGAAATATCTTCAATTTCGATGCGGTAAATGAAATCGTCACCACCTCGACGTAACAGGTCGTGAAGTGATACCGTGATAAATTCTGAGTCACCAGGGACAGTGACATCGACTCCCGGATCAGAGAGCCCCGGTCGATCGTCATTGTTTCCTATTTGTGCACCATTGGCTGCTTTGACAACGAGCACTCCATCGACAGGCGATCCGGCACGACGGGCAATGACATCCAAACGGAGTTTTGAACCAGGTTTGGCAAGGACCTTGAAACTGTCCGTTTCTCCCTTGGCAGACAAACGGCCATTGATGCCAACCGGAGCAGCAGGTACGTCACCCGCTTCAGGTGATTCGACATATTCGGCGTGCTGACTGACAACGATGCGAGGTCGTGAACCGGTTGCGTGACCAGCGGCAGGCAAAGGTAACGCATTGAGTGTGTTTTCAACGGCAGCAATTTCAACCGTGCTGTCGATGTTAGTTCGGCCATACTGAACGCTCGCTGGCTGCCCTTGTTGGACCCCTATTGGGAAGGCTAAATCGGCGAAGGACAGATTGCCAATCTTGAGTCGAAACCGCCCGGGGGCAGGACCCTTATAAAGAATGTCATGTAACTCGAGTGTATAAGAACCGTCGCTAGGAAGTGTCGTGGAAATCCGTGCATCTCCATGGAGCTCAGGCTGTGGAGCACTAAAGCCGACTTGAACGCCTTTCTCATCTAGCAAACGCAAGACAGGTCGAATGTTAGAGCCGATGCGTCGGCCTTCGATGTCGACAACGATAGCTTCTCCTTGTTTCCCAGCGAAAGTCGTTTTGAGAATGTTACCGCCGGTGAGATCGCCCGAGAGCGCGACAGGAAGAGCATCGACGGATTCGGCAAATGGTTGTTGCGGAAGGTTGTCGACGCCTATGGATAAAGCATTGGAAATTCCCTGTGCACTGGCAATCCGTATCCAATGAATACCAGGTTGAACTTCCGTCGTATTTAATTCGATAATCGCCTTCCCATTGTCCGATCCCTCGATCACTTTTTGAGACGCAATTGGAAAGGAAGCGACAAGCTTTGGAGCTGGCGCGAGATCCGTTCCGGTGACGGTGATTTGAAATGTCGTGCCTGCCTGAATGCCCGGAACGCTGGTGTTATTGATGGTGGGAGCACCAATTGCACTTTGTAGCGTCAGACTGAAAATGGTGATTGCAGGTAGGAAGGCAGAGTAAATGCGATTCATGTTTAAACCGTGTTTACGGGGAATTAAGGGTAAAGGGATGCATCGGGGGCAATAGTAGATGCTTCGATTAAGGATGTTTATTTTACCTTAAAAAAATGACAGTGGGTATGTGCAGATAGCCTACGGGTGGGCGCAAAAAAATCCCCGAAGGACCCATTCGGAAGTAGCCTTCGGGGATATTGATTTGCCGCAGGTTGGGGCTAATTACTTGAAAGGATTGGGAGCTGGCCCAAATGGATTATTAGCACCAGGAGCAGGGTTGTTGTTGCCAGGATTGGCTCCGCCACCATTACCGCCGGGCACGCCTGGGATGGCAGGTAATCCGCCAGCACCACCTCCGGGCAGACTGCCTTCAATGAACTTCTTGATTTCATCGAGTGAAGTTGGAGGCTTGCCTCCGCCTGGGACAGCATTCGCATCCGGATCGTCGTTGCCTCCGCCAAACGGGTTCAGCGATCCAAAGATGGCACCGAGTGTGCCGCCACCGCCTTGACCCTTGTTGTCGTCTCCACCTGCCACAGGTGCATTGCCGCCATTGAAAGGGTTGTTGCCTGCTGGCGGATTGTTGTTGGCTGCTGGAGCATTGTTGCCAGGAGCAAATGGATTATTTCCGGCTGGCGGATTGTTGTTCGCTGGTGGGGTATTATTCGCGGGCGGGGTATTATTACCAGGTGCGAAAGGATTATTACCGGCAGGTGGATTGTTGTTTGCCGCGGGAGTGTTATTGCCCGGTGCGAAAGGGTTATTGCCGGCAGGAGGAGTATTGTTTGCTGGAGGTGCGTTATTACCGGGGGCAAAAGGGTTGTTCCCAGCAGGTGGCGTGTTGTTTGCAGGTGGGTTGTTGGTCGCCACAGGATTAGCCGGCATTGGGTTGTCGTTGTTCAGATTTGCTAATGGGTCTTTGTCGTCGATGGCCGCTTTGGGATTCGTCTTTGAAACCGTGACATTAGCAGGATTGCTTCTAATTCCAGCAATGTTGTTGGGAGCAAATGGGTTGTCTGCACTGGTTGATTGCTGAGCATCTAATGGAATTTCCGGAGCCTTGGTCGGTGTAGGCTTTCGTAGAGCGGCAGCTTCATTTTCCTTTTGTTCTTCATAGCGAGCAGCAGCGCGAGCCTTCTCAATCGCAACTAAGTTGGCACGTGCCTCGCGGCGAAGGTTTTCGATCTGCAATCTCACCTTGCCCTGGACTCGGATCAAAGCTGGAGATACAGGATAGAAACCACGTTTGTCGACGGCTTCCAATTCGGCTCCGTGTTTGAGGTCCTTTAACGACTCGTCTGCTTTGCCTTGCTGGTGATATACCAATCCGCGAAACAGGTATACACGTGGGTCTTCCGAGCCATTTTCAACAGCCGCATTGAAAATACTCAACGCGCCGGCATAGTCACCATTGTTGTAAGCATGGACGCCCTGACCATAGAGCTTTGCTTCAGAAGTATTCTGAGCGTTGACTGTGGCCGTGAAAGATAAAAGAACACAAAGAGTGATACGGAATATGTTGTTAGACATTTTCTCGTTACCTGTTATCAGAAAGTTAATTTAGTGTCTGATTGAATTGTACTAGGTAAATCGGACATCGTCCTTCATTAAAACCTTAAAAAATACGATCAACCGAGCCATGGAACCGCGGATTCTAGCGCAAATCAATCAGGTTCTGGAGCAACCGTCATAATCGTCAAAGTTGTTATAAAGCTAGGCAGTTACGGCAAACAATTCGGGTCTGTTAACATTTTCGGAAAAGATGCGACTAGTGAATATGCGATATATAGGGTGTAAAGGGAAAGTAAGTAAAATGCGGAACCTTTACCGGAGAACAGTTTTAGCTTTTCGGTGGGGATCGAAAGCTGAGAGTTGTCTCATCCAACTCATAACGGGCCAGAATTACTAAGTTCAGGTTTGTAACCACGGTCGACATTAGTTTGCTTCCGTCGATTGTCACTGGGGACAAGTGGTTTACGAATTCAAACGCTTAGTATTCCAGGCCCGTTTTTCATTTAGCCATTTAGCCATTTAGCCAGTTGGACATTTAGACAGTTAAACAATTAGACAATTGGTCAGTTGGTCAGTTGGCAGTTAGCTAGCTTTGGCGGATTTGATGTTCAATCCGATCTCAGGGGTTTCCATCGCGGCGGTTGCCAGATGCACCGCGGACGCTCCAGCAGCAAGATACCGCTGCACATCTTCCAAACAACTTGCTCCACCCACTCCGATCAAATCCAGATCGAATTGATTTTCTTCGATGAGCTGCTTGGCCATATGGGTTTGTTCAACAGAAGCATCCAGAGTGGCTTTGCCGCAGATTCCTCGCATCTCTCCATCAAATAAATACGAGCCATCCGCGTTTCTTACTCGCGTGGCGATACTGTTGGTCATTGCCAAAGCATCCACAAAAGGATGAATCGCCAAGAGTAACTGTTGCATATCCGTGGAGTCCATGACTCGCCCAATTTTACCGATCAGCGGTGTGTCCCCGATCTGTTGGCGAATAGTCTTCACCACTGTCTGGCAGTCAGATGGATTTTGATAAAGTTGACCGTCGCAGGTGGACACGTTGGGGCAAGAGAAGTTGGCCTCAACAAAATCGGCTCCACTTTCAACAGCGAGTCGAGCACAAAGCGCATAATCATCAGCCAGTTGTTGTAACGTCCAGCCCGGTTCAATGGTGCCGACGACGGAAACAGACAACAGCTTGTCTTTCGGAAGTAGTTCACGAGTTTGACGCACGTCGGCACACCAAACTTCCGGTGCCGTAGAGGGCATGCCGTAAGAGACCGCCCAACTTCCAGTCATTTGGTCCTGAACCGGTACATCAGCTTCCCCACCCTGCAGCATCCCCACACTGACAGGTTGCAGGTTGGGAAGATCGTAACAAGGTCGCACTCCACTACGCACCGTTTTATAAGTCACCAGATCGAACCCGAGGCTGGCATAGTACAGACACCAACGGCCATTGAGCAGCGGCCCTGCCGGAATGCCCAGGGGAGACTTGAGTGACTTACCGCACAAAGTGATGGGTGCTGGCCAGTTGGGAACGTCCACGGCAACCGGTTCGGGAGCATGGTCATAATTCCACTGGTAGCTTTGGTGGCGGTCATAACGTGGATAATTCATATCCGTATGATACTTAAGAAATTCAGCGAAGATTCGTCTGACCATAAAAAACCCCGAGAGCAACAAAAGTCACGCTCGGGGTTCTTATCGTTTTAAAACTTCGGCTGTGAATGCGGCGAGCGGAGTCGCTGCGAGACAAGCGAGGATGCTGACGTGCTTCTGCACTGTCGTATTAGTGATCCTGACTTACGCTAAAATTTGGTCCCTCTGCCGGATTAGCCGAAGTGTAAAAACTTATCGGCCAGCCTCGGAGGAAGAATTAACTAATTTCAGCGATTCCCAATGTTGAAATTCAACAGCGGGAAGTCCTGTTCATTCACTCTTTCCAGACTCGCTGGAAATCAGTCGAGTCGTTTTACTCGGATGTTTTTGAAGTGCACAATGCTCTTCGGGTCATGGCACTGTAATGCAAAGGTTCCTTCGCCCAAGCGACGTTCAAAGTCTTTGCTAAAGGCTTCTTTCCCTTTGGGTTCGGTGTAATCCACAACAGTTCGGCCGTTGAGTTTGATGGTCACATGACGATCTTTGACAATGATATGAGTTTCGTAGAACTCGTTATCCTTCAGCTTAGGATCGGCAATGTTAACGACACCGTACAGGCTGCCGCTCTTCTTAGGATCACCGTGGGTGATATTGACCTGAGCTTCATAACCGTATTTTGGCCAACCATTTTCCTGATACTTGGTGTGGAAATAGATACCGCCGTTGCTTCCCGGCAGTGTCATAACATCGACTTTCAATTCGAAGTTGGTAAATGGTTTGTCGGCTTGAAAGAACAGGTGGCTACGAGGGCCGGCGGCAACGAATGCGCCATCCTTCATGCTCCAGGAATCTTTGTTCTCACTGGCTTTCCAACCGCTAAAGTCTTTTCCATTGGAAATGGTGACGAATCCATCTTCTTTTTTATCGGCTAGCGTGATACCTGCAGCGAGCAGGATAGCAGGCACGGCCATCATCAGTTTGCGAATCATATTTATTTCCTTTAAGTAAGGTCTTTGTTTGGGTGGTTTCGTTAAGTTTTATCGACGGGCTCGTTCATGCTTGAGCGGTAACCATGCTCCATTGTCCGCGGAGCTGGCAACACATTGTTGAATGAAATACATACCTTCAACGCCGTCATGGACATTCGGGTAGATCGTGTCGACTTTTTCGATACTGTTGCCCAAGGCTCGGTCAGCCATTGCATCGTAAGCTGAACGGTAGACGTTGGCAAAGGCTTCGAAGAATGCTTCCGGGTGTCCACTTGGTAATCGACACGCTGCGGCTCCACTTCCATTCATAAATGGAGCATTAGGGTCCCGAGTATAAATCTTGTGTGGTTCCCCGTTCTTGCGAACGATCATCTCGTTGGGATTTTCCTGACGCCATTGTAACGCCCCTTTGGTTCCATCGATTTCGATGAACAGGTCGTTTTCGCGTCCATGGCTAATCTGAGAAGCAGTCACAGTTCCCAATCCGCCATTTTCAAACTGAATCACTGCCGTTCCGTAGTCGTCCAGTTGACGTCCTTCTTCAAAAGTACGCAGGTGACAGCTGATTTGGTCTGGCAGTAGGCCGGTCATATAGCGACCGAGGTTATAGGCATGCGTGGCGATATCGCCGAAACAACCTGCAGCACCGCTCTTGGAAGGGTCTGTTCTCCAGGCTGCCTGCTTTTGTTCCTCTGCTTCCAGGCGTGTTCTTAGCCAGCCCTGAATGTAGAAAGCGCGGACGGCCTGGATTTCACCGAGTTCACCGTTGAGGATCATTTCCCGAGCCTGTCGTACGAGCGGGTATCCGGTGTAATTATGGCTTACGGCAAAAACGACATCTGAATTGTCCACGGCGGAAGCCAGTTCCTCGGCCTGAGCGAGGTCAAACGTCATCGGCTTGTCGCAAATAACATTGAAGCCGGATTCCACGGCGGCTTTGGCGATTTCAAAGTGCGTGTGGTTAGGTGTGGCGACTGAGACAAAGTCAATTCGCTCGTCTGCAGGAAGTGCCGCTTCGGTTTGGAGCATTTCCTGATACGAACCGTAGGCTCGGCTTTCGCCAATATCGTAAGCTGGCGCAGAAGCCTTCGCTCGTTCCGGATTCGAAGACAACGCTCCGGCAACCAATGCCGCTCGATTATCTAAAACAGCGGCAGTACAGTGAACGCGGCCAATAAATGATCCCGCACCCCCGCCAACCAATGCCATTCGCAGTTTTCTATTTAAGTCACCATTGGTGGACATATGTAAATTGCTCCTGTTCGGACATCGTAGTTACAGCCTTATAAAAATGCCACCTGAGATTGGCGAGTAAGGGGCTGTGGATACCTGATGTCGTTGGATTAGTGGATTCGTCTTTCCTCTTTTTTAGCATATCCCGCGTCTTGTTCCAGTGCGGTCCCAGTCAGGAACTGGCTGGGAATGTCTGGGAATGTCTGACGGACTGTCCACCAATCCCCAGTTAGCTAGTTATTTCAAATCATGTTTTTGCCTATAATGGAGACTGAGTGGTTTCGGTTGTGTTCTTGGGACCATTTTCATCGCGAGTGTCTTACTTAGTCTTTTAACTTGGTGGATATACAAAGGTTTTACATGAGAAACAAATCGCTATTACTTGGCATCGGTATTGGGTTGTTGTTTGGCCTGGGAATGGTTGCTGGCACGGTCATTGGATTGAAGTCGGAACAAAACGCTGCGACCTTTGAAATCGATGGCATGGTCTTAAAAGCAGCAGGTAGTGACAGTTCGGATAACTTCTCCTTAGCCACCGGTGCGATTTCGGATCAGGCCGAAGGGGCGTTCTTTCTGGATGCGTTAACCGGTGACTTACAGTGCATTATTCCCTATGCACGAACAGGTCAAATTGGCGGGCACTTCAAAACCAACGTGTTTAATGATTTACAGGTTCAACGAACGAAGAAACCACGGTTGCTAATGGTGACCGGTGACGTGCAATTCGTTGGTAATAACCGACCTGGCAACTCTTTGGTTTATATTGTTGATGCAACGACCGGAAATTTTGCTGCATACTATGTTCCTTGGAATCGCCAGATGGAATCGACAGGACGTCCACAAAATGGAATCTTGGTGGCATTAAAGGTTGGCCAGGCTCGAAATATTACGCTTGGACAATAACGCGAAGGAAACCGACTTGGTCGTCCACGTTAACGGAAAACCTATCGATGTAGCTGCCGAAACGACTTTGGATCAGCTGCTTCTCCAGTTGGAAATCACAACTCGACACGTGGCGGTTGAGTTGAATCTGGAGATCGTTCCGTTTGAGAATCATGCCAAGTGCGAGCTTCATGATGGTGACAAGTTAGAAGTCGTGACACTTGTTGGTGGTGGCTAACACTCAGTTCTGGAAAGACGATGGCAACAGAAATAGATTCTCTCGAACAAGTCTCCGACCAAGGCATGCTGACCGTTGGTCCGTTCCAGCTGAACAGTCGGTTGATTGTCGGTAGTGGCCGATATGAAAATGCGACAGTCATGAAAGAATGCCTGGAACTATCCGGAGCTCAGTGCATTACCGTGGCTGTTCGCCGTGAACGGCTCCATGATGCGGATGGCGAAAACTTACTCGACTTTATCGACTCGGAAAAGTACATCCTGTTGCCCAATACTGCAGGCTGCTACAGCGCGGCTGATGCCGTACGGGTTGCCAAGATGGGACGTGAAATCTTGCGAGCACTGGGGAATCCAGGGGCAGATTGGGTCAAGCTTGAGTGTCTCGGAGATAGTAAAACATTGTTGCCCGATCCGGTTGCTACTTTGGAAGCGACTGAAAGACTCGTGGCCGACGGTTTTCATGTGCTTTGTTACACCAGCGACGATCCGGTAACAGCACGGCGATTGAAAGCAGCCGGTGCCGCTGCAGTGATGCCCGCCGGTAGTCCGATTGGATCGGGGCAAGGGATCCTCAATCCCAACAACATCAGAATCATCCTTGAGTACTTAAAGGATGAAGATCCGGACTACCCCGTGATCGTTGATGCGGGTGTTGGGACGGCAAGTGATGTCGCTCAAGCAATGGAATTGGGAGTGGACGGGGTGTTGCTCAATACGGCGATTGCGCATGCTCGTGATCCCCACAGAATGGCACAGGCCATGAAGTCCGCGACTTACGCAGGGCGACAAGCGTTCCTGGCCGGCCGAATTCCCAAACGACTGTATGCATCGGCAAGCAGCCCGGAAGAGGGCGTGATTGCCACTCACCCTTATCCTCGTGGCAAGTAAACGCGATTCTAAACCAAACTAAGGCGTTTACTGATGGAGCATGACTTTTTGCAATCTGAGGATATTCTGGGGCCAGAGGGGCGGATCGCTGCCCGACTCCAGAATTATGAACATCGGATGCAGCAACTCGAAATGGCTGATGCGGTTGCCACAGCGTTGGCTGATAAACGCCATTTAGTGGTGGAAGCTGGGACAGGAGTCGGAAAGAGTTTTGCCTACCTTGTTCCTTCGATTCTGGCAGCAACGGATCCAGAGCACGCAACCGTGGAGACCGAGGATGGGCAAACTCGGAACCGTCGTATTATTATCTCGACGCATACCATCAGCCTGCAGGAACAGTTGCTCGGCAAAGACTTGCCACTGCTAAACAGCGTGATCCCTCGAGAATTCTCTGCGGTGTTAGTCAAAGGCAGAGCCAACTACCTCAGTCAAAGGCGATTGAAGAGTGCTGTGACTCGTAGTGCCACACTATTTGAAAGTACTCAAGAACTCGAACAACTCGATGCAATCAACCAGTGGGCCAAAGACACAACCGACGGAAGTCGCAGTACCTTGCCATTTCAGCCAAACGGTTCAGTTTGGGACGAAGTTGCCAGCGATTCTGGGAACTGCATGGGCCCCAGTTGTAAGACGCATAAATCCTGTTTTTACTATCGTGCTCGCCGACGAATGGAACATGCTCAGATCATCATTGTGAATCACGCAATGTTCTTTAGCGATCTGGCATTACGCAGTCAGGGGGTGAGTGTTCTTCCGGATTACGATGCTGTTATTCTGGATGAAGCGCATACGGTTGAGAGTGTTGCCGGAGATCATTTAGGTCCCAGCGTGTCCTCCGGGCAGGTCGCTTACATTTTGAAAAAGTTGTACAACGACCGGACGAACAAAGGGCTGTTAGTAGATGGACGGTTTGATAAAGCTCAGCGGCAGGTGGTGGATTGCTATATGGCAGCAGATCAGTTGTTCGGCGATATCATGACCTGGAAGGAACAGCATCCTAAATCCAATGGTCGGATGCACAAGAAAAGAACTTTTCAAAATGCGCTTAGTCCGGCATTGTCGAAGCTTGCCGGCATGATTCGTCGGATTGCTTCCGGAATAGAGGATACGTCAGAACGTAAGGATTACACTTCGGCCGTGGCTCGTTTGGAGACATTATCCGACGCGATTCACCAATGGATGGAACAGTCTGCGCCAGACATGGTGTATTGGCTTGAGGCTTTTAATACCAGGCGACAGGGGCCTCGCGTAAAGCTACGTGGAGCGCCACTCGATGTTGGCCCAATCCTCAGAAGAGAGCTATTCAATAAGATTCCAAGTGTGATTCTGACGAGTGCCACGCTCGGAGTAGGTCGCGATGAAAACTTCAATTTCTTCAGATCGCGGATCGGGTTGGGCGACACCAATAATGCACAAATCGGTAGTCCTTTCGACTATGAAAAACAGTCCGAGTTGATCTTAGTAGGAGGGATGCCGGATCCTTCGCAACAAAAAGAACAGTTTCGTACTCAAACTGTAGAAATGGTGAAACGGTATGTTGAACGTACCGATGGTCATGCTTTCGTCTTGTGCACGAGCTACGACATGATCCGGTATTTAACATCCGCTTTGACACCGTGGCTGACTCAGCAGCAGTTGGGAATCATCAGCCAGGGAGACGGGACACCGCGTACAGAAATGGTGCGGCGGTTTAAGGAGAATCCGCGGTCTGTTTTATTCGGGACGGATAGTTTTTGGCAGGGAGTCGATGTCCCCGGTGACGCACTTCAAAATGTCATCATCCCCCGCCTGCCGTTTAGTGTGCCAGATCAGCCCTTGCTGGAGGCCCGACTTGAGAAGATTAAGCTGGAGGGAGGTAATCCATTTATGGATTTTCAGCTTCCTGAAGCGGCGATCAAATTTAAGCAGGGATTTGGACGCCTTATTCGAACTCGTAGCGACCACGGTATTGTAGTGCTTTTGGATCCACGGGTTCGCACTAAGTTCTATGGCCAGCTCTTTATCGACTCATTGCCACCGACGGCAGTGGTAACCGAGTCCGTGGACGGTCAGGTCTTCTAGTGGCTATGACCGGCGTGAGGATCTGCGGCATCGTCACCATAAGTTCCGTCGAGCATTCCGATACCTTCTAACTGCCAATGAGATGCTCGCCCTTCAGGAAAGAACTTTCGCCAGTATTGAATTCGGAACCCAATGGCTTCTTGTTGAGAACCTTCCAGTGGCAGCATATATTCCTGAACGATCTGGCGTTCGTTTCTTTTCACGCTTTTAATGAGAACGTCTTTAATAACGACTAAGTCTTCCGGGTTCCAGCGATCAATATGATCGAGCATCATCTTCATGGGCTGGCGTGCAAACCGAGCATTTTGTTCTTCCAGCATTCCGCGGTCATTTTGATAGAACTCTTCAATGTCGCGAACTTCGTAATTCCGCCCTCCCTCGACACTTAGCATGACCTGGTGGGCATGGCCGAGTTTTCCTTCTTTGAGGTAGCCAAGCCAGTGCTTGGTTTGCTCAGCTGCCTGCAAGTACAGGTAGTCAGACTCATTCGTTTTCCCATACGTTGCCCAAGTTCCAAAGACGATCGACACAAACAGGCCGATGGTGGCAAAGGCATGGCCGGTGTAGATCTCTGGTTTTTTGGAGATTTCGCGATGTGCTTTCCAGCCAAGTATGACACTGATGACTGCCAAGGCAATGAATCCAGAAGAGAAGATGCCCAACGGCGAAAGGAACGCCAATACCAGGCTGGTGATGGCGGCCCAATGGAGTCGCCGATAACCGGTTTCTTCCCCCCAATGGTCATGCTTTTCAGGAGGGAGATATGGAGAGTGTTCATCAACCACAGTATTGAGTTCCCATTTGATAACTTAGAGTAGTTCGATTAGTCCTACGTAAGTTAACTCGACATTGCTCGCTGCAATTCCTGAATCGAAGTTACACCTTGGGCCAAATGCAGGATACCTTCCTGTTGCGTGGATTTATTGCCCAACTGTTGAGCAAGCTGGCGAAGTGCATTTAAGTCCGGTTGAGTCGCTACCGCTTGGCGAAGCTGATCGTCCATCGTGATCAACTCAAACATTCCGGTACGTCCCATAAATCCGCGACCGGAACAAACTTCACATTGTTCCGGAAGATTTCCATTTTCGTCCGGGACGGGTTGGAAATGCTGATATAGGATCTGAACATGTGAAGGTGGAAGTCCTAATTGCTGGATGTATTGTGGGCCCGGCTGAAACGGCTGTTTGCAGTTTTCGCATAGTTTCCGGCAAAGTCGCATATGCATCACACCGTTGAGGCACTTGGCAAACTTGTCCGGAGCCACTCCGAGTGACCGGATTTTGTGAATGGCTTCGATCCCGTCAATGGCGTTGACTGAGATGATAGACATACGGTTGTTATTTAAGGCTTCGTCGCACAGTGTTTCGAGCGTTTCCTTATCCGGCACTTGCGGGAGAACGTATACGTCGGGTTCGCGGAGTTTTACTTTGTCAATGACGGTGGTGAACGTTTGACCCGCTGCCGCATCCACTTCCTCTAAATGGATATTCTCGACGTCGGTTTCCTTCAGTCCCTTTTGTTCGAGGCAGAAGAAGTCTCGCATGAATCGGTCGGTTGCACCCAACGCATGTGTCCAGGCCGTCGTAAGCCCTCCGCCATTGGCAGGAGCAGACACAATAAAGATTCCTGTATGCACCTGCTGCGAAGTATCTTCCATATACTTGCCGGTGAGGCGTTTGAATTCCTCCAGGATCTCATCCCGAATCCCCAATTGTTGAATCGACTTAAATCGAGGCTTTTTGGGTTCGAGTTTGATGATAATGCGTTCACCGGTTTGCGTGCCGACCGAAGTAATATGACATCGTCGACCAATTTCTCCGCTGTTGGCTGTGAACTCGCCTCTTTGTTCATTCATGCGATCATTGGCATTGAGATGAGCCAATGTTTTCATCACGGCGACCATCATCGTGGCACTTTGCGGATCCAGCATAGGAAGCTGTTGCCACAAGCCATCCACTTCGATCTGGGATGTCGCTCCCTGCATCGTACAGTCGATGAGGAGTCGTTCGGCGTCTTGGACAAGCGCTTCGTAGAGCACTTGCTTAACTGGGACAATTCCCATGGATTGCCGGCATTGGATTTCGGCAGTTTGATTTGCCGAATTATCACCGGTGGTTGAGCGGACATCGACAGGGGGCCCCATTTCGTTTGGGGAAAGTCCTTCAGTATCGGTTGCCATGATTTCGGTTTAAATTCCTCAGGGAGAGAGACAGTAAAAGGAGCGTAACGGGAGCGTAATAGGGGGAGAGGATTAGATGATCCCGGGAGTCGAAACGTTGATACCTTTGATCGCCATTTTAAGAGCGTCTCGGTTGGGTGCCACCTTGAAGGCGGTTTCACGGTCGATGAGTTCGTCATCGATCAACTGTTTGAGACTCATGGTAAAGTCCTGCATTCCCTCTTCAGCTCCAATGCGAATCGCATCAGGTAGTTTTTCGTCATGCCCTTCCAATACCAGTTTGGTGATCATTGGATTAAAGGTCATGATTTCACAGGTTGGGACTCGCCCAACGCCTTCCCGAATCGATGGGAGTAATTTTTGAGCGACGATGCCTTTCATATTGAAGGCGATCGCACTACGGATGGCTCCGTGCATTTCTTCCGGGAAGAGGTCGAGAATACGACCGATGGTGGTTGAAGAACTTGACGCGTGGACAGTACCAAACACCAAGTGCCCTGTCTCCGCTGCGTGGATCGCGGTCATAAATGTCTCTTCATCACGCATCTCACCGACCAGAATAATATCAGGATCTTCACGCACCGCGTGCTTCATGGCGATTTCGAAGTCTTTGACGTCCTGACCGACTTCGCGCTGGTTGATCAGGCATTTGTCTTCGGTGTAAACAAATTCGATTGGATCCTCAAGTGTGAGGATATGTTTTGAGTAAATGCTGTTGATGTAATTCAACATGGAAGCAATGGTGGTCGACTTTCCGGAACCGGTCACACCGGCTAGCAGGACCATGCCCTGATCGTAGTGGCAGAGAGATTCCATCACAGGCGGCAGGTGCAGACCACGGAAGTCGGGAATCCAATTGCTAATTCGCCGGGCGACCAGACCAATGTTGCCGAGTTGTGTGAGCATGTTGACACGAAATCGCCAGGTTTCGCCATCCACGTCAACCGTATGAGCGAAGTCAGCTCCGCCTTCTTCCTCGAAGATTTTACGATTCTTCTTATCCATCATTGGGAATAAGAGTCGCACCATCTCTTCCCGTTCAATCGGCCCTCGATTCAAGTCCTTTAACGCCCCATTGATCCGTACAATCGGTGGACGGCCAACTTTCATGTGTAAGTCCGAGCCTTCTAATTTGACTAGGGCGCGGAAAATCTTATCGACTTCGAGCTCTTCCTTCTTAGTAAGGAATCGTGCCATGTCCTGATCAACATTAGCTGCAGGCTGTTCTGTCGAGGCCATCGTTCAGTGCTCCACGGGTTCGGTATTCACCGAGTTGTTTAAAGGTACTGTTTGAAGAATACAAACGTGATATGAAAAGTTCTTCGTTAGGATTGTTTTCCTAATTAGGAGTATTAACAAGTATAGCACACTAATTTTGCAGTGCGTGGTCGTATCAGCGGCCGTGGATGCATCACTCTGAGAGGTGAAAAGGTAGGTAGATATGGCAGGTTATAGTGGTGAGTTAAATAGCCTATACTGAGCTTTGAAGATTACTCTCATCCCACCCTGTTACGTTTGATTGGAAGACTTATGAGTCAGTTTTTGATGCAACGCCGTCAGGTGTTGGCTGCGGCTGCTGCGGCCGGCGTCTCACTATTTGATATTCCCAGTGTCTCTGCTGCTGAAGATCCGTTTAAAGGACTGCCGATTGGGATCCAAAGCTATTCACTGCGAGGATATAACCTGCTGGAAGCGATTCGCCATATTCAGGGAATGGGGCTGCACTTTGTTGAGTTTTACCCTAATCACGTCCCCAAAGAGATTGATGCTGAAGGCTTGAGCAATCTCCAGGCTTTGCTGAAGAAAGCCGAGATTACGATCGCTGCACATGGGGTTTGGAGCTTTAACAATAACCATGAGTTCAATAAGAGCATTTTTGATTTTGCCAAGCGATTGGGAATCAAGTGTCTGACCGCTAATCCCGCTCCTGATTCATTTGATTCGCTGGATAAGTTGGTGGCCGAATATAAGATCCGCGTTGCGATTCATAATCACGGTCCGGATGCGTTGTATGACAAAATCGATTCGGTGGTGGATGCTGTCAAAGATCACCATCCGCTGATCGGCGCATGTGTTGATACTGGACACTTTATTCGCAGTAAGGAAGATCCAGTCGAAGCCGTGTTGAAATTGAACAAACGAGTGTTTGCATTACACATCAAAGACGAAGCCAAAATGGAAAAGGTTTCCCATAACACCATCATCGGTGAAGGCCATTTGGATGTCGTCGGAATCTTCAAAGCCTTGAAGAAGATCAAATTCCCAGCCGATGGTTCGATCTCGCTGGAGTACGAAGCGAATCCTCAAAACCCCATTGACGATATCAAGCAGTGCATCGAAGTCGCAAAAGATGCGATTGCGAAGGTACACTAAAACCGAGAGAGGGCTGAAAGGCATTTTCTAATGCTGGCAAATCGAATTATTCCCTGCCTGGATGTTGAAAGTGGGCGGGTTGTCAAAGGTACTAATTTCGTCAATCTGAGAGACGCTGGGGACCCGGTCGAAGTCGCTTCGCGCTACGAGCGTGAAGGTGCGGATGAATTGGTGTTTTTAGATATCACTGCAAGTCACGAAGGGCGTGATATTATGCTCGACGTGGTTCAACGGACTGCCGAGCAGATTTTTATGCCGCTGACAGTAGGCGGAGGTATTCGGTCGATTGAAGATATCCGAGCCCTGCTCAATGCCGGGACCGATAAAGTGTCGATTAACTCTGCAGCATGTAAGGATCCTGAATTCGTCAGGGAAGCCGCTCGTAAATTTGGTAGTCAATGTATCGTCGTTAATATCGACCCCAAACGCATACAACGGGATGGCCGTGAAGTATGGGAAGTGCATATCAATGGTGGACGCAAACCAACAGGGCTGGAAGCAGTGAGTTGGGCTCAGGAAGTCGAGCGATTAGGAGCGGGTGAAATCGTTTTAACCAGCATGGATTGTGATGGTACCAAAGATGGTTATGACATCGAAATCACCAAAGCAGTAAGCGAAGCCGTGTCGATTCCGGTTGTGGCCAGCGGTGGAGCCGGTTCGCCGGACCATCTGGCCGATGCAATTCTATTAGGGAAAGCGGATGCCGCGCTGGCAGCCAGTATTTTCCATTTTGGGGAATACACGATTCAGGAAACGAAACAGCTCATGGCCGAACGCGGGGTTCCCGTTCGACTTTAACCTGTCTCGGTGACTAGAATAATGGCTCACGAGTACTGTTATTTCACTCTGACCTGTTAGTTGAGCATTTGGTGAATTCCCCGTCCTCTCAGATTGAATTCCTCTGCAAGTCCTGCCAGTCGCCGATGAGCGCCCCAGGTTCTGCTGCGGGGAAAAAGGGAGCTTGCCCTGGTTGCCAGGCCGTGATGGAGATTCCGGTTGATAGCCTTGAAGGCAAACTGGCGGATATTCGAGACGGTAAATGCATCGTTTTGATTCAAAAGGCTGAGCGACATCAGAGTGGTGATAAGGAGTTCTACCGATTTAGATGTCGAGTCTGTGATCATGGATTATCGATTCCAGCCGATAAAGCTCACAAGAAGATTCAGTGCACTAGCTGCGAAGCCATCTCTAGGTTGAGCCTCTCGGTACTGGAATTAACCAGCACGGAATCCGCTCAGGAGGAAGCTCCGAGCCAGGAGCCCGAGCACGGTGTGGCGATCGGAGCGGCTGACGAAGATAAGATCCAATTTGAATGCAAAGAGTGCCGGCAACAGGTACGAGTTCCGAAAGAGCATGCAGGTAAGAAAGGGCGTTGTCCAAATTGCCGAGCTACGGTCGAGATTCCATTCTATTCGACGATAACCGGATTTCGAGTGAAGCAGTCTACAGTCTCCTCTCCCTTGAAACCACTGACCCCGATGCAGGTTAATTTGGGAGGCACGGATCTGCTGAAGAACTTCGTTCCTGAATCGCCATTAAAAGCTGGAGCCTGGACTCCGCCTAGGAAATCGCCCGGCCCGACTAAGCCCAATCCGCCAATGGGGTCGAAGAAAACAGTCAAACGTGATGGATTGCCTTGGGAAAATCCTCCGGAATCAGGTGGTCGTTTTTGGTCGACTTGTAAGTTACTGCTCTTCAGTCCGAATACAGGCTTTAAGCAGATGTATGAGGATGATGGGCTCGGGAATCCGATTGGCTTCGCAGTGATTGGGCATTTATTGGCCACCATCTTATTTGCTTTGGCTATGATTCCCGTTTTGATACTGGCATGTGTCTTAGCATCTCCCCATATGGCTTCGGGTGTGGATTATCCAAAACTGGCGTCGCAATTTGGAGTCGGTGTTGGCATTTGGTTTGGTGCCGGATTGCTACTGCTACCGCTGCTGATGTTTTGCTTTGGAGCGATGCTACACGCAGCGGCGTTCGTGGTGGGAGGCACGGAGAAGCCGTTTGAGACGACCAACAGGATGATGGCATATAGTCTTGGCTCGGTACTACAATTACTGGCCATACCATTTGTCGGGCCGGTATTACTTCTGCTCTTTTGGTTCGTACAAATGTGCTGTGGCTTGTCACAGACTCATGACAAACCGATGGGACAGGCAATTGGGGCCCTATTGATGGCAACGATTATGCCTTCACTTTTTATTGGACTACTCGTGTATATGACCCAATAATGAAGACATGAGAAGTAAATTACGTTTCAATCTGATTGTCAGTTCGCTGTCTCTGCTGCTCCTATTCATGATGTTTGGTGGGACACAGGTGAAGGCGCAGCAAGTCGTCTTGTCGGCTCCCAACGGCCGCATGACCGAGCGATGGTTTGAGAATATCGGCTCGTCATTTTATATGGAGCAGAATTTTCGACGCGGGGGCTGGTTCTTTAACTGGGGTGCTCCCGTGATTCCTCCCTATGGTGGCTATGACGGCCGTGACGCTCGATTCGGATTTGGATGGCGTAAAGGTAACATGCGAGGGGGCTTCAATCTATGGGCCAGCCAGGGCATTGACCGCTCGATGGTCATGGAGGCTCCCTATATCAATGTGCCCCATGGAGGCTACGGCAGTATTCAGCATGGGAGCTGGCGACCCTTTGTCACTGGTTGGACACCTGTGGTTGGAAATCAGCCCCAATGGCATTCACCGCTAAAGCAATTTATCGACTCAGGTGGCGCTCAATCACTCACGGTGACATCACGTGGCAATACTCAGGAGCCAGAGGTTGAACGAGTCCCCCAAACGCTAAAAGCTCCGACTGAAGACGCGCCTCTCACGCTGATCAACGGCGAAGAGAAATCTGACTGATTAAATCGGTGACACCCACTCTTGGGTCTATCAGATTTAGATGGATCGATGCACTGAATCAGCAGAAGACGATGGGTTGAATGCCTGCTAAAGCCTACATTACGGGCTGCTTGACCGAATTTGGCCGAGATTGACTTTTAGATTGACCAGATCGACGAATAGTCAAAAGTGGGTGTCACTTATTCTGCAAAGCGTTTCCTAAACTCTGGAAAATAAGTGGTTTGAGAGTGATCGATGCTCAAACAAAGAGTGGGTGTCACCTATTGGATGCCGAAGAATGGGCCAAGGATCGAGTGGGTGTCACTTATTGGAGCTTGTTTTTGGGAGGCGCATAAAAAAGCTCCCAAAATGCTAGTGGATCCAAGGGGGGCAGAGGATTCCGACTTTCATCTCGGGAGCGATTGGATTGGTTGATTTTCAGGCAATGGGCTTCCGTTCCGCAGAGCCAGAAAATCCGTTGAGTGATTACCATCCCAACAGGGCGGGAGATTAATGGACAAGCCTTGTAGAGGTCAAGGCGAGTTTAAAACGGATCAGGATTTATTTGAGTAGAGAATTTGATCGGCGCGATCAAAGAGTGTCTCTGGAGTGTCATTTTCCTGTTGCAGAGCATAGCCTGTCGAGCAAGTAAGACCGAGCTGCGACGCATTGAATTGAGCTTCCAGCCGATGCCCCACCTCGGATAAATCCTGGCTCGAATTTGGCACCAATAAGACAAATTCATCTCCACCCCAGCGGAACAACGTACCTTCGTCGGCAGTAATTTCTAAAAGCATCTTGGCAGCCGACTGAAGTTTCAAATCACCAGCTAAGTGGCCCTGTTGATCATTAATCACTTTGAAATTATCTAGGTCAACGATGATCAACCCTAAGCCAGAGTCAGCTTTCAATCCAAGTTGAACGGCACGCTCGAAATCCGGTCGACCGGGTAATCCCGTCGTTTGATCGACCCACATCAAAGAGCCACGCTGACCTACGTAAGCCTTCACATAGTATCCCAGAGCGAAACTTGCTGCGATCAGTAGGCAGATGAGAAATTCCATAGATGGTGTTATGCAGGTCTCAGGCTTGTTATTAACGTCGTCTCTCATTGTGTCTTATAATACGATCTTCTTAAAGCCAGCTAGTTTCAATATTGAATCCATCGTGAAACCCAATGAGCAAGACCGTCTTTGAATGGAAAGAAGTGACGAAGACGTTTCCAGGCGTACGCGCGCTCAATAACGTCTCCATTTCTCTTCACGAAGGGGAAGTCCATGCGATCGTGGGTGAAAATGGAGCTGGAAAGAGCACATTAATTCACCTAGCTGCCGGTGTATACACGCCAGACGCTGGTGAGATTCAAATGCATGGAGGCGATGCTTATTCGACTCCGATCGAGGCTCGGCAAAATGGCGTGGTTACTGTATTTCAGGAATCCGAGTTATTTGATCATCTAAGCGTCGCCGAGAACATTGCTCTACTTCAAGGCCTGCCAATCGATCAGCTTGGGTTTGTGAACTGGACTCAAATCCATGCTTCGGCTCAGGCGTATCTCCAGCAGTTGCCGGAGCCGATTGATTCGAGGGTATCGGCGGCCTCTCTTTCAGTGGCTCAGCGCCAAATGCTTCAGGTGGCATCTGCGGTTGCTCAAAACGCCAAAGTCTTGATTTTGGATGAACCCACCAGCGCACTAAGCGCGACAGAAACCACCTGGCTCTTCGAACAGATAGCTCAGCTAAAGCGTCAGGGAGCGGCGATTGTTTATATCTCTCACCGGCAGGAAGAGATTTTTGAATTGAGCGACCGCATTTCTGTTTTACGAGACGGTCAACTTATCTGGACGCTCCCTCTCGAAGAAGTGACCGGTCATTCCTTAGTGGAAGCCATGGTGGGCCGTCGAGTTAATCTGGATCAACAACGGATGATCCCTGATTTGACCGAGGCACCGAACGTGTTTTCTGTACGTGAATTGAGTGACATTTCGGGTGGGGTTAAAGAGGTATCATTAGACGTCAAAGCGGGAGAGATTGTAGGGATTTACGGTCTTGTTGGCGCAGGTCGCACGGAATTCGCAGAGACAGTATTTGGTGTCCGGGAGCGGCAGGCTGGAGACATCTTTGTAGATGGGCAGCGAGCTAACCCTAACAACCCTAAAGAGGCCGTGGCCAACGGAATAGGATTGGTTACCGAAGATAGGCTCCATCAGGGAATCTTCAGATGGCATAGCGTTTCGGAAAATGCCGTGGCGGCGGCCCTGCCAACCCTCGGCAAAGGCGTATTGACGAGTAACGCTCGGGAAGAGGCAGCAACCACTCGAATTCAAGAATTACTTAATATTAAGTTCTCCAGTTCGGCGCAAGCTATTGAGAATCTCTCGGGTGGTAATCAGCAGAAAGTCATCGTGGGTCGGTGGTTACTGAATCGTCCCAAGGTACTGATACTAGATGAGCCGACTCGAGGCGTGGATGTCGGTGCCAAGGAAGAACTGCATAACATAATTGCTGACCTAGCTTCGGACGGTTGCGCAGTGATCTTTATCAGCTCGGAACTTCCAGAAGTATTGCGTTATAGTCACCGAACGATCGTCTTTCGTGATGGCTCCATTTCCGGTGACCTTAATTCGCAAGAAGCAACGGCAGAGCAAGTCGCTGAGCTGGCCTTCCCGGTATCGACTACGGAAGAGAGTTCTCATAGCGCTGGGCAATCGTTTGAAAGCAAAACAAGCTTCTTTGGTAGGTATCTTACAGAGGTTGGCTTGGCCGCCATCGCAGTTGTTTTGATGATCGTTCTCAAGCTGCAAAATCCCTCGTTTGACTTTGCAGTTTTGTTCGTCAATGTCGTCCCTTGGGCGATTCTGGGACTAGCTGCTGCAATTGTCATTGTCGTTGGTGCCATCGATATATCAGTCGGTTCGCTTCTGGGTCTGGCTACGGCAGCCGGAGGAATCGTCATGACCTCGGGCTTGCCTCCCATCCTCGGCATCTTTATTGGCATTGGGGTGGCGGTTTTTGTTGCTATAGCTGGGAGCCTCCTTAATGCAGCAATGTCGATTTGGGGGAATGTTCATCCGATCGTGGTGACTTTGGGAATGCTATACGCGTTTCGTGGAATGGTAGCGGTATTAATGAACGGGGAGTCGATTACGGACGTGCCCGACGTATTTACCTGGATTGCCAAATATGGAAGCTTTCCAACATCTTTAATCTATGGAGCATTGATATTCATTAGCGTCCATATTTTTATGACTCGACATCATCGCGGTCGCCATCTGTACGTCGTAGGCAATTCGGAGGTCGCCGCCAGTTTATTGGGGATCCGCAAACCGGTTGCCTGGTGTTGGGCATTTGCATTGAGTGGAGTGCTTGTAGCGTTGTCAGGTCTGTTACAACTGGCCACAACCACTCAAATGCAGTCTACGTTAGGAGAGATGTGGGAGCTGGATGCCATCGCGATCGCGGTGATTGGAGGAGTGTCCATTACGGGTGGTCGGGGTACTGTCGTGGGGGTTGCTCTGGGTGCTTTACTATTGAAAACTCTTCAGGCGGTATTGCTTCAATTTCAAGCGTCAGCCGGTCGCATCAAATTGGTTGTGGGACTCATGATCTTAATAGCCATCACAATTGACCATCTGAGTGCCCGGCATTTGGCACGCCGAACGGCGAAGCAACAAGCGGCGACTGGGAGGGCCTCTCAATGAACCGGAAGAAGATTCAGTCAACGGTCTTGTCACTCCTCGTGCCTCTCTCATTGTTGATTTTGGCACTCTTGATTGTCGTGACCAAAGTTGAACGTCCAAGTGCACTGATTGAGACTGGCAAGGAATGGATGGAAGTAGGAACCCTTGCGATGGCGATGACCGCCATCATCATTACCGGGGGAATTGACCTATCCATTGCCTCGGTGGTTGCACTTTGTGTTGTCACCACCGGCGTATTATTTGATCAATTCGAATGGTCCTTTCAAGCCGCTGCAGTGACAGCCATTCTGGTCGGAACTTTAGCTGGTGCCACTAACGGCTATGCAATCTACAAAGGGCTGTCTCCCTTGATTGTGACTCTGGCAACCATGGCATTATTTTCAGGCTTGGCACTTTCTATCGCTCCGGAAGCAGGGATCCAAATGCCAATTGCTCTGGAGGAAGCGATTTACTTTGGCAAGTGGCCAGCTCAGTACTTTGTGTTTGCTTCCGTATTTTGCATGGCGTTGGTTGGTTTACATCGGACTCGATTCGGAAGGACTTGTTTTTATCTAGGTGAAAATCCGGTCGCCGCTAGATACGTCGCTCTGCCTGTGAATCAGGTTTTATTTGGTGTCTATGTGATGAGTGGCCTCCTCGCTGGAGTGGTAGCAGTGATGTATGTCATGTCGCGCACAACAGCCATCGCAATCGCTCATCAAGGAGCGGAATTGAAAGTAATTGCTTGTGTCGTGGTGGGTGGTACGCTGATCACCGGTGGACATGGTTCGATTGGTCGCACGTTACTGGGACTGTGTGTCATGGCTTCTCTGGATATTAGCCTCGACCTCATGGCCAATGATTACCTTTGGATGGACGCTAGAGTGAAAATGATTGTGATGGGTGTGCTCGTAGTTGCCATCGCGGTTTGGAATCAATGGCTGGCCAAGCGATTGAACTGATAGGATGATCGTAGTGATAATCGGCGGCTCTTTAGTTCAGTAAGGTGTCAGTAATGAAATTGAATTTTTTTCTATCACGACTGTTAGCTATGGCAGTGTTGTTTGGTGGAGCGTCTTTACAAGCTCAGCCTTCCGTGCGTCAGCCGAATGCAACCTTTCCTCAGGTGACAAATCTACAAGGACAGGAACTGCCGGAGGTTTCCGTTTTCACAGCAGACGGGAAACCATTCAGTACAGCTGAGTTACGAGGGCGATATACAGTCCTCGTATTTGGGTGTCTCACATGACCACCTTTTCTCAGAAATGTTCCCAGTTTGGAAACAGTGGCCGTCGACTATCAATCACAGGATGTTGCTTTCTATTACATCTATAAGGCACTCGCTCATCCAGAACATAATGGTTACGTACAACCGTTTACTCAGGAAGAACGGTTGCTTCATGTCGCGGAGGCCAAGAGGACACTTGGATCGGAAATTGAGTGGCTCTGTGACAACATGAAAAATGAGCTGAAGCAAGCTCTGGGTGGTGCTCCGAACAGTCAGTTTGTGATTGATCCCAAAGGGAAGATCATCCATGCCAGTGGATGGAGTAACCCAGTTGAACTTCGTAGTTACCTAGCGAATTTGGTGGGGGAAGTCACACCAGCGACGACGGTTGCGGACTTGGATTTACAGCAATTGCCTCCACCTCAGCTAGCTGGCAAAGGTGTCGCGGTCAGGCCTCAAATGCCCGGTCAGATGAGGGCGTTGTTGGTGGAGCCAAGTCTGAGCCGTGAGCAGTATTACGTCAAGTTGCGAGCAGAGGTAGACAGTCGTTTTATGCAGGAGGGCTTGGGGTGGATGTATGTTGGCTTTCACTTGGACCCGCTACTACGTGTCCATTGGAACAATCTTGCTCCTCCGTTGAGGTTTCGTATCCGCACGCCCGAAGGGATAACAGTGGCTTTAGCAGAGGCATCGGCAAGGAAGATCGAGGTCGAATCGGATGCAGATCCTCGCGAATTCCTATTGGGAATAGAATGGGATTCCAACGTGCTCCCAGCGGCATCCTTATCTCAATCGTCACTCACTCTCGAAGTCGAGTACTACGCTTGTCACGATGAAGGTTGGTGTAAGCTTATCAAGCAAAGTTACAGTATCAAGCTACAGCCGGATCGTAACGCAGGAAGTGTGCGAGGTCGTGGACGTATCGGTGGTGGGCAATTTCGAAACCGCTAAGCCGAATAGTTGACATCCACCGCAGCTCCGGAAGCTGCGCTTTGTTCGACAGCCTTAGTGAACTCCATATATCGAACACCTTTGGCAAAGTCATTGAATTCAATTTGCTCGATCCCGCGAATTGCATTGATGAATTCTTCTTCGACTCGCCAATCACCAGCTAGGTCGTCTGGAATAGGTACCTCTGAAAGAGCGTTGTCACTGGACGATCCGAAATACAGTTTATTGTCAGGCGCCATGACATATTTCAATGTGCCTTGGCTGCCATATAGGTGAATCTCTGGACCCGGCCCGTGGTGTACGACGCCGCTCATATGATAGATGCCTCGAGCCCCACATGGAAATTCGGTAATGACCTGTACAGAATCAGGTGTTCCAACAGGCTCCGGTTGACTGGTTTCAGGATTCAAACGAGTTGGAGTGAATGTCTGGGTACTAGCGAGTACACGAATCGGATCCTCAATCCAGCGAACAAGAGGTTCATGGATAATTCCCAAAGCCAGCATATTAATACCGCTGTAAGGTCCGGACTGACGCCAATGTAACGGAGTGTCTGAATTGGCATAGGCATCGTTGGTGCCCAGGACTATCACTTCTCGTAGCTCACCTAGCCGCCCGTCAGCCAAGATTTGTTTCACGACTTTATGGGCTTTCATTCCGAGTGGACTGGGGACTATTTGCGTGACTAATTCCGGATGTCGTTGACTGGCTTCATACATTTGGCGAGCTTCGTCGTCATCCATGGCCATTCGGGCTTCTGTGAGTACATGTTTCCCCTGCTCGAGCGCAGCGAGCGTAATGGGACAATGCATATACGGCCAGGTGCCAATGCAAATGGCATCGATGTTTGGGTCTTCGACAACTTGTTCCCAGCGTTCACAAGTCTTGGCAATATTGTATTCAGCCGCTACTTGTTGAGATGACTGCAGCGAGCGGTTACATACTGCATCTAAGGAGACATTTGGGCATGCAAGCAGTCCTGGAGCATGTCTCAATCGGGTATTAGCACCAAACCCGATCATACCAACTCGAATGGTTTCCATGATCATTCCTCGAATTGTGATATTGATCCTCCAACCGCGTCGAAGGCATTGTCTTTAGACATTCTTTAGAAATTGTAGTTCGCTATGTTTTCTTTGGTAAAGACAATAGGAGGGCCAAGAATTGCTTCTCCATCTTTGACGATGACGCCTTTGATACGCCCGAAGTCATAAGTGCCATCGGGTAGTTCCCCTTTAGTTTTTAAGTGATGGGCTACGTAGACAGATAGGTAGCCCAAATCGACCGGATCCCAAAGCGCAAACTTGGTACACGAGCCGCTCTCAACAAACGGTTTCATCGTGGACGGCAATCCAATTCCCGTTGCGTAGATGTCTCCTGTCTTTCCAGCATCTTCAATTGCCTTTGCAGCTGCGGGAATAGCGACCGAAGTCAGCCCCCATATCCCCACGATATCTCCATGCGAATTCAACGCGGCGGTAGTCATTTCCTGGGCTTTGCTTTGGTCTTCACCTGGCATGAGCGTTTCCAGCAACTCCATCTCCGGATAATCTTCAGCAATGCGTACTTTCATTAGCTTGATCCAGGTATTTTGATTGGAGGCAGTTGGAGTTCCGGAGACGACAAGGAATTTCCCTTTTGGTTCCTTCCCCTGTTCTTCAAGGCCTTGGACCATAATGTCGACCATCGTATCAGCAATCGACTGGTTGGACGCCTGATTAACAAAGATCTGACGACGTGAGTTTTCCGCATTGGCATCGGTATCCCAAGTCATCACAGTAAACCCTTCTCTGGTAGCCGATCGCAAAGTCGATGAAATGGCATCTGGATCGTTGGGCGCGATGGCAAGCACATCAAAGTTCTGAGCCATCCAGGTATTTAACATACGTACCTGATCTTCATGGATCGCAGACGTGGGTCCGTCATAGTGCACGTTAATACCTAATTCTTCGCCTGCTTCTCTAGCCCCTTTTCCAGTCGCTTCGAAATAGGAAATGCCAACCAATTTAGGCATCACACCTATGCGAAGTGTGTCGGCGGAGGATTCAGGAGATGCGTTCGACGGTTGGCCGTCATCAGAACATCCTAGTAGAGTAACGAACAGGACAAGACAGAAGGTCAGGCGGAGTTTCATGGTAAGTACGCGAGATGAGAAATTGAAATGGACCGTGTGAATACAGGATGATTTTAACAGACAGATAGATTGAAAACAGATTCAATCAGTTTGGGGACCCAATCAGTAGCACCCAATCAGGTTGACTAGCCAACGATTCTTCCCGCCAACTGTTTACGTCAATGAAAGAGTTCTGAATCGACGCGGCTCGTCCATCCTCCTTGAGCTCACGAGGTAGTGGAAGATAGAGTTGCCCTTTTGGTGCTCCTCGGAAAACCCGTTTGGAGAGATCTTCTTTTGTTCGTAGGTGAGCGTGTTCTTCAATAAATAATCTGCGGCCATTGAGGGGGATTCCCATTGTGGGCTCGATGATATAGATCACGTCATCGGTGGTCGTTGACTCATTAAGAAATTGAAAGAAGGCCTTTGCATCTCCGGTCGGGGAGAGGACATCATGCCGTAGACCATTCCCGTCGGTGAGTGCAGTCGCGAATTGAGAGCGTACAAATGTTTTATGGCCGAGTGCTAACAGACCATAGGAACAAGGAACGACAGTCAGTCCAAGTAAAGCGAGACAGGTTAGCCACTTTCTTTTGGAATCCTGAGTCGTGGAGAAACGATTCCAAAGGGTGACTAACAACATTGGCATAAGCGCAATTGCTGCAGGTCTTAAGAATCGAGTGTCGAGGTGTATGGCGCTACCTCGAATCAACAGTAGTGCCAAGGCCAGACTAAATCCAAGGGCGTGGCCAATTAATAACTTGTTAACGGCGGGTACCCGGTGTAATCGCTGCAATAATGGCTCTTGTGATTCTTGTTGTGTTTTAATGAGCCACCACAGAATCACAACCGCTGGTACAAATAGCCAACCTTCAGAGCCGTCGTAATGTTCGCCCATGGCTGGAAGGACATCAACGGTGAATTTATTGAGAAGGGTCCCCAGATCCGTCATGGCAAACAACCACGCACCGGTAATCCAAAGTATGGGTGTCCATTGCATCGGGGAGTCTACTTGTGTTGGATTACCTGCTGGGATCAGGCCAAGCCAGAAGATAAAGGCACTAATCGTGGCGGCGCTGACGCACCAATTGAGAAAGCTCCATTTGCTAACCTGTTTATTGGATACCATCCACAGCCAACTCAGGCCGAATCCAATCGTGCTTAAGCCCGCACTGTATTTCAATAGCACGAGCATTGGGGTGGCTACACCAGCTAAAGAGGCAAGGTGAGCGGAGTATGATGACTGCTGATCATGAGTGATGGCTTTGTAATTCAATAAAAGGACGGCTGGAAATAAGGCCCAGTAGAAAAATTCTCCGCCATCATAAAGATAGAAATTGGCGTGACTGTATCTGGCCGTCAGGAAGATCAGAACGATCCACGGCAAATGGCTCGGCTGGCAAACTAACTTGAAAAACCAAAACCACAGTAATGTACCGATTACCCACCCCAACAGAGTTGTCCATTGGATGGCCTGCCCTCCATCGAGTTGAACGCCAAGATTGTTAGCGGAGTGATCCACAAAGGCTGGGATGGCACTGTAAGATTCAGGCCACCAGGTGATCGGAGCATTCCGATCCTCAGCGAGGTTTTGTGGATCGACTGAAGTGAGTGTAACTGGATTCCGCGCATCGCTTGTCGCGGTGGCCAAGAGGTATGTACCTACATCGGATGCGATGGCCGGACGTTGAACGAAGGCAGAATAGATGCTTAACGCGATGATCAGAAAGACACCAAACCAGCCCACCTTGATTAAGCCAGAGGCGGAATCAACTGGTTGCTCACTGTTCATGGGCGTTTCTTATGCTAGCAGGTCATCAAGCGGAGGTATGTGGCCGGGCAGTTGTTGGAAAATCGTCATGGCCAATTGCTTCGCCACTTTAGTGGATGCTTCGATTTCATTGGCGTCAAATGCATCTTCAGCTGAGTATACTCCCAACAAGAGTTGAGAGAACACAGATTTTGACATCGTTAGATGACTCTTACCGGTTTTACCTCGAGTGACTTTGGCTGAGCGTGGCGTGAGCGTTAGGGTGTAAGCTTTACCATCCAGTACTAGACCCAGCGAAGCTGGAAGTGGGATGTTGGCAGCTTGTGCACGATCGTTGAGTAGATGTCGGACTTGCTTTAACAAGGTGAGTGGATTGAACACTTTACTGAGAATGACTTCTCCACCAACGACCGTACGACGTAAAAACTCGCCGCCGGCATCTTTCATTAGTTGATGTAAAGGGTCTCCGTCGGGTGCATCGAGTCGTACGGGGACATCTTTCTGCTCGATGACATCGCTACAAACTCGTTCCAGAAGATCAGGAACAATGTCGGGCCGACTTTCATCAGTCATCAATTCCAGAATGCGTCCGTGTTTGACGATGGCATAGCCCACAATGGAATCGAAACCGCTTTCGATGGTTAGTTTCTTAGGTCCGTCGATAGCGACATAGACCTGTTCGAAGCTGTGTCGATTTAACAACCATCGCCAAGTGGCATCTGTACGAACAATTGCGCCAAACTTACCACTTAGATTTTGTTTGTAGAGACGCATGAGCGCCTCCTGTTCCACATGTCTCCAGATCCGCACATTGAGTGGTTTTTGCGGTTCGTCCAGAGGGTTGGTTGTTTCAGGTTCTTCTTCAAGCACAGTCTGGCGAAGCAGTGATAGGATGCTTCGGGGTGATGTCACACTATAACTGTGTTGACCACCGACACTCCAGCCATGGTCTCGGTAAAAGGAGACAGCTGGTGTGCGAAGAATTCCCAGGATAGCACCCTGCTCTAACATCAATTGCTCTGCTTGCTCCAGCAGCGCTGTACCGATTCCCTGTTTGCGGAATTCAGGAGCGGTAGCCATTTCGCACAAAAAGCCAACAGGTATTTGCACGTCTCCGAATTGGATATCTCTCATTTGCACGCGAGCATGCCCAATGATTTGATTACCTAGTTTGGCTACGATCCGATCTCGAGGTTCGTATTGGGGGTCTTCCAATTGAGCTGCGTAGTCAGTTGACGTTGGCAGTCGAAAGATGTTTTGGAGAAAACGAAAGATAGCGGGATGATCGCCCGCTCGGCCATTGGTTACAGTGACCGTACCTTTTTGAAAGGCAGAATCTCCAAGAACAATGACACTTGCCTGATCCCCATCAAGCGTAATAGTTCGTCGCGTCGTGATGCTTGAACTCATACCACGGAATCCCTCCACGAGTTACAGTTGGCTCCATCCGCAAATCCTTTTGCAACTGTAATTTAAGGCGTATTTGTGGCAGATACCAGTAAATCCAACAAAGTTTTCCCATTAAATAAAACTAGTGAGAATTCCCGAGAGTCCAATAATTGGAAGTTGAGCTGTTGTTTTTCGAGTTGGATTTTGGTGTTAAGTAGCCTCTCTTCCTCGTCGGCAAGGATCAATTTGATCTTTTGATGGATCTCTTGAAGCGTCTGATGCCAGGCCGGTCGTTGCTCGGGCGGAACCGTTTGCTGTACGTGCTGACGCTTCTCTTCCATCAGTTGAGCCAACTCCGCTCCAGCCTTGTGACCATTCTCAATTGCTTTTTGAGCGACTTTATCCGGAGAGAATTCCAGAGCCCTAAGGTCCTGATTGACTTCATCTAATTCCTGTTGCGGATTAACAATTTGCTCGTCGAATAGCTTGATGGTCGAAGTTGCAATTTGTATACGAGGGAGGCTCACCCCTAAGAATTGCTCAGCGATATCGTCGGTAAGCTGATCGTATTTGCCTCCTCCAATGCCATGAAGAAATAGATCACCCAGCACAAGGCGACAGTACATGGTGGTTGTTAACGCTCGGGGTCGAATTTTCAAACCACGTTGGCAAAGCACTTGGAGTTGGTTAACTGCCTCGTCATTACCAGCGGTGAGATTGATTTTGCCTAAGCTAACCCCCGATCCATCGAGCAATTCAATTTCATTTTCCAGGGGTTTGCAGAATAGTGATTGCCGACTAGGAGCATCGCTGGTCCAAAACCAAAGTGGTAACTCAATGGCAGATTCCATTTGAGTTAAGGCCGGGACGGGATGAGACTGACTGCGAATCTTATGCACTTGTCTGTATGAGGCAAGCGATTGGTTATATGTCTCTCTTAACAGACCGGCGTTTTTCATTAAGTGTAAGCAGAACAAAAGGAACTCGCTGGTTTGGCAGATCGTACTGAGCGGCAGCTCGAGATTCTGTATGCCGTGTTGACATTCGAGCGAGTGGCGGGCGTAGGCAAGCTTGAGACCTACATTGCTTTGTGGTGATTGCCGGACATAGTCCCAGTATTGGGTGAGGAGTGGGTCACGGTTGGCTGTTAAGGCGGATTCAAGGACTCGTTCAGAGAAAGAGTCGAATCGCTCGGGGGATTGGACGTCCACTTCTTCGAAAGGGAGATTGGATTGTTCTGTATCGAATTCGAATTGCGTGATCTGTGGGGAATCCAACGAGCCGGTAGGGACGGCGATCGAAGGCAGGCCGCATAAATCATTATCAATGATTAGGTTAATGGCGATGGCTTGATGCCGCTGAGCTAATTGATGTAGCAGGACGTTCTTAAACCACACCCCCGGATGGAATAATTTAGGCTGATGCCCAGACAGGAAAATCAGATCAGCATCGACTTGAGCTGGCTCCGAGAGTCGATCCCCTGAGAATTCCAATGCGAGTTGGATGAGTTCTTTACGGGCAGAGTGTCTTAGTTCGTGTAGTGGTCTGCCGGCGATGATTAAGTCAGCAGACTTCGCGATGAGCTCCTGATTGGTCCTTACCAGTTGCGTGGATTCAGAGAGTGGTGGCTCGACCAGGAACCCTCCGTGCTTTTGCGGAGCGCGTAGCTTGCGGTATTGGATTCGAGAATCACTCATTTCAATAACCGTAGGATGGTCTGGGATTATGCAAACTGTTCTGTTTTTGCAATGCTTCGATCAAGCACCAGATGGTAGTACTCTAATCGAGTGGTTGCATCGTCGAGGACTCCGCCAAACGAACGGTCCTCATCAAGGTAGATCAGCGGCACAGGCCACTCGATAATCTTCAATTCGTGTTGTGCGGCTTGTACCCACAACTCGAGCGGCATGGCGTATCCATTTTCGGTCAAATCGAGTTTCTTTAATCCACTGGTGCTATAGGCTTTGAATCCACAGAAGGCATCGGTGAGTTGGATCCCTAAGCGTCGGCTGATTTCGGCAGACACTGTTTGATTGATTTGCCGGCGTTGTTCAGGTGGTGCTGTGTCTTCGTCAAATTGCTTTAGATAGCGACTGCCAGAAACAATATCTACTCCATTACTACATGCCTCTACGAATTCGGGGATCCGCTGGGGTTCATGTTGTCCGTCACAGTCAATGGTGACAACAGAGTGGTAATCGTGATCGATCGCATATTGGAAAGCCGTTTTAAGTGCCGCTCCATAACCTGCATTCTGCTCATGTTCAATCACAATCACGTCGGTTCGCTGAGCTAGCTTTTCGGACGTTCCGTCAGTAGACCCATCGTCTACAACGAGTACGTTGTCGCTGTACTGTTTCACGAGATCCAGGACTTCATTGACGTACTTGACCTCGTTGAAAACGGGCAGCGCGGTTAGAAAATTCTGGGGCATAGATGCTAAACGATCACAGGACAGAGGGTAGGAAGTTGAATGACTTATTGTATTTGCAGCCTATTGATAGCTCAATGAGCATAATTGGTAACTCTGGTTGTGCTGAATTTAATCTGTGATGATGATAGGGGGAATGTCGCCCGTCGACTCATCATGTATAGAGGATTATCTCGTTGCTTAGAATTCGACCTGCTGTTCGATTAGCCTGCTTTTCTCAGCCCTTTAAGAAAGCACTGATCACTGCTGCATCCATGGGTGCTGAGGCAGTGGAAATCGATGCGCGTACCGAGTTAAACATGCGGGATTTGAGTGACTCGGCAATTCGTCATGTATGTAAACTGCTGGAAGACCAGGGATTAGCGGTTAGTGCAATCACGTTTCAGACTCGGCGGGGCTACAACGTTCACGCGGATTTGGACCGTCGAGTGCATGCCACGAAACAAGTGATGGAAATTGCCTATCGCCTCGGCTCTAGGGTCGTCATCAATCGAATTGGTCGTGTTCCGGAAGATACGTCGTATGACGACTTTGAAATGCTACGCGACGTGCTCACGGAAATCGGAGAACATGGCCAGCGAGTCGGAGTATCATTGGCGGCTCGAACGGGTACTGAAAGTGGAGCAATCCTTGCCGAATTATTGCACCAGTTACCTCCCGGTTGTGGGGCGGTAGACTTTGACCCAGCTAGTTTAATCATGAATGGTCATTCGTCATCCGAAGCAGCCAATGCCCTGGCTCCCTTTATTGCCCATATGCACGTGAAAGATGGGTTAAAGGATATTGCTACAGGCCGTGGTGAAGAGGTCGCCTTTGGATCAGGCGTGGTCGATTTCGATGAGATCTTCGGCCTACTTGAGCAACAGCAATACAACGGATTCTTTACAGTAGACCGCGAGTTTGCGATGAACCCTGTTCGGGAAATCGCAGAGACGATTGAGCACTTAAAGAGAATCTAATCTGAAGTTGCTTGCGGGTGACTTCGTTAACGGACACAATGACGGATGTAGTCAAGGTTGGGCCGAGTCATCATCTGCCCAATATTTAAATCAACGGATCCAAACTTCATTGAGAACAAGGCAATTGCCATGAAACGAATTGGTAATCTTTTAACATGCATTTTACTGACCGGCATTAGTGTGCTATTTGTGTCCGGAGTAATGGCCCAAGATAAACCTGCAGAGAAAAAAGTGTCTGCAGAAAAGCAGAAGCTGTACGATCTTTTTGAAAAGAAGCTCACCAATGTGCAATTCAAAGGTAACTTCACCGTCTTAGGACGCGAACAGAAAGGTGATTTACCCAAAGAGACCTACACAATTAAGTCGGTCAAAAAGTTAGATGAAGGCGAGTACTGGCTTTTTACAGCACGCGTTCAATACGGTGGAAAAGATATTACCGTGCCAATGCCGTTACAGGTGGAATGGGCTGGCTCGACTCCCGTGATTACATTAACCAACGCTGCGATCCCGGGACTCGGAACATTTAGTTCGCGAGTGGTAATCTATAAGAACAAGTATGCAGGTACCTGGAGCCACGGCGAAGTAGGTGGCCACCTCTTCGGTACGATTGAGCCTGCTCCCGAAGAAGCAGATCCTGAAGACAAGTAAAGCTTTTTGAAGAGAGCGATTTATGGCAACGGTTGCAGATGTTTGCGGCTACTTAGAGTCCTTTGCTCCGATAACGCTTGCGGAAGACTGGGATAACGTCGGACTGCTATTAGGTGATCGTAAGACCGCGGTCCATAAAGTCATGACGTGTCTAACGGTTACAGCGAATGTTGTTCAGGAAGCGATTGAGCAGCAAGTCGACATGGTGGTTACTCACCATCCCATCCCTTTTAAGGGAGTCAAGAAATTAAGTACTGACAGTTCGACCGGTGCCTTGTTGTGGAATTTGGCATCCAATGGAATTTCTGTTTATAGCCCACATACCGCATTTGACTCGGCACGCAGTGGGATCAATCAACAACTAGCAGTTGGATTGGGGCTGACTGAGATCAAACCATTAATGCCCAATCAGGACTCAGATGATGAAAGGCTCGAGGGACTCGGAACCGGACGTGTCGGAGTCTGTGAATCGACCACATTGGAGGAGTTTGCTTCTTCTGTTTCTGCATTTCTCCAAATCGATGGTTTGCACGTGGTTGGTGACCCACAGATGCAGGTTTCTCGCATTGGGATTGGATGTGGTAGTGCCGGTGAGTTCATCCGCCCGGCAGCTCGTGCAGGTTGTCACGTATTGTTGACCGGTGAAGCGCGATTCCACACCTGTTTGGAAGCTGAGTCATTGGGTATAGGCATGGTGCTTCCAGGGCATTATGCCAGCGAACGGTTTGCCTTGGAGTCATTGGCTCAGCAGCTGAGTACCGAGTTCTCTGATTTAACTGTCTGGGCAAGCGTTTGCGAACGTGACCCCCTATCCTGGCAAGCTGGTTAACAGGCTGATTCTCGCTTAACCTCAAGCTCTGCCAATTGGTGTCATCCGATGCCAATCATTCCCGCGTCGGAATCTTCTTTTTGATTGACGCATGACTGTCATCATTGAACTGCTCCCAATCCGGTGACACCCACTCGAAGTCGTCGATCATTCGTTGGAATTCTTTCTAAATCGCCTAAGCGGGAAAGCGGAGATTTGGCGATTTGGAGGCCTTCAAAGAGTGGGTGTCACTTATTGCGCGCCGAATGATTGCCCGAGGGTGAGTTGCGGAAGACTTAGAAGACTGAGCCTAAAAGGCCTTAAAAACAAGGAAAATCGCAATCGGCTTGAAGAAGGAATGAGTGGGTGTCACCTATTGATGGGTTGATTTGTTCGGGGCGTAGGAATTAGTATTCCGAGTTGGAAAGGAGCGAGTCGATTGATGCACAAAGAGTGGGTGTCACTTTTGTTGATTCTTGGTTTGTGGGCACCGGTCTGCGCGCAGAATTCACTTAGCGGTGTGCGTAAGTCTGCGCAAGGGGGCACTATTGGTCACCGACTCCCACGCTCGCCAGAACGACGTCAGACAGATGACGAACATGAATGGCGAAATGACGA
>CALKCC010000100.1 GCA_938082855.1 uncultured Pirellulaceae bacterium | reverse complement strand
TCGGCCAAATCTGCCAGACCGCCAACCAGGTCGGCCGCAAGCAATTCACGCTTTTCCAAGGTTTCCACAGAAAGCCGCGCTGCGACTTTGTTTTTGATAAATTGACGGTCTTTGGAAGATAAAACTGGTTTAGTTTTACGTCGCAATCTCATTGGCATATTCTCTCTTCAGCCCCAATTACTCGTTCAGATTAAATTATTAGTGCAGGGTCAAGTGAAATTAACACGGTTTTGCTCATACTGTCCACAGCAAACCAAAATCGCCCAATACTATTTCTTTATCTATCCTATCCAATTCATTGCTCTTACACCAAGATTTGGTCATTCCCAATAGTGGAGAAGCCCATTTATTCCCGATGAGGACACATAGTTTTTGGGTGGAGATTGCCTATTTACACTGAAATTACAGCGTAATAGCGTAAAAACCAGGCAGCAAAAGTAGCCATTATTGAAGCGATTTGATCCTAATATGGCGATAAGAAGCTTCTTGCGCTGGACCACCATGAACCTGAAGGCCAATCACGCCAGAACGAGCAATCGCCGAGTCCTCTTCGGAGTACTTAACCGTAGAGATTCCGTTGATCGAAATATGGATCTGTTTTCCTTCGCAACGAATCACGACGTCGTTCCAGTCATCTTTGCGGAAATGGTCAACCACCGGCTTTTGAGGTGCTTCCACTAAGAATTTACGGCGACGGGATTCGTCATACAGCCAGCCCCAGATATTATTCTCCCCCATCACTCCCATATCACATTGATATCCAATCACTTCGTGATGATTCGGAATCCTCTTACTTCGAAACTGAATACCGGCATTACGGTAATCTTTTCCAACCAACCTAGCCTGCAATCTCAATTCAAAATCCCCATACTTTTTAGTGGTACATAAGAATTCGTTATTGGGAATGTTCTGTTGATGGCTACCGGCGATGATCGCACCGTCCTCGATCCGGAACCACTTCATATTTCCTTCCCATCCCTTGAATGACTTACCATCAAAGATCGACTCGAATCCCTTTTCAAGCTGACTCGGTTCTTTAGCGTCTATGGTGGGTACGCTCAATACAAAGACTATGGCGATAAAACAGAGTAGTCTGGTCATAGATCGTCTATCCAATCTGATTTGAGAAAGATAATTAAAATGAATACCTGCACAGGAAGAGCAATAGCATTCTAGCAAGGTCTGTCATTCAATTCTAAAATAAATGCCTACGCCGATGTGCTGCCAAGCGATTACGCCATAGGCAAATCTCGACGACCAAACACTTTTTACCTATTGCCTCACAGAGACTAAAACCAAATGACCGACTCCTTGAACAAATACAGCTCGCGTATTACCCAGCCACGAAGCCAGGGCGCCTCACAGGCCATGCTCTACGCAACCGGCATGTCCGAAGACGACATGAATAAAGCTCAGGTAGGGATCGCGAGTGTCTGGTATGAAGGCAACCCTTGCAATATGCACCTCCTAGACCTCTCGGAAGAAGTTAAAAAGGGTGTCACAGAATCCGGACTGTACGGTATGCGTTTTAATACCGTTGGCGTATCTGACGGAATTAGTATGGGAACGGATGGGATGAGCTTCTCGCTTCAATCTCGCGACCTCATTGCGGATTCGATTGAGACCATTATGGGAGCTCAGTGGTACGACGCCTTAATTACGATCCCTGGATGTGACAAAAACATGCCCGGTTGTGTCATGGCGATGGGACGATTGAACCGCCCGGCTCTCATGGTATACGGTGGTACGATCAAACCTGGATGCTACAACGATCAGAAGCTTGATATCGTGTCAGCCTTCCAAAGTTACGGCGAGTATATCACCGACAAAATTGACGACGAAACCCGTCAGGCGATTGTCCGAAATTCCTGCCCCGGTGCAGGTGCCTGCGGAGGCATGTACACAGCCAACACTATGGCAACGGCGATTGAAGCAATGGGAATGTCTCTCCCCTACTCTGCATCCATCCCAGCCGTCGATCCAGATAAGATCACGGAATGCCATGAAGCAGGAGCCGCCATCCACAATCTCATGGCCATGGATCTCAAGCCCCGTGACATCATGACTCGCGAAGCATTTGAGAATGCCATGGTGATGGTAATGGCCTTGGGCGGATCCACGAATGCTGTGTTGCACTTACTGGCGATCGCTCGGAGTGTCGACATCGAACTTAGCATTGATGACTTCCAGGCTGTTAGTGACCGAGTCCCCTATATTGGCGACTTGAAACCCTCTGGAAAATTCGTTCAGGAAGACCTACACAGCGTAGGAGGCACACCAGCGGTCATGAAGTACATGCTGGATAAAGGTTACCTCAATGGTGACTGCCTGACCGTTACCGGAAAATCGCTAGGCGAAAATCTGGATGCACTCCCCGGTTTGGCTGAAGGACAAACGATTGTCCAAACCGTGGAAGAACCAATCAAGTCCTCCGGCCACCTGCGTATCCTGCGTGGAAACGTAGCGCCGGAAGGAGCCGTAGCTAAAATCACTGGTAAAGAAGGACTCATTTTCACAGGCACGGCTAATTGCTTTGATAGCGAAGAAGACATGCTGCAGGCACTGGAAGATGGAAAGATCGTTGCTGGCAATGTTGTCATCATTCGTTATGAAGGACCCACCGGTGGACCTGGAATGCCGGAAATGCTAACTCCCACTTCCGCCATCATGGGAGCTGGACTTGGTGACAAAGTCGCGATGATGACCGACGGCCGATTCTCCGGAGGTTCTCACGGCTTCATCGTCGGGCACGTAACTCCAGAAGCTCAAGTGGGCGGCCCTATCGCACTGATTCAAAACGGAGATACGATTACAATCGATGCTGAAAACAACGTCATTAATGTCGACCTGAGCGACGATGAATTGGCAGCCCGAGCAGCCCAATGGGAGGCTCCTGCTTACAAAGTAAACCGAGGCACTCTTTACAAGTATATTAAATGTGTGAAAAGCGCTTCCGAAGGATGTGTTACGGACGAGTAAATCGCCCAATGAATCCTCCTGATCCATACAGATCTGGCAGTCGCTGTCAGGTCTGTTTTTTATATCTCTCCCCATCTAATTAAATCGGAATCACTACCATGATCGAGTCATTTATACAGGCATTTACGTTCAACCGAACTCGCACTCTTTCGACGTTGGATCAAATCGCCGCGATGGACGATCCCAACCAAGTACTTGGGTGGCGTCCAGCCGATGGCCGCGCCCATATTGCCTGGCAGTTAGCACATATCGGAATCACCGAAGAATTGTTTGGTGTGGACCGACTTGCCAAACGTCATGATGATGCACGTCACAAGGATATCTGGGAACGATTCCAGGGCGGCTCCACACCGGATGACAACATTCCATCTACAGATGAAATCCGTCAAATCTTAAGTGATGGGCGTGAGCTCATGTTACAAACGCTCCAACAGTTTGACAGTGAACAATTAGATACCTTCACCTGGGTTCACCCTCGTTTAGGTAAAGAACTAGACCTGCGTACCACGCTGAGCATTATCAACTGGCACGAAAGCCATCACCAGGGTCAGGCACACATCACTCTGAATTTATTTAACAATCAATAATCTTCCGCCCCTTGGCTTATTATGCGTCCCAACAATCTACATGAACTCAAAGCGTCCGACTGGCAGAGTCGCAGTGTAAAAGAAGAATTACAGGCGAATTTTACTAAGTTGCTGCAGTCGGGCGAGACGCTCTTTCCCGGCGTTGTCGGTTATGAGAATACGGTTATCCCTGAGATTTCTCTGGCAATTCTTGCCGGTCACGACATGCTGTTTTTGGGAGAAAAGGGGCAGGCAAAAAGTCGACTCATGCGTCGACTCGGTGACTTGCTGGACGAGGAAATTCCCTATCTGGATTTACCCGAAGTCCCCATCCACGAAGATCCATTTCATCCAATTACCAAACAGGCGCGAGACTTTCTCGCCAGCCATGATGACAAAGACGTCCCAATCGCCTGGTGGCACAGGGAAGACCGCTACACAGAGCGTCTGGCACCAGGAACGAAATTCGCAGATGTCATCGGTGAAATTGACCCAGCCAAACTACTAGCTGGAACCAGTATGTCTGCAGAAGAGGCTCTTCACTTCGGGCTTATCCCCCGAATGCACCGAGGCATCTTCGCCATGAACGAACTGCCTGAACTGGACGAATTGGTGCAGGTCGGACTATTTAATATTCTCGAAGAACGAGACGTACAGGTGCGAGGCTATCCCATTCGATTTGACCTCGACGTGCTAATCCTGTTTTCGGCTAACCCCTCCACTTATAACCGCAGCGGCAAAGTCATTCCGCAATTAAAAGATCGCATCGGATCACTTATCCAAACGCACTATCCACTCGATCGGGATCTGGGTATCGAAATCACACAACAGGAGTTTCCACTGGAGGAAGCCGCAGAGACACATCCTGTGCTGATTCCCCGATTTATGCTGGAAATACTAGAGCAAATCACCATTGAAGCTCGGAAAAGCAAATTCGTCGATCAGCAATCCGGGGTCAGTGTCCGATTCTCGTTAGCCAATTACAAAACGATGATTGCCAGTGCCCGCAGGCGAAGCATATTGCTCGGGGAATCTCCGGCAGTACCACGTATTAGTGATCTTG
>CALKCC010000099.1 GCA_938082855.1 uncultured Pirellulaceae bacterium | reverse complement strand
ACCCTCAGAAGACTCCGGTAGAGACGAACAATATACCGTTGAATGACGGGGTGATCACTTTTGCTTCTCTCTTAAAACAACAGGGATACGCAACAGGGTTTGCCGGCAAGTGGCATCTTGACGGTGATGGAAAGCCCCAATGGAGTCCTGAACGAAAATTCGGCTTCGACGACAATCGCTTCATGTTCAATCGTGGGCATTGGAAGAATTTTGAGATGGTTGGTTCACAGCCACGTATCGGGGCGAGAGATAACAAGGGGCGGCCGTCCTATAGTTTGGCCGAAGCAGACGAACGGTCGTTTTCGACAGACTTTCTATGTGACCGAGCAGTCGAGTTTATCAAGGCCAATAAGGCACAACCATTTTGCTATTACGTGAGCCTACCGGATCCACATGGACCGAATAGCGTCCGACCTCCCTATGACACGATGTATGCTGACGTCAAAGTACCGATTCCCTCGACACTCATGCGTGAACCCAATCAGATTCCGAATTGGGGTAAATCCGCTAGCGTGACGGCCGCCCAACTGCGAAGGATCATGCCCGCCTACTATGGGATGGTGAAATGTATTGATGACAATGTAGGGAAGCTGATTCAAACGTTGAAAGAGGAAGGCCTGTTGGAGAAAACAATAATCGTCTTTACCTCGGATCATGGTGACTTGTGTGGTGAGCACGGACGACTCAACAAAGGCGTCCCTTATGAAGGCTCTGCCCGAATTCCATTCATCATCTACGCGCCGGGAATTCTCCCCAAAGGACGTGTCGTTCACGAAGCTCTTACGACGGTAGATTTTCTCCCAACCATCTTGCCGATGATGTCGGTGCAGGGTAATTACACATCCGATGGTAGAAACGCCACGAGATTACTGCAGGGAACACTTCAGAAACCCTGGTATGACCTAACTTTTCTTCGTAGTACACCGGGGAGTCCCTGGTTAGCAGCCGTGTCGGGGCAATATAAGCTGGTCATTTCAGCTACTGATAAGCCCTGGTTTATCGACGTGAAAAACGACCCCAATGAAATCGTCAATTTGTTTGGTAAGCCACAACATGCAAAGACGATTGCTCAAATGAGGGCGGGGCTAATTCGATATGTACAGGCTCACAACGATACCCACGCAAGGTTTCCGGCAATTCAGGTTCAGCTATCTGGGTTTTAGTTGGCGGCCTGACAGCGTGTTGCCGGGGAGTTACGACGTACGTGAGTCACCTTGACGCCTTGTAGCTGGTTAGGCCCTACATCAGCTCCAAACCGAGCAATCGCTCCGTTTTTATGCTGATTGAGATCTACATGTAGAACTTTCTTTGAACCGTTGGTGGTTTGTACTGTGAGGTACATGGTCTGTTCAGAGTGTTTAACGGCTTTCCAGAAATCCTTGACGCGATGAATATCCAGCGTATTGACGTGAGTGATCACATCACCACGTTGGAGGCAATAAGCTTCGGCAGCCTCGGCGGATCCCTGACCGACCAATAGCAAGGTCACAGTTGCGAGTATTAATTTCAAGTAGTCCATGATGGTGTCCTTCGCCCAGTTATTTCTTGCGGGGATCAAATAGTGGGTCAATCATCTGAGCATTGATCGAGTCCCATTGTTCCTTTAGTGAGTTTAAGACGTCTGCTTGTCGCGTGGCCAGATCATTTTCCTCACCGATGTCATGACGTAGATTGTAAAGCTGCCAGTCAGGTGATCCGAAGCGAGTGGGTTCCAAGAGTGCTTTCCAAGATCCCATGCGTATCGCTCGTTTAGCACCCACTCGCCAAAATAAGGAATCATGAGGGGCCTGTGTGCTCTCACCGGTGACAAACGGAATCAGGTCAACACTATCCAGCGTTTTGGATGGTTTCGGTGCACCGGCGGCCTTTGTAAAGGTTGCCATCAGATCCGTGGAGATGACAGGGTGACGGTAAATCTGACCAGCAGGGATCGTACCTTTCCATTGCATCATGAACGGTACGCGGATTCCTCCTTCATACATCATTCCCTTTTCACCTTTGAGGGGTGAATTCGAGGAAGTTAACTCACGCGTCGGGCCACCATTATCACTCAGAAAGACAATAATGGTGTCTTCCATCAGATTGTTGGCTTCCAAGGCGTTTAAAACTTCACCGACACTATCGTCTAGGTTTGCAAGCATGGCAGCAAAAATTCGACGGTGCACATCATCGATATGAGAGAACTTCTTCATGTATTTGTCTGCACCTTGTAGCGGCGAGTGCACGGCGTTGTATGCCAGATAGAGAAAGAATGGGCGATCACTCGCTCGGTTTATGAAATCCACCGCTTCGCGAGTGAATGCATCGGTTAGGTATTCCTGCTCTTGGACAGGCTGCCCGCCGCGGAGGATCGGATTGTCCGCATCATAATCCGGTTCGTTATAGCCCATGTGGTCGGTGTAAATCAGAGGTTCATTTTTACTGAACCAACGCCCTGTCTCTCCACCAGGAAGCACCTTGCGACGAAGCATTGTGGTAACACCTCGATAGGGAGAGGGGACGAAGTAGTGGCCTTCATGCATAAAGCCGAAGAACTCATCAAATCCTCGTCGAAATGGGTGATAGGCTGCTGTGCCACCCAGGTGCCATTTCCCGACTAAGGCAGTTGTATACCCTGCTAGCTGTAGCTGGTCAGCAATGGTCTTTTGACTTGCAGGTAATCCAAAGTCGGGATCTTCATTACGATGACCGGTTGGATTGAATTCATAGCCGAAACGAGTTTGATAGCGCCCTGTCATTAAACCGGCACGTGAGGCACTGCAGTAGGCCGCCGTGACATAGCCATCGGTAAACCGGACTCCAGCACTGGCAATCGAATCGATGTGCGGAGTGGGAATACGGGTAGGTTCGGCATCGAGTCTTAAATCCGGCATTCCTACTTCGCCATAACCAAGATCGTCCGCTAACAATAAGACTATATTTGGTTGACGTTGCTCTTCGCTCTGAGCTGTTGGAGTTAGATAGAAATTGAGGATGACCAGGCACAGGAGCCATTTGTAACGCGACATGGATTTCACTCGGGAAGTAGATTTACGTTTAGAATATTCACATAGAATAAACTGATTAGGAAACCGTGGCTATCAATCTCCCCATACGACTTGCATGAAAAGGTAAAAGGTTTTGGAACCCTATATTACATTGGTGACTTTAGGAGTCAGCGATCTTGAACGGTCAATTGAATTCTATCGAGACAGGCTTCAGTTTCCGGTTCGTCTTCAGCTAGACGACATTATCTTTTTTAAGCTGGGAGAGCTACAACTCGCGTTGTACCCCTGGGATTCTCTGGCAGAGGATGCCACCGTGCCTAGTGAAGGAAACGGGTTTCGCGGGGTGACACTGGCTCACAACGTTGAGTCTTATAAGCGAGTGGATGAGGTTTTACAGGAAGCAGTCGAAGCCGGCGCGACGCTGGTGAAACCCGGTCAGCGAGCAGATTGGGGAGGGTATTCGGGGTACTTTGCCGACCCGGATGGCCATCTTTGGGAAGTGGCCTGCCTGCAGGGATCTTAATCGATTTCTGGGCAACAACAATCTTAGGACGCTTAGGACTTAAGGGCACTCTTCAAGGCGGTGGCCAAATCCTCTAGTTGGTGACTTCTGATCGCAATGGCATTGATGACCAGTAGATCCTGATCCAGCAGACTATGGCCAACAAAGATGCGGGGCGTACCATCTCGAAGCGATTGGCAAACCTCGAATGCGTTGGGTGCGGCGACATGAAGTTTTGGAAGGCTTTGCGGATTCGTCCAAACTAGCTGGCTATCAATTGATGCTTCTGCCAATGCATTCTGTAGGTCAGAGAGTGTGGCTGCGAACTGAGCCATTTTGGCGGTGTTGTCTTCATGGAGAAACGAGTCCAACGCTGTCATCAGCGCCATGATAGATTCTTTCGATACCTTGAAGCCACGGCCGATACCATGCCTGGGCATGCCCTTGAATTGCTCAGCATCCAAGAGCGTTGGTTTCCAAAGTTGAGGATGGTCGTCCATATCCAGCATTTGCAATAGTGCAGAACCGACAAGCTGTTTTTGGCCGAGTAGTAATCCGCTGGCCTGAGGACCTCCTATCGCCTTGCCACCACTAAAGGCAATTAGTTTAGCACCCGACTGGACGAGTTTCTTGAGGTTTGAGGGAGGAGGTAATTCACCGGCGGCATCGACTAAGATAGGGAGGTTGTACTGCTTCCCAAGTGCAACGACTTCTTCCAGAGCCGGGGCGGATTGACCAGTGTAAACATAAAGGATGCCGGCAGTGTTCTCGTCAATGGCCGCTTCATACTCCCAGACTTCTGTTCGCCGGACTCCCGCTCCACTGATGACTTCGTTGAGACCTACTTCTTTAAGACGGGCGCCACTGGCTCTGACAGCATGGTCGTACCCGCTTCGATGATCCCGTGAGACAATAAAGTCACAGGGGATGTTTTCAGTGTGAGGCAAACATTCCATTTTGGCTGGATCGCTCCCGGCCAGAATGGCGGCAGCCCCTAATGTTAAAGCTGCTGCTGCTCCAGAGGTGACGATCCCAGCTTCACAACCGATCCAGGATGCCAACTGTTGAGAAACAGCAGTTTGTAGTTCTTCGATAGGCACGGCTTCCCGACTCGCCTGCTCATAAGCCTCCAGAGCTTCCTGCCTAAGTGGAGCTCCACCTAAACGCGTAACAGTACCACAGGCATTAATAATGGGACGGACAGAAAGATCGTCGTAGCTGACCATGATGGCATTCCTATCGTGGCTGGCTGGTCAGGTGGACCAGGACATCGGTTACACGTTGTTTGTTTTCGGGTTTAAGAATCAGGAATCGGCGTGACCCGTTTTCAGTCGGGACGAATTCAGTGTACCCATCGCTGTGTACTTTCACTTCACCCCGTGGCGATAAATCAAAATAATCACGATCAGGTCGCACGCCATGCAGGACACTCGTTAAGTCCCAAGTCGGCCGTTCGTGCGGAGTTGGGTTGTAGAGTTGATAGGCCACAGGGATGGGATGCTTTTCAACATAATTGAAGTCCTCCAGAATCGATCGAGCGGGATATCGGAGTGCGATTCCAATTTCAAAGCCGCTGATGACAACCTCAGAGGGCCAGGATTCCAAAATTCGTTTGGCATTCGGGATATCGATTTTTACGTTGTATTCGAGAAATCGTTTGTTGTCCCCGATGGGAGTGAAAGAGCCGGCCATGACTTCCAGGTGATGCACCTTAGCCTTGATTAAGTCCATCCCGCTTAAGGGGCTGAACTTGTCAGGTTTCGTATCCATTAACCTCGACAGATTCGTAGAGAAGCCAACTTGAGCGATAACCACGCTCTTATCTTCGGCGGCTGCCAGCGTTTTACGAAGCAGATTTAACGCGTCCGGGGCATCGGTGCCCTGTAACAAATCATGAGGATATTGCAATGCATCTCCCTGTCGGTGCTCAGCCAGAACCGTGTATTTGCTTGGTTCCTTGGCCATGCCGTCCTTCACCACGCCGATGGGAATGTCTGGACGTCCATAAAAAGTATTTATCAGGTCAACAAAAGCAGCCGCCTGAGGATGATCTTTGGTAACGGTAACTGCCAGTAGCTCACACTCCCCGCGAGACACGAGTGAGTGAATCATTGCCAAAGCCATGGCGTCATCGATATCGTTACCCATGTCCGTATCAAAAATCAATTTGACGGGCTCTTTTGCCGTAAGAGACAATGGAAGGAAAATGAGGGCGAGTAATAGAGGGAGATTTCTCATATCGATCTCGGTGGACTTAAGATTGGGCTGGGAAGTGGCTACAAGTTCTTCCTACAAGTTTATTTACTCGTCAGGTTGATTGAAACAGGCAGTAGAGCATGAATGGACAGGATCGCAGAAAGTTTCTGGGGCAGTCACTCGCGATTGCAACAGTTACCTCGGCAGGGCAGGTATCGAGAGGGTCGTCGAATGCTGGTGAAGAGATTCGTATCGGCATTATCGGTAATGGTGGACGAGCAGGCAATCTAAAGGCAGAGTTGCAACAACGTCAGGATGCGCGAATTACCTGGATTGCAGAAGTCAATGAGGATCGTAAACAGGATAAGGCGGTTCAGCACACCAACGATTTTCGAAATGTACTTGATGATCCTGCCGTCGATGCAGTCGTCATTGCCACGCCGGACCACTGGCACGCTCCGGCAGCGATTCTTGCCTGTGAGGCAGGGAAGCATGTCTATGTGGAGAAACCATGTTCGCATACGGTTCGCGAAGGCCGGTTACTAATCGAAGCTGCTGAACGAAATAAGACCGTTGTTCAACACGGTACGCAAGTCCGTAGTACCGATATGATGATTGAAGCAATCGAGTTACTAAGAAGTGGCATCATTGGTGATGTGAAAGTGGCCAAGTGCTGGAATGTTCAACGTCGAGCCAATATCGGTAAACAACAACCTGGTAATGTTCCCGGGAATCTCGATTATGACAACTGGGTTGGTCCGGCCGAGTGGTTGCCGTATCAACAGAATCGAGTGAATAGTGGTTGGCACTGGTTCTATCCCTATGGGACCGGCGACATGGGGAATGATGGTGTCCATGATATCGACTACGCTCGTTGGGGCTTGGGAGTCACTGCACACCCGAATCGAATTGCCGCGGTGGGAGGTAAGTACTTTTTTGATGACGATCAGCAGTTTCCAGACACACAACATGTGCTGTTCGAATATGACGGAGACGGCGGTTTCGGTAATCAGAAAACTCTGATTTATGAACAACGATTGTGGTCGACCAACTATCCACACCACACCGATAGTGGTGCTGAGTTTTACGGAACCGAAGGACAAATGTATCTAAGTCGTCGAGGCAAAATAGAAGTACTGGGTTCACGCAATGTGAAACGTGACGTCTCGGTGACTCCCGAAGGACAAAATACGCGAAAGCATATCGCCAACTGGCTAGATTGTATTCGATCCGGAAATCGTCCGAATGCAGATATTCAAAAAGGACACCTGACCTCTTCTCTCTGCCATTTGGGCAATATCGCTGTCCGAGTTGGACGAAGCTTTGAATTTGATCCCAAAACAGAACAAATTATCAATGAACCGGACGCCAATCGCCTATTAACCAAACAATACCGAGAGCATTGGGGCAGCCCCAAAGCGGTCTGACTACAAGCAATTTCTAATGTTTAGATAGGCGTTAGTAATAAGTATCCCCCCGCTAGGGGAGTGAATAGCATTTGCAGGTGTTAATCTAGGCAATCTGTGCCGGAAAATCCCTTTTTTCAGGCAGTTTCGTAACGCAACGCTACCGATTATTCCGAAGAAAACGATAAGACATAGCGCTATGGGCTGCGCTTCGCAGTTGCGTGTTGTGTCAATCAACGTTTGAAATCGGGATATTAGTTTTGCTAAGTGGACTAAAAAAGTACTTCTTGCTGGCATCCGCCTTGGTGATTGGGTTGGTCTGTGCGATCGGTGTGAATCAGGAAAAACCTGTCGAGCAACCGGTGGAAGAAGGTGAGACTCAGCGAGTATATGCTGCTGCCATCGATATGGATGCAGGTGAGAAGTTTGACTTTACTAAACTCCGAGTGCTGGAGGTTGGTGTAGAGCGGCTACTGGATCAGGAACCAGTACTGGACCTCGAGCAGATTAAAGGGCAGTATGCTGCGACTCGCCTGCGCGTGGGTGATCCGATCACTTCTTCAGTAGTTCAAGCCACGGATCAAGTTGCGATCGAAACGATCATGCCAGGGTTCAGTACAGTCACAGTCAACAGTCATTTGGATCCGTTGTTGATAGGTCTGATGGAGTCAGGATGTAGCGTGGATATCGCAGGAGTCATTCCGGCAGAAGACAGTGGCAAGCTGGGTGTGACCCGATTAGCTTCTAACTGTCAGGTGTTAGGGGTGCAGGATAGTACAGTGGTTGAACAGTTGGAAGCCGAGGTGACACTCTTAGTGAAATCTGAATTAGTAGATCCAATTCTTTTAGCCGGTAAAGCAGGTGACCTGCATTTAAGTCTAACCGGTGCTGCCGACGAAGGAGACTTTCCTTCAGGGATGATTACAACGCTGGATTCGATTCAGCAGCAGATTTTGGCGGAAGTCGAGTTACAGGAAGCGGTTCAAACGCCAGCACCTGAAAGTGTTGCCGTCACCGAACCCATCGAACCGATGACGACGGTTCAACCCGAAGACCCACCCCTGAACTCTCAACAGCAGATACAGGAAATTGCCGCGGAGGTGGCTCAGCAAGTTTCGACGCAAGTTAGCCAAGAAGTATCTGAGCAAGTTACCGATCAGGTCGTGCAACGGATTACGGATCGGATGGACCAGTTACAGACCAACCAATCGGATGTGACTCCTGCGGCGATTGTGACTCAGACTCCTGCAAAGGTAGAAAACTACCGCGAAATGGAAGTGGTTACGCCAGATGGTGTAGTTCGTTATGTGTGGAAAACTCGTGATAGTGAACCAATCATTATTGCCGACGAGAAACAGGAAACGAAAACCAGTCAGGTGCTGGATGATGACCCTGCACGCATTGCATTAAAGAAGTAGAGATCGAGATCCAATGAAACGACTTGAATTGAAATCCCTTGCCTCCCTGCTGTTGATCCTACTTGTGGCAACCGCCGTTCAAGGTCAGCAAACAGAGGAACCAGATGGGTTCGCATTGCCAGAAGCTGGGGTTAAGTCGGTTAGTCCTGCGGTCCAGGTTGAAATGGAACTCGCGGAACATCGAGTGTTAAGCTGGCCGTTTCATGTCACTCGAATTTTTCTAGCCGACGACACGCTGGTTAAGCTCGAACCAATGACTCCCAGTAAAGTCCGTTTGCGAGCCTTGAAGTCCGGTTCGACTAGGATCAATGTGTGGGGAGAGAACGGAGTCGCTCAGGCATATGACATCCTGATCCACGCTCCGATTACCGAACTGCAGAAGATCCTGAAAGAAGAATTCTCCGAGAGTGAAATCACGGTACGTCAGGTAGCTGCAAGTGTCATGTTAAGTGGCGAAGTCGCCGAGCAGAACGCTCGTGAGAATATCGAATCAGTCGCTCGTCAGTTTTTTCCTCGAGTCATCAACAATCTCAAATTGAAGATTCAACCAGAGGTCGAGCCTGAGCCAGTGAAGCTGCAGGCATCGATCTTTGAAGTGTCACACTATGACTTAAAGCAACATGATTTGAAGTGGCCTTTGGAGGCGAGTCGAAAAGGTGAAATGCAGCATGAGGTGTTGGGAACAAGAGGTGCTGTGGCAGAATTCCTGCAATCGGCCTATGAAAAGAAATTGCTTCGTAAAATTGCGACGCCATTGATAACCACAGTCGAAGGACGCCGAGCGGCATTTGAAACGGGCGGGCAGATGCCACTGGTTATCGCTTCAGGGAGTCAGGGAGGACGTGTGCGGTTGCAACAGTGGGGCGTTCGTATGAATCTGCTACCGACGAGATTAAACAATGGAAAGCTGCGTTTGGGCGTCCAACCCAAGATCAATCAGATTGATGTGGCCAAAGCGACGCGAGTCGAGTCCGTGACATTACCCGGAATTCGTACTCACCAAAATGACTTACTAGTCGACTTAGGAGAAGGCGAATCTCTGATGCTCTATGGGATGCCCATGGAGCGGGTCATTCGCGAAAAAGAAGACTTACCCTTATTATCGGATCTACCACTGCTTGGTGAGTCCTTCTATAAGACGAACAAGATCGACGATAAGGTCGAGCTCTTCATTATTATTGCTCCGGCGCAAACGCCTGGTGAAAAAGTGGCCGCGAACAGGTAAGTGAATAACAGGTAAAAGAGTAACAAAAAAACGAGCCGTGGAAGATGAATCCAGGGCTCGTTTTTATATTGCGTCTTTGAGACCTCAAAGCTATCTACTAGCCTCAGCCTCCTGTGTTACAACTACCGTTTGTGTCACAGGATTCTCCGTCGGGTTCAACCGTCTCCAAAGCAGCGGACGGATCCGGCTCGGCCGCTCCTTCATCCGGACTGTCTGCTGGTTCAGTCGCAGTACTGGCCCCACTTCCATCATCCTTGAAGGCAACAAAGAAGAATACGAGCACGCCGGCAGCGAAGATAGCAGGGATTCCCCATAGCTTTTGCCAATCGATTTGCTTGAGTTCATGAATCTTCTGGGCAGCTGCGTAATCATCGTCGGAGATGTCGGCCTCACGTTCGAGTACGGTATATTTCTCCGGCGTGCAGGCCGTTTCAATGTATCCAGCGACTTTAGCACCAACGAACATACCAACACCCAAGGTAAGCATCACTAGCAAACCCTGTGCTTGGGCACGAATTGGCTCGGGAGCTTTCTGGTCGGTATAAATCTGACCTGTGACGAAGAAGAAGTCGTAACAGATACCGTGAACGACGACTCCAAGAATGATCAAAGAACTTGTTTGTGAAGGTGCACCAACGGCAAACAAAGCATATCGCAATGCCCAAACAGCCATTCCGACGCCCAGCATTTTCTTGACGCCTAGACGGGCGAAGAAGAATGGGATGCAAAGCATGAAGATGACTTCAGACCACTGGCCATATGACATGGTTACACCGATCGGCAACTCAACCATCTCAACGACCCTACTGGCAATCTGGTAGTAGAAAGCCAATGGAATACAGATCAAGATCGAAGAGATCATAAAGATCATGTATGCCTTGTCTTTGAGTAGTGCCAGAGCATCAAGTCCTAACAATTGTCCAATCGTTGCTTCCGAATCTGAATTGGCGGGAGTGTTTGGCAGTGCAAAGCTGATGATTCCCAGCAGGACAGCGGCCGCTGATGTCATATAGAACATGTTGATGTTCTTTTCAAAGGCCAGGAATGTAAGTGCAAATCCGGCTGCGATCCATCCCAGAGTCCCGAATACTCGGATCTTAGGGAATTCCTTTTCTGAATCGGTCATGTTCTTCATCGCCACTGTATTGGACAACGCCAGCGTTGGGTAATACGTCAGCATGTATAGGAAGAAGATGATATTAATGGTGTCCGGAGATCCCGTCTCTGTCATTTGCGTTGTGGCGAAAAACATCAGCCCTCCGCCTAGTAGATGCATGAATCCAAGGACTTTTTGAGCTGCCATAAATCGGTCAGCAACCATGCCGACAAATAGTGGCGCGATAATACCTGCGATTGGTCCAACCGCATAGGTCCAACCAATATCATTACCGTCAAATCCGATGGTAGTCAGGAAGTTAGGAGCAGTCACATACCAGGCTCCCCAAACGAAGAACTGCAAAAACATCATGATGCAGAGCAGGATAAAATTACGCATCGTTACACTCCGGGGTACTTTGAGAGGAATTAATAATAAGCAGTGATTGTAGCCTGACTAATAAGGTCAACACAATCTAAATTCAGACGCGAGTCAGGGTAAAGCTGATTGGTGAGGCTATAAAAAAAGCCCGAGTCTTGGAAACTCGGGCTCGTCTTTTCACAAAGTGGAGGATAGGGGACTCGAACCCCTGACCTTTTGGCTGCCAGCCAAACGCTCTCCCAGCTGAGCTAATCCCCCGTTTGAATAAACTACACATAGGTAGAATGCCGAAACATTCAAACAGGTGTGTGAGTATTTGAAATTAACTAGGCTTGCCTGACCTGTCAACCACCTCGCACGGACAAGTCCAAACCGCCATTCCGGAATCAAGAGTGAATAAGAAAACTGCCATCACGATCGCCAAATATCTGGTTGCATTGGGGATTGTCGGATTCCTGATTTGGCAGGTTCTCTCGGGCGAAGATTCAGCCAGCTTCACCCAGGTTTGGGAAGACCGAGCTAGCTGGAACTCGCTACTGTTACTGGCAAGCCTGCTGGTCGCATTGGCCGGTTTGTCCGTAACCTTTGTGAGATGGTATTTTCTGGTTCGAGCATTAGATATTGAATTCAAACTGAAGGATGCGTTCCGCTTGGGATTTATTGGCTACTTCTCTAACTTCCTCTCGTTGGGAGTTGTTGGCGGCGACGCAATCAAAGCGATATTCATTTCCCGCGAGCGTCCTGATAAAAAGCCCGAAGCTGTTTCGTCCGTCGTCCTGGACCGCATTATGGGACTCTACGCGTTGACCGTCGTTTGTGCCTTGGCTTCTTTTGCCGGTACTCAGGTTGTTGAAGGAGCAGAAGAAACAGCCGCCGCGCTCCAAAAGATCGCCGAGGTCTCACTTGCCATCTCCGCCATCGGAGCGATCGCTGGTTTGTTGTTGATTTTTGTGCCGGCACTGACAGGTACCGCTGTACAAGAACGAGTGGAAAAAATACCTCGGCTGGGACCGACTCTCAAGAAGCTAACTTTTGCCATCTACACGTATCGTAGCCAACCGTTGCTGCTCATCGGCCTTGTTGTCATGAGCACAGCGGTACATTGCCTCTTTGCCCTAAGCGTGTTTGTCATGGCCATGGGACTGGGGATTGTCCATCCAACCTTTATGCAACATCTGGTTATTTCTCCGATGTCGAACCTAGCTGCTTCAGTACCTCTGCCGGGAGGCATCGGCGCCTTTGAAACGATGTTTTCAAAGATGTATGTAGAAGGTGGTTTTGATGCCGGGACAGGTTTGGCCGTTGCGTTAGGATTTCGGCTGGTCACGATCATCAACGCGCTGATCGGCGTGGTGTATTACCTCAATAGCAAAAAAGACGGAAACCTTTAACATTTAACCATTTAGCCAGTTAGCCATTTAGCCATTTGGCCAGTTAGACAATTAGACAGTTAGACAATTGTTCAAATGACCATTGTCACATGGCCAAATGGTTAAGTGGCTAATTGGTTAAATGTAAAAAGAGCTTGTCCGTCGTAGTCCGCAGGACGAAGTCGGATCAAGGCTTGCCCCCCAAATGCGTAGGCCGGACGGCCGAAGCCGAGGTGTTAGTTAGACAGTTAGACAATTGTTCGAATGACCATTGTGAATTGACCAATGGTATATGGCCAAATGGTTAATTGGCTAACTGGTTAAATGGTTAAATGGTTAAATGTCCACGGTTTTTTCTCTTTTCTTATATGCCGAAAATCGGCACAATTCACTTTCGATAAACATTCCTATGTACTAATTGGATAGCGGCTTTATGATCCGGATTCGAAAATCCCTCTGTCTCCTCGGTTTCGTGTGTCTGCTGTTGGCTTACAGTCAGCCCACACAGGCCAAGGAACTGTATGTTGATAACATCGGAGGGAGTGACAATCAAAACGGTTTGGCTCCGAATGGAAACGGCGGTAAGAGTGGACCGGTAAGGACCATCTCCCGTGCGTTACGACTTGCTGGCAAAGGAGATACTATCCACGTTGCCAATACGGGCGATCCGTATCGAGAAAGTATCTCCGTGCAGGGCGGAAGCAATAGCGGCCTGGTAGGCAAGAGTTTCACCATCATTGGAGACGGAGTGGTGCTTGATGGCAGAACCGAAGTGCCTAAAGACGATTGGGAATTATTAGGAGACAGTACCTACAGTACTCCGGCCCCTTCCGCTTTTACGATTCTTTACCTCGATGATAAGCCCGCTGAAAGAGTCGCGGTCGAAGATACAGCGACCTCCATACCGGAACTAACGGAGCACCAATGGTGTATGCTCAACCGTCGAATCTACTTTAAGACGGAATCGACAAAATTGCCCCGCGAATATGACCTCACTTACAACACGCGTCGAGTTGGTATCACTCTGGTGAATTGTCGCAATGTCGTGATCCAGGGTTTTGTCGTGCAGGGATTTCAACTAGACGGGATCAATGCCCATGACAATGTCTTTGGAGCCACGGTTCTGGGAGTCGTCGCTCGCGGAAATGGACGTAGCGGTATCAGCGTTGGTGGGGCTTCCCGAGTGACCATCGAAGCGTCATTGGTCGGTAATAACGGCACAGCTCAAATACGCACGGAAGGCTTTAGCGAAACCAAACTAAAGAACAACGACCTGATCGATGATGATCCCAATGCTCCAGCTCTGGTAACCGAAGGCGGAAAAGTTAAACAGGTAGACAGGTAAACATTTAACCATTTAGCCATTTAGACAGTTAAACAGTTAAACAATTAGACAGTTAGACAGTTAGACAGTTGGGCCCGACTTCGTCCTTCGGACTACGACGGGTAAATTCGGTATACAGTGGATCCATTGTCAGTTTGTCGTTGAGGGTCGGCCTTAGATTGACACACTAGGTCAGAATCTTAATCCGCTCCAC
>CALKCC010000098.1 GCA_938082855.1 uncultured Pirellulaceae bacterium | reverse complement strand
CTCAAAACTCCCTGCCATCGTTGGGCTTCGACGCCAATAGCGGCTTTCGACAAGGCCAACCACCACTGCAACTCTTCTCTTGCACTAAACAGAGGGCGATATTGAGCCACCACCGGTTCACCCTGCCAAAGACATCGAATCAAACTGGCCACACGGATTGCTGCGTCCCCCTCCCTCTTATGAAGGACTCCAGGGTATATTTCTCCGCTTCGCCGCAATCCCTCATTCCATCGACCATCGACGCTGACAATTAGTGCAAGCGGGAATTGCCGTCGAATAGCTTGAATATCACTATTGGATAAGATCTTACGTCGTGACTGGAGAATCAATACAACTGACACGTCGGCAGCAATCGACTCTACTTCCACACCCTGCCCTTGTTCTGGGGAGACGCAGTGAATAGACAAAGGGACATCTTTAGGTAGAAACCGCGAGACATCTACTTTGTCTTTACCTTCATCGATAACGCCAACGTGTATTAGATTTCCGGCCAATGCCGATCCCTTTGCTAAGACGCAAGTTAGATTCAGATTTTCATCGGGATTATAACCATTTCAGATTGATTCCGTGAAGAGAGATTACCATGTCCGCAATGCCATGAGGCTTCCTGTTGCAATCGGCGTTGACACCATTGAACTAATCATGGGAAGTTAAAGCCTCGCAACAAGGATGTTGCGATTGGTCAACACGTATTCCTCATACCCTGACACAGCATCGCCATGGATCCGGCTCCTCTACCCTACCAATTAAGCAACTACTTGCCTGGCGGCAGACCCTTCAATACCAAAGACATTACGTTTGCACGCATCTCCACAGATGCACATAACTGTCAGCCAGGTGACCTATTCATTGCTATCGTATCCGCATCGGGTGACGGACATGACCAGATAGATGTAGCGATTAATAATGGTGCCGTCGGGATTTTAGCCGAAAGGCTCCTTCCTACCCATACTCCCATGGTCCTCGTACAGGACACTCGCACAGCTTACTCAAGACTCAATCAAGCACTTCACGGCAATCCAACAGCCAGTCTAGCAACCATTGCCGTCACTGGGACTACCGCAACGCGTTCCTTCACCCACTTACTATCTCACGTGTACAACCAGTGCGGTATACAAACCGGTGTGATTGCCTCGTCGATTCAAAAACCGGACGAACCCGTGACTGACCGCTACACCGGTCCAATGCAAAACCTTCAGGCATCCGGATGTGATACTGTCATCTTAGAAGTGAGTCCTGAAGAGCTTGCGAGCCGTATTTATGACGAACTGGAGTTTGACAGACTCGTTTTAACTGGAGTCGACAAGCTTGCCGAAGAATTCGACGGTTCTGTCACGGCTTATGAAAACAGCATCGGCCGAGCATATTCATTACTTAAATCCGATGGCGTTGCCGTCGTTAACCTCGCTGACCCAATTACACGATTCGAATTCCTTCCCACTCAGCACCCGTTCCTTTCTGTAGGGAATAACGATGAGGCTGATGTAGTCGTGCAACTAATCGAACAGGGTCGTTCGGGTCAGCAATTTCGGATTTTCGCGGGAGACTCTTCTGCTGAGATCTTCACCCCAATTTTAGGGCACCAACACATTTACAATTGCCTACAGGCTGTCGCGACCGGATTGTTGGACAATCTTGATTTCCGTCAGCTATGTGATGCTCTTGAGAGCTACGAGCATTCCCCCGGACACCTGACGCCGATTTCCCACGGTCAGTCGTTCGACGTATTTCTGGATCGTGCCGACAACGCAAAGCAACTAAGCCGAGCAATCCGCGCCCTACGTCAGGTTACCACCGGCAAACTTATCGTCGTCTACGGACCTTCCGCTTCCCAACCGAAACACGTTCGTGTCGCCATGGGCCAGGTAGCTGAAAAATTTGCCGACGTCTCAATCATTACGGAAAATAACCCTGAGTATGAGAACCCACTCGATATAGCACACGACGTCCTCGACGGGTACACCCGATCCGCTGACGCTTATGTCATACCCGGCCGAGAACGAGCTATCGTTTGGGCGTTGACTCAAGCTGAACCTGACGACACGGTATTGATTTGTGGCAAAGGTGATGAGACTTCGCATCTCATGGGAAGTGAAGTTTTCTACTTCGACGATGCCGAAATCGTAAATATCTGCCTCGACGAAATCCTGAACCCCGTTGCGAAGTATGGCAGGGATATACTTCGAATCGATGATTACAGGGAAAGCTAAGGGCTCACCATGGTAATCACTCGTTCACCATTTGAAGTCACGTGCCAGTCATTGACGGCAGCACTAAATGGCCAACTAACGCTGGCGGAAATACCCCCTCTTCATCGCGAAGATACCCTGATCACCAGAATCAGTCTTGCCCCGAAGTCAATTCAAATGGGCGACACTTATCTTCACTGTGCCAGTTTGAGTTCATTACTTACCAAGGCAGCAGAAGCATACGAGCATGGCGCCAATGGAATTATCTGCGTCTCACCACTCCCGCCGCTCGCTGGTGGATTTACTATTACCATCCCGTCGTTAGATTCAATTCACGGTTCTCAATATACGCTGATATCGCAATTGCTCTCAGGCAGTTCCTTGCTCGAGCATACGGAACATCTACATCATTTACGGCGTTCTGCATGAGACTACAATAGAACGAAGCGTTTCTTTTGTATCACATCAACAATCACTCTATGGCCAGCACCCCTTCACCTGTCGCAATTATCACGGGAAGCTCACGCGGAATTGGCGCAGCATGCGCTCGCGAGTTAGCTCTTGCCGGGTACCGAGTGGTTGTCAATTACTTGAATAACGCCGAAGCTGCTGAACACGTATGCAGTTCGATAATCGACAATGGCGGCGAAGCAATCACCTGTCAGGCAAACGTTGGAAACCGTTCTGACCGTGAACGAATTATCCAACAGACACACGACGCCTTTGGGCGTTTGGACTTGCTGGTAAACAATGCCGGCATTACATCACAGGGAAGACGTGACCTGCTAGAAGCCACAGAAGAATCCTGGGATATGGTTTTTGATACAAACCTCAAAGGCCCATTCTTTCTTTCGCAGTTAGCCGCGAAGCAAATGCTTTCAAACCAGTGCGGCCCTAACGGTGTCATTGTTAACATCAATTCAATTTCATCCTACGCAATCTCAGAAAACCGAGCTGATTACTGTATTGCGAAGGCAGGTTTAGAAACAATGACCAAGGTATTCGCCAGTCGCCTGGCAAGCGAACAAATACTCGTTTACGAGGTATGCCCGGGCGTCATTGCAAGCGATATGACTGCCCCCGTTAAGGAAAAATATGATCGCCTGATATCCGAAGGACTCAGTCCGATCCAACGCTGGGGAACCGTCGAGGATGTGGCCACGGCCGTACGCATTCTTGCCTCCGGAGATCTTTCCTTTTCTACAGGTGAAAGACTCAATGTTGACGGCGGCTTTCATATCCGCAGGCTTTAATCGGGGATTGTCGCATGCAACCGCTTAATCTTGATGTTGCCTGGATCGGGGAAGCAGACTCTCCGTACACGCCTTCACTCCTACCTGACGGAGTTACCGTCATCCAGCGATTCGAAGATGACCACTGTAGTCAATGGGAATCGATTCTCGCCAATCCGAAAATCGATCTGGTTTTGTTTGCAAGATCACAGCAAACCGATCTGAGCCAAACCATTTTACGCACACTCGTTCAAAACCAAATTCCAGTTGCCATCATTTCTCCAGACGCAGACAGCCTCTTCGCCTACGAACTCGAAATGATTCGAGTCGACGCAGGAGGCAAACTGGGCGCCCTCTTGCCACCGGAGACCCAAACGG
>CALKCC010000097.1 GCA_938082855.1 uncultured Pirellulaceae bacterium | reverse complement strand
ATTCTTGCTGAACGGCGTTTGGCAGTGGGCTCTCTGCAAGCTTCGGGAGCTATTCCGTTAAATAATGCTGTGCTTGAAAACGCATTACCTCAGTCCATCTTTGTGGTTGAGCCAGGTGCACCCCCTCTGCAAATACTCGCAACCTACTATGTCCCTCAGGAAGACTATTCGGTAGCTGCGAAGGTACTGCAACCCGAGAGTCAATTGAATGTGCAAACCAATACGGTATTAACTTTGCTTCGCGATCGTCATCAGGCTGCAGTGGATTTTTATCTTTATCCTGCTTTGGATGACCTATTTGGATTTGATGTGCAGGCTCCGGAAGGTTGGAACGTAACAGCGATCGTCGATGAGAATCAAAATGCGTTGAATTACCATGAGACGGTTGACGATCAGGGTGTACGGCGACTGCACGTGAAGTTTCCAGGACGCCGAGCGTTCGGGCAGTTACACCGTGTGACGTTGGTTTCTGACCGAGTTCCGGATGGATGGCTGGAAAACTGGGAAGAGTACACCTTAGAGACTCCAGCGTTTGTGGTGGAGGATACCTACCGCAGCGCCGGCGTGATTGGCATTCGGGCTATTGAACAGTATCAGGATGTATTTGAAATTAGAGCTGATATGGTACAGGGAGCTTTTCCTTTATCGGCTTCTGATCGGACACGAGCATCGTTATCCAGTCCCGTGGCACTGGCCTATCAATACGATTCGACAGACTTTGCCGTTTCGGCCATGGTCCGACGCGTTCCCGCTCTTTACGCCTCGAGGCTGGCCTCCTTTTTTGATGTTCAACAAGGGGTCCACAAATCGTATCACGAGATTTCAATAAACATACAACGATCACAGATCGAAGAAGTTGTATTGGCGTTGCCGGCGGACTCCACGCCGGAAAATATAACGATCAACGGTTTAGCTGGTACTCAGGTAAAGCAATATAGCTCAGAGGATGATGGTCCTCTGCGTAAATGGACGATTCGACTCAGTACGCCTGCGTTTAGTGATGTTACGCTCGGTGTTCAATACAACAATCAAGTGGAAGATGACGAAGCCCAACTAACTCCAGCATTCCCAGCAGTAGTCGGAGCAGGTTATCAATCAGGCGTATTCTCCATCGAAGCATCTCCAGAGTTGGAAGTGACCGTAGACGAGCCTGGATTCAAGCCGGTGGATGCCGGTGAATTGGCAGTGAATGGTTACGTCGTTGGTAAGCATCGGGTTGCTGCCTTCCGTTATACGGGTGAGTCGCCATCGATCAATGTAGGTATCGAATACCCAGATCTTCGAGCTATCCCTGCCGTATTGGTGAATCGAGCTGAATTGCTGACTTATGTTGCTTCACGCGGAGTTTATCAAACGGTGGCCAGGTATTCACTGCTCACTAAGGCAGACTACGTCCGAGTCGTCTTGCCAGGCGAAGCTCGACTGTGGAGTGTCGTGGTAGATGATGTAGTTACGGTGAAACCTCAGAAGACACCACGAGGTGATGGATTTTTGGTGGACTTGTCCACGGCCGGCGAAGATGTTGGCAACCTCCGGGACCTACGTCTGATCTATGAAGAGTCCCAGGGAAGTACAGGCGACTTTAGTCTGAATGCTCCGCAATTGTTCGAGCATGGGCGTAATCAGGATTCCAATGCTGCTCCGCTCGTGCAACCGGCCCGAGTGAAGTGGCAAATGATGGTGCCGGCGAGCTATCGGCTAAGCTTGAAAAATGCAGATGTCATGAAGCAGACGAATACTCCAGTGCGTGTAACGCCTCAGGCAGCCTACCTTGGCGGTGGCCTGTTTTTGGCAACAGGTGGTCTGCAGTTAGGTGGCAGATCAGCTCCGAAATCCAGCGTGTCCGATAGTCAGATTGCGTCGGCTTATTCCGGCATGGCCGATGCAGATTATGCGATGCCTATGGAAGGCGCGGAAGAATCGGCAGAATTCGAGGCACCTACCGGAGCCATGGCTCCACCGATGAACTCAGCCGAACCGAAATCGGAAGCCGTACCCGAACCGACGGCTCCGCCACGTCCGTTTGCAAATAATGAAACATTGGAGCTGGATTTGGCCGAGCGAGCCAAAGAAGCGCCTCCGTCAGATGAAGTTTTCGACTCACCGGCAAATGCTCCGCAACAACCTCAACGAGAGATTTTTGCGGATGATATGGAAAAGGCTCAGGAGGAGATTCGAGCGGATGGTGAATCGGCTGGCGAAGAGCAAGGGTTAATCGGACGCCAGGCGGAATTGGGCTGGGCATTGGAAGGACGTAATAGCCTGGATATCAATTTGGTTTCACGGGTTGATTCCAATGACGCGTATAAATTGAATTCGGATTACTTGCTCTATGAATTCGGAAATCTTGGTGGGGTTGCCGCTGTTGAAGGGCAAGTGGTTCGAAAAAGCTTCGGCATTGTTTTGGGATGGGTCGTGGCACTCGTGATCTTAGCTCTGGGGGCTCTTATCATCCGAAAAGACACAAAAATCAAACGGCGTTTTCTTGTCCTCGTACTATTGTTAGCGGTCGTGGTTTCTGCCTTGCCGCAACTTGTTGCTTATCGTGGGGTCGCCGAGATGATGTTTGCGTCGGTTGTCGTCCTCATGGTGGGGTACATTGTATTCCATATGCTACGACCTGGGATGTCATGGTGTTGTGAGGCAGGATTTAGCAAACTGATTAAACTCAGTGGAGGCAAAGGCATCCGAGCAGGTTTGGTTTTGCTACCCCTGTTGGCTGGATTGCAAAACAACGTTCAGGCACAGCAGATAGATGGTGTGATCCCTGTCAATGTCCCTAAGGATGCGGTCGTTGTGCCATATGACCCTTCGGCATTGCCTGTACATCGAAGTGATGATCAACAGTTGTTGATTCCGCTGAAGCGATATACCGAATTATTTAAGCGAGCCTATCCCGGCTTGCCTCTGGAACACGAATATTTACCTGTGAAATACGCCTTTAACGGCGTCGAGTATTCCACCTCACTTTACGAAGACAATAGTCTTCTGATTGAAGGAGTGATAGGAATTGATGTGTTTACAGATCAGGAATTGATTATCGGGTTACCGTTGGGTGATCTGGTAATTGAATACGCCACGTTGGACGAAAAGCCGGCACAGATGAAAGTCGGAGGGCCGCAGGATCCGCTGGCCCCCAATGTAGCCCCACAAGCACAAGCGAATCAACAAGCTGAACAACAGCAGGTCGCTCAGCCCGCACCGGTTCAGGCGGCGGCCTCTCATCAGCTCTTGATCTCTGGTAAAGGGCAGCATCAATTGCGTCTGGGGTTGCGTATGCCGATTGCCCGTCAGGGTGGATGGCGAATTGCTAGTGGTCAATTGCCGATCGGAGTGAGCGGCATGATGAATCTTATGGTGCTAGAAGCAAATACAGAATTGCGATGGAACAATCATCTCGGACGCAGTGAATATCGAACGAGTCAGGCCAATGAAGAAGTCGTTTCCTCTTTAGGAATCAACGGTTCTTTTGATTTTCGTTGGCGGCCTGTGATTCAGGAAAGTCTGACCGATCGTGATCTGACCAGTCAGTCCGAATTGATTGTCGATGTTCAAGAAGATGGAGTTTATGCGGATTGGTTTGTCAATTTGAGCTTTCGTAATAGCACGAGAGATTTGTTCCGTTTGCGAGTTCCGACAGGAATGAAAGTCGAAGCGGTGAAGGGGGCGAATATCCGCAGCTGGGAAGTAGTGAATGACGAGGCCGGAAATCAGGACATTAGTATCGAAATGCTTGAAGCAGCTCAGAATGCAGCTCAGCTTCGAGTTAGCCTGGTTCGCTATCGCGCATTGCCCACAGGAAAGTCGGATCAATTTAACATTCCAGTTGTATCCGTTCCGGATGCCGTGTCCCAGAAAGGTACGATACTCATTCGTCGTAGTCCCATGCTGAATGTTGTCATTGATGCAGCTCAGGGGCTATCTCGTTTGGACGTGAATGAATTTCCGGGTTTACATCGAGTGGATGGGAAGAATCAACAGGAAGCTCAGGCAATCACACGTGAAAATCCGTTGGGAATTCAGTCATTACTTGCTTACCAGTTTTCGGGAAATGCCTATGTGCTGAC
>CALKCC010000096.1 GCA_938082855.1 uncultured Pirellulaceae bacterium | reverse complement strand
CAGGAGGAGAATAGTTACTGGGCCTACCAGGTGAGTTACTTGATCCCCCACCTCCGCTTCGAGAATCCGAGTTGCCTTGAAAAGGATTTCCGGAGCCGGGATTGTTCGTGCGTCCACCAGGGTTAAGACGATCGTTCGGATTCGCTTCCTGCTCAGAGTTATTTTCTTTGAGCCGACGCATATACTCTTCAAATTGTCTCTGAAATGCTTCGGAGTCGAAGTCTTCGAGTGAATCTTCCAGATCACTCATGTCGGGCGTCGGAACATCACTGGGATCAAAATCCTCTTCGACATCTTCCATCCATTCTTTGAATCGCTCCTCAAGCCCTTCCATGGTTTCCATACGTTCCTGCATACGTTCCAACCACTGAGTATCAAGGGGAATACGACGCAATTCATCGGACTGTTGGTCGTACCAGGGAAAGGGATTATCGCGAGTCAATGCTTTACGGCCCGATTCAACCGGGTCATTACTGCTTTGAGCAACGAGAACGGCTGGCAGCAACAGATGCGCCAGTAAGGTACAAGCTGCGATTAAATTGATATGTTTCATCAGCTTTCCTTTACCAGCTAGTTCCTAATTGTTGACGCTTTTCCAGTTTATATGCCTCGGTACGAATTTTAAGTTCAGCCTCCCAGCCTTCCAGCAGAATTCGCGTGTCGATGTAATTGAGGAAACGGACGACGGAGGTGTAACACACCGCTAACCAACAGGAAATCGGAAACAGCCATTGAGCGGTGAATACCGAACTTTCGATCGTCCCGGACTCCGTAAAGAGCGAGGTGGAAAAGAATACGATGGCACCATAAAGACTGAGTGAAAACATGGCGCCGACGAGCATGCCAAACATACTTCTTCCAACCACATTGCCTCCGGTCGCCGTATGGAGCATTTTGCTGCGTTGTGAGAGAGTCATCCCCTTGCTGGGGTCCCGTCCCGGACGTTCCAGAAGAATGATCTCAAGCATATAGGGGCGGCACCCCCGTACGAATAACAGCACGATAAAGGTGATGGTATAGAAGGTGATGGCTGCCGAGCGAGAACCGTTGTCATCATTAAACAGCAATAGCAAAAGGCCTAGCATGATCAGGACGCCACGGCGAATGCCGAAGGCGAAGAGGATATTCCAAAAACACTTTCGTGCATCTTTGATTAATCCCTTAATGGTTGGTTTCTCGTTGAATATCAGCTTACTGAGCATCAGCGTGGAAAGAGTCGAGGCGAGTGGTGCTTCGGCAATGATCAGCAAAATCTGAAGATATAAGAAGGTCTTAAAACTTAGATCAGACGTTGTGTATTCCTGCTCTACAATCGATTGCGAGCCATACGACGTTAAGTTGTACTCCAGGCTCAGTACGTGCCCTAGCAGGAAGTTGTTAATAACGAGCAACGGGATCGCGATAACTAAGAAGGAACCAAGTATTTGCAGAGGAAATCGACGGAATACATGCAGTGATATATCCAGCAGCTCACTTTCAGTACGATTTCGAATCTGTATATGCGTTTTATCAAATTGCATGGCGTTCTCCTTTGAAGAGACCCAAGCCAACCAGATAAACCAGAATGAAGGCTGTCGAGGCGATACAGATTGCTAGTTTGAAATTGTAATGCAGACCGGACGGAGATATGAATCCTTCGATGAGGGCGGCCAGAAAGAAGAAGACGATCGAGACGCCCATGATAGGCATCGACTCCATCCCCGACTTTCTCAAGGAAGCACTTCGAGAGAGCCCGTTTGTTTTGACCCAGGCGATTCCCAGTCGCAGCCCCGCTGCCGCGGCTAATACAATGGCCGTCAGTTCAAACGGACCATGAGCGGTGACAAATTCAACAAAGTTATCAGTCATGGGTACATCTTCTCTGGCCATATAGCCAAAGATCGCACCAAGGAAGGCGGAGTTGAAGAGTGTGACAAGGAGACCGGGAATAATTAGGATCCCTGTGACAAAACAACTGAGTCCGATTCCGGTGTTGTGATTGGCATAGAAGCCGGCTGCCATCCCCCCTGCTCCCATTCCCCGTTCTTCATCCGCAACCGAGGTTGAGTACATTTCTTCCAGTGACCACAGCTGCTCTTGTGTGATGATATCCACGTGGTAATTCGGGAAGATCTCTGTCTCATAAGCCAGATAGGCTGACAGCAGGAAGGTTCCATAAAAGAAGATGAACATGAACTGAACGCATCCATCTCGCAGGATTCGTCGAGGGACATCAAACACCAATACATGGAACCAGGCGGTGAATTGAAATCGTCGGGATCGGTAAAGGCGACTATGAGCACGGCCAACGAGTCGATGTAGATATTCGACCGTTTCCGGAGGCAAGTTATAAGAATCCGCTAAGGCAAGATCTGCACAAGCACTGCGATAAAGTGAAGCAAATGTCGAAAGCTGTTCTGCTGAGATAGACCCGGCACTACGGTTGCTGACAGTGTCACAGAGGAATTCTAACTCCTGCCATTGCTGCTGTCGTTGTATGAGTAAGTCGGCTACTTTCACTGCAGAGGCCCTCCACTTCTAGGCCGTCCTGGCGGACGACTGGACGGGGCCACTGCCTGAGGGGCAGGTTGGTAGGACTGTAATTGGACAGGTGGTTGCCCAAATCCGCTTACATGGGCCTGTGGCGAAGTCTGATATTGGACGGTGGCAGTTGGAGTCAATTGAGCCAGTTCTTCCTGAGCATCCGATACAAAGGCTCGATAGTAGAGAGCCTGTAATAGTAAGTCCGGATCCAATTGGGGAGACAGCCCCAGTTCTTTGGAAAGCGGTTCGGTAAGATGGGCGGCTATTTCTCGTCGACGTGCGTCGGAAAGTCGCGGGCGTTGGTCGACAAAGTGAGCCAATGCCTGTGACATACCCTGGTCCGCTCGGAATGTCGCAGGTACCAGCGCCGCCAACTGGAGAATGGCCGGCGAACGAACGTCGATCAGCCCATAAGTGGCTTTGCGTTGGTCGATAATCACCATCGTGCCTGCAACGAGGTCGCCAATGCGTTGGTATCGTCGATTCATACTCATGACGATCAAGCCCATAACAAAGGTGGGGATGATTGCAGCTTGAAAGACCGGTGAATCACTGAATTCAATTCCGAACATGGCTGGCGAAACCAGTGGATAGGTGTCGGCAGTCCGAATCAGATTTCTCATGACCGCCTGCATGGCATTAATAGGTTTTCCATCCACGGTGACGGCTCGGATACCCATGATGCGTTTTCCGGGCGTTTGGCCATTCATGTAGGTTTCAAACACTGCTCCGTAAAACCAATTCAGAATGAAGTTGGATAACAAGAAGAAGCCAATACTGACTTCACCGACAACTGACTCCAACATCACTGTGGCAATCAGCAGGACGATAATGATTCCGATACGGATGAGGAAATCCAGCAGAAAGGCGGTGGCTCGCTGAAAGGGGCCAGCCACACTGTAGCGAAACGTAATGTTCTCCGGAGTCACGATAGAAATCGTGCCGTCGATCGGATCAATTGCAGTATCACTGTTTGCCATAGCGGAGTCAGATGAAATCGAAGGGATTTCTAATTACGTGTTCCCCCTCATTATAGGTGGAATTATTCCAATTATCTTTAATACGTTGCGGTTCTGCAATTATTGGAAAAGCGACAAGGATAATTACTTTAGACGAGTCTTGTAGCGTTTTGAGTAGTGAAGCAGCATAATCTATAGCATTTCCTGAGGCCCTTACTTGAAAAGGGGTCGAGTGGGGATTAAACAGGGGATATTAGCATTATTATTTAGGCCGGCGAATGAAGTCGTTTGCCGCAATTTTTGGATAGCAGAGGCAAGTAGATATGAGACTGGAAGGAAAAACCGCCGTGATTACCGGTGGTGGTACAGGGATTGGACAAGGCATTGCTCAGGCATTTGCCGCAGAAGGTTGTCGAGTAGTGATTGCTGGTCGACGTGAAGAGCCACTTCAGGCTGCAGCTGAAGCATGGACAGGAGCCGGCTCGATCCAGTATCACACGATGGACGTGTCCTGCCTTAACAGTGTTCAGGAATTCTTCGCTTGGGTGTCCGAAAACGTTGGTCAGGTTGATATCCTGGTGAATTCAGCAGGAACCAATATTCCCAATCGAACGATCGCGGAAATGAATCCTGAACAATGGGATCAGGTGATGGCTATTAATGCCAGTGGTGCCTATTACACGATGTATGCCGTCTTGCCGCAGATGCGAGAACGGGGTGATGGGATCGTGATCAACATTTCCTCGATCTCCGGAATTCGATCGACCGCATTGGGAGGAGTTGCCTACTCGGCCTCCAAGTTCGCCATGGCCGCTCTGGGAATTGCCAGTTCCAATGAAGCTAATGTCGACGGCGTCCGCGTTACGAATATTTATCCCGGCGAAGTGGAAACACCGATCCTGGAAAAACGTCCGAATCCCGTAACTGACGAGCATCGTTCACGTATGCTGCAACCCGAAGATCTGGGACATCTGGCACTTTCGATCGCCACATTGCCCCCCCGTGCTCATGTGCCGGAAGTGACGATCAAACCACTGAGTCAGGAATTTATGTAAACCAGGACTTCTAACAGTCATAAAAAAAGCCCGTGAGCAAACTCACGGGCTTTTTTGTTTGACTACTCTTACTATTCAACTTCCCAGGTGTTTCCTGAATTGAACAGGTCATTGAGTTGAGCATCCGGAGCAGATTCCTGAGCTGCGGCAACCTGAGCATTGAGCTGGTCGTCATAGACAGGAGCGTCGATTTGACGGAAGACTCCGATTGCTTCTGGAAATTCCGGTTGGTGCATTCGTGATAACAAATAGGCCAACGTTGGTTCCGGAGATTTAGCATCATGGAACAGGAGATCGTCTTCGGCAATACCATTGCCCAATTCGACGACCTCAGGATTGAGACCATTTAGTCGAATGCCTTTATTACTTTCGGCACCAAAGATCAAAGGTTTCCCGTGCTCTAGCTCGAGTACGTTGTCCTGTTTGGTAGCTCGGTCAGTGGCATACTTCCAAGCACCATCGTTGAAGATATTACAGTTCTGATACACTTCCACAAAGGAGGCACCATTGTGTTCTGCAGCTTGCTGTAGAGTGGCTGCCAGATGTTTGACATTGGTGTCGATACTACGAGCAATAAATGTGGCACCACATCCCACGGCGACTGACAGAGGTGTAAGTGGGTTGTCGACCGAACCCATCGGCGTACTTTTAGTAATCTTTCCGATTTCGGAGGTTGGTGAGTATTGCCCTTTGGTCAGACCGTAAATTCGGTTGTTAAACAGCACGATGTTGATGTTCACGTTTCGGCGAATGGCATGCATCAAGTGGTTTCCACCGATGCTAAGTGCGTCGCCATCGCCAGTGATCACCCAAACCTGCAAGTCTGGGCGTGCCGATTTCAATCCAGTGGCAAAGGCTGGAGCCCGGCCATGAATCGAGTGCATTCCATAAGTTGACATGTAATAGGGAAAGCGGCTGGAGCATCCAATACCGGAGATGAATGCGATTTTTTCCCGAGGCGTTCCTAGTGCCGCCAATGCCTTTTTCATCTGGGCCAAAATGGAGTAGTCTCCACATCCCGGACACCAACGGACGTCCTGGTCACTGCCAAAATCAGCGGCTTTAAGTACTGGTAATTCTGTGCTCATTGAGATGTACCTGAGTTATTTTGAAAACGTGATCGCTACTAGTTAGCCAATCAGTTCTTTGAATTGTTCTTTGAGTTCCGAGACGGTAAATGGTCGTCCCTTTAATTTATGAATTCCTTCGGTCTGGACTCCATAGGTAGAAGAAATGATCTTCTGCAGCTGCCCCAGATTTAATTCCGGAATCACGACTTTCTTGAAGTTACCTAAGAGGGCTTCCAGATTGCGTGGGAATGGATTGATAAACCGCAGGTGACCATGGGAAACACTGAGTCCTTCAGCTTGGCACTGAGTTACCGCAGTTGTGCAGGCACCGTATGTACCACCCCAACTGAGTACCAACAGGTCACCGGACTCTTCACCGTCCAATTCTAATTCAGGAATGAAATCGGCAATCTTGTCGATCTTTTCCTGACGAATCTTACACATGAATTCGTGGTTTTCCGGATCGTAACTGACGTTCCCAGTTTCGTGTTCCTTTTCCAGACCACCAATACGGTGTTCCAGTCCTTTGGTTCCAGGTAAGGCCCATGGACGTGAGAGAAATTCATCACGCTTGTAAGGCAGGAATGGTGGGTCTTCTTCGCTGCGTTCACCTGGGTGAACGATTTCGATCTTTTCGAGAGCATTGAAGTCAGGGATTTTCCAAGGTTCTGCCCCATTGGCAATGTAACCGTCAGATAGCACCATGACCGGGCACATAAACTTAGCAGCCACTCGCCATGCTTCAATCGCCGTTTCAAAACAGTCAGCCGGACTTCGAGCAGCGATGACAGGCAACGGTGATTCACCATTTCGTCCGTACATCACTTGAAGCAGGTCGGATTGTTCTGTTTTGGTAGGAAGTCCTGTACTTGGGCCACCACGCTGGATATTGATGATCAGCATTGGGAGCTCGAGGATCATGCCAAGCCCCATGGCTTCACCCTTCAGGGCGATTCCAGGACCACTGGAGGTGGTAATCGACATGTGCCCACCGAAAGCAGCTCCAATCGTGGCACATACTGCCGCGATTTCATCTTCCGCTTGGAAAGTTCTTACTCCGAACTTCTTGTGCTTACTGAGTTCGTGCAGAATGTCGGAGGCAGGTGTAATGGGATAGGATCCAAGGAACAGGTCCTTGTTACTTAGTTTAGCTGCTGCGATACAGCCCCAGGCTAACGCCTGATTTCCCATGATGTTCTTGTAAGTGCCAGGTTCAAGCTTGGCTTTTTCGACCTGGTAAGTACTGATTGCAGCTTCGGTTGTTTCGCCGTAGTTGTACCCCGCCTTGAGTGCCTTTTCATTGGCTGCGGCGATCTCAGGTTTCCCACCGAACTTGGCATTAATGAAATCGAGCGTTGGCTGCAGGTCTCGGTTATACAACCAGTACACAAACCCCATGGCGAAGAAGTTTTTACAGCGGTCTGCAATCTTCGTACTAAGCTCGAGTTCTTCGA
>CALKCC010000095.1 GCA_938082855.1 uncultured Pirellulaceae bacterium | reverse complement strand
TACTTTTTCATCAATCGATGAGGAATATGAAAGTAATCAGGGTTTTCCAAATGCATGGCCACGCCGTCGACCAGATCGTATTCATTTGCAAACTGTGACATAGTGCCTAATCCTGCTGCTTCACATGAGGCCCCAGATATTCAAAGCGTTGGACGGTCTGACCATCCAACTCCACCGTCTCAAGAAACATCTCATAGGGCCTGACCCATAGATTACGTGCGCCGTATTCCTGTTGGTATAACACCATCGCCTCTTCGGTTTCACTGTGAAACGCAATTCCCAACACTGTGTAGTCTTTGTTTTTGTAGTGACGATAGCGTCCGGTCTTTAATTCTGGTGTTTGCATAGACTGTCGTTTCTCTTTCTTTCCCGGTTACTTTCCCAATTACTTTCCTGAGTTTCGTTGCCAGAACACACCATCGGCGTAGCCCTGTATCGATGGATCAACTTTGGCCTGCTCCAGACGCTTGAGTGTCCACAGGCAATACTGCTTATTCAAGTCGATCGAAAGATACTTTCGATTTAACTTTTGAGCCACAACTGCTGTGGTACCACTGCCTCCGAATGGATCCAAAACCAAATCGCCTTCATTGGAACTGGCTAGGATCAACTTGGCGAGTAGCTTCTCTGGTTTTTGGGTTGGATGGTCAGTGTTCTCCGGCATGGACCAAAAAGGAATGGATAGGTCGTTCCAAAAATTGGCTGGGTGCGTGTCCCTGAAATTCCCATTTTGATTTTCATCCCAGTCTTTAGGAGAGCCATCTTCATGACGATACGGGGCAATCACCGGACGGCGATGTTTCACCTGATCGACATGAAATGTATATTGCTTGCCCATCGTACAAAACCAAATATCTTCATGAGCATTTTTCCAATTGGATTTTGCCCCACGCCCTTTCTCTCGCTCCCAGGTAATACGATTCCGAATGTGAAAGTACTTTTGAGCGACTTCCACGATCGACAGGGATGTTTTCCAGTCTCCACAGAGATAGATCGAGGCAGTTGGTTTGAGTACCGGCAGGTTGGTTTGAATAACATTGTCCAGCCAATCGGTGTATTCCTGTTCTGCCCGCGCCTTAAATCGCAAGGTCCCAAACGACTTCGTCAAATTGTAGGGAGGGTCCAGGATTAGCAAATCGACAGAGGCTGGGGGTAGAAAGGCAACCCAGTCTTTGTAATCTCCCAAAGCCACTCCAGTGACTGGCTTCTTTCGTTTTCGTTTGGGCAATTCCGTTTGCAACTTCGGCAATAGTCGGGTGCGATCTGCACGTGACAAAGTCAGTGTGCGATTCCGCGGAGCACGTTTGCGTGATTTGGATTGAGAAGCCGGAGGTGTCATCGAAGTTGTCGGATTTGTTTTGCCGGTAGATGGTTTAATGTTCTGCTGACTGCTTTATATTGTAAGGACTGTTCTTGAGTCCCCAACCGCTGGAGTATCAACAATGCCCAAACAATTCGTATTTGCTTTCTGCCTGATGGCAGTGCTGGCTTGCTCAGCCCAAGCCGCTAAGCCTTCCAAATTGGCCCCTCTAGCTGGCCAGGGGATTATGATGGGTGAATTAACCGACACCAGTATCCATGTGCAGGTTCGGCTCACTCAAACAGACGAATTGGTGGATGGTGATGTCGCCGGGCATCCTGGTGTTGTGCAGTTTTCGATTTACGAAGACCTTTCCGGAGGCCGTCGATTGCGAGCCAATCGGATTCAGCGTAATCAGCCAACTCCCGAGATCATTCAGTTGGTGAAAGCCGAAGCCCAGTACGATTTTATCGCTCGCACGATTTTCACTGATCTCCAGCCGTATACTCCTTACGTCATTGAGACTCAAATCGGGAAAGATAAAGACTCTCTCAAACCTGGCCCTACGGGACGGTTCATTACACACCCCGGCGCAAACCAGGATTTCCCGGTCTCCTTTGTCGTCGTCACTGGAATGAACTATGCGAAATTCCACGGTGATAACCGCATCGATCGAAAAATACACTTGGAACACAATAACACTGAACTTCCGGAGCCTTATCAAGGGCGGGATAAACACCTGGGCTACCCTGCCTTGGAAAGCATCAGCAAATTGCGACCCAATTTTTTCGTGGGCACCGGAGACAACGTTTACTATGACACGCCCAAGGATCCGCGGGCTGAGACGATTGAAGAGATGCGTCAGAAGTGGCATGAGCAATGGGTGCAACCTCGTTACCGTGATCTTTTTGCACACGTGCCTACCTATTGGGAAGTGGATGACCACGACTACCGTATCGATGATGGCGATAATTCTGGTGATCACATGCCGAGTGTCGAAATGGCAATACGCATGATGTATGAACAGCTTCCCTATGCTGCGATGGGGGATCAGGAAACAAAGACTTACCGAACCGTTCGAGTTTCCAAGGATTTGCAACTGTGGTTTGTGGAGGGGCGTATTCACCGAACTGACAATGCGATGGAAGACGGCCCGGAAAAGACGATTTGGGGCTTGGAGCAACGCGAGTGGTTAATGAAGACACTCAAGGAAAGTGATGCCACATTCAAAGTCATGGTGTCTCCCACTCCCATGGTTGGCCCGGACGATAAGCGAAAGTTCGATAATCACACCAACTTCAATGGCTTTCGACATGAACGAAAAGTCTTTTTAGACTTCCTACAAAACGAAGGGCTGCTTGAGGAGAACTTCTATCTGATTTGTGGTGATCGGCACTGGCAATATCATGCTGAGGATCCGACCGGCGTTGAAGAATTTTCTTCCGGAGCCTTAATCGATGCGAACAGTCGACCAGGACGAAAGTCTGGCGAAGAATTAAGTACCGATCCGGAAGGGCATATTAAGCAGCATTATCTTCAGAACCCACCGTCTGGTGGATTTTTACAGGTGGTGAGTGTCCCGGGAATCACGGGTCCGGCTCGTCTGGCCTTTATCCATCGTGACGAACATGGAAAAGTGCTTAACCTGGAAATCAAGGCCGCTAAGTAACTCTGAAGCTAGTTACTATCTGCGAAACAGAAGATTTCAAGTTTTTTAAAATTTCCCCACGTGGTGTGACCTAACGTGTCACACCCCATAGCGATACTTCTATCAGTCAAACAAAACCGACCTGCATAGGAGACCTAGCAATGGCACAACGATGGCTGGAATCTGATCTCGACTCAATATTCACCAACACCGAGCCGCTGGAAATTGGCCGACTCGATGTAGAAGAATTCTTTGCTGAATTGGCAAAGCTTCTGAATGCTCGAAATGCCAATGACAATGAAGTCGCTGGCTAACCAGCGTGCTTTATTCCGTCGCGTTATCTGGTGTAGCTGCTGGTTCTGGCTGAGCGTCTCCCTCGGTGGAAGCCTGGTTGTTTTGATTCCTAAATGGATAGCTTAGCACTAGTTCTTCGAGCCAGATTTGGGGCGCAAAGTCATTTTGAGTCAACGTATTGGATAAATGCCGAAGCGGGCCTTCATCAAAATATTGAAGCTGGCGTCCTAAGGCAAAACTCAACATTCGTTCACTGAGATTTCGAGCAAATCTATCTTGTTCTCCCAACAGGATTTGCTTGAGCTCACTGGCACCGGAAAACTTCCTGCCATCTGGTAGCTCACCTGAGTTATCAATCGGTTTACCACCCTGCATCTGGCGAAATCGTCCGATGGCATCGAAGTTTTCCAACCCAAACCCGATCGGATCAATCTGTTGATGACACGATCGGCAGGCAGCGTCGTTACGATGTTGCTCGAATTGTTCCCGCAGAGTCTTCCCTTTCACATCGCCCGCGTTGTCTGGCAACGTCCCGGCATCCGGCGGTGGCGGGGGCAATTCGTCTCCCAACAATGTCTCTAAAACCCACTTGCCTCGAATCACCGGACTCGTCCGCAACGGTAAAGAAGTCGCCGTCAACACACTACTCATACCCAACAAACCGCCGCGAGGGCTTTCTGTTAGAGTCACGAGCTGCATTTCGTGATGCTCAATTCCTGATAGCCCATACAACTCAGCCAATGACTTATTAAGGAACGTCTCCTTAGAATCAATCAGCTTCAGCAAGCTTTGGTTCTCTCGTACCAAATGGTCAAAATATAAGACTGGTTCACTAAGAGCGGCCTGTTGAACGGCGAGATCAAACTCCGGATACTTCTTCGGATCCGGGCCGATCGTCTTACCAATGGCACTAATCTCTAACCATTGCCCAATGAAACTCTGTGCGAATGCAGCCGACTTTGGATCGTCCAGCATTCGACGTACCTGAGATCGCAACACATCCGGCTTGGTCAACTCACCTTTAGTGGCCAATGTGAATAACTCGTTATCCGGCATCGTCATCCACAGGAAATAGGACAGTCGCGTCGCCAACTCAAATTGACTCAGTTCAAACTCGCCTTGCTCATCGCCATTGCCTTCCACTTTGAATAAGAAATTCGGAGACACTAAGATTGCCGTCAGCGGTAACCGTAATGCCTGCTTAAAAGATTGGACATCGGTATAACCGCGTTCAAACAGCGCCCGATACGCAGACAATTCATCCTCCGTGACGGGGCGTCGAAATGCTCGGGACGCAAACAACGAAAGTACTTCGGATGCGGCCTCCGCGGCTGTCTTCCCGTCCACCGGCTCGGCAATAAAGACTCGCTGCTGATTCAAATCGCTCAGTCCAATCGGACCTTCGATATCAATAAAGTCCATCGCCACACTGCCCGGCTTTTGAGTTTGAGGCTTAGGAGCCTTAACGTTTGCTACCGCAGCCAGTACGATTTTGTTATCCGACAGCGCTTCCTCATTTTGCTCTTTGATCTGGTATTCCAATTCATCCACAGCAATATCCAGAGCTCCGGCCAGAGCCGCTTTGGCAGAATCTAGCATGACAGTCCGTTCTGCCACATAACCCTTAAACCGCTGAAGCTCCGATAGATTTCCTTTCGGACCGTGGAGACGTAGCCATTCGATCGGACGCTGAACAGAATAAAACTGACCATTCATTGCTTCACGCAACTTCGTGACCTGAGGATTCTCTCCCTCCGTTTTATTCAAACGCGGATGATTGGCCATCGCTCGTTTGGTTACTACCGCACTCCATTGATTCATCGGAGGCACTGGCTGATCGGCATGTTTGTGTTTAGCCACAGCGGGCTCTTGCTTTGCCGGCGCGACTGACTCGTCAGTCGATTGTGGCTGCTTGGAGTCGAGGTCCGTTTCGCGATTAGGAATACTCGTTACAAAATCACCCTGCTGAATATTCCAGGCGATTTGATGAGTCCCCTTTTCGACAAAGGCTACCACTTCGTACATCCCTGGCTCGGTACTGGGAACCTGTATG
>CALKCC010000094.1 GCA_938082855.1 uncultured Pirellulaceae bacterium | reverse complement strand
CATCATTAGCTCACCTCAAGACATTGGCCATTTCCAATCACTGCTTGGATCCGGGGAGCAACTTGGCATCAGCATCCAATACGCAGTTCAGGAGAAGCCCGAAGGACTCGCCCAATCGTTTATTGTTGGTCGTGAGTTTATTGGGAACGATCCCGTAGCACTCGTTTTGGGAGACAATATCTTTTACGGGCAGGGCTTCCGCTCGATGCTTCGACGTGCCGCTTCTCAATCAACCGGAGCGACCGTTTTTGGTTACCCGGTCAAAGATCCCGAACGGTACGGCGTGGTCGCATTCAACGATCAGGGTGAGCCGACGGAACTAGTCGAAAAACCAACCGACCCTCCCTCAAACTACGCCGTGCCCGGCCTCTACTTCTATGACAATCAAGTCGTGGACATCGCCTCGAATCTTCAACCTTCGGCACGCGGTGAATATGAAATCACTGATGTGAATAAAGAATATCTGTCTCGAGGGGAATTGCGAGTTGAGTTATTCACTCGAGGATTTGCCTGGCTGGACACAGGAACGCATGAAACGCTGATTCAAGCCGGAGACTTTGTGCAAACCATTGAGCAACGGCAGGGATTAAAAATCGCCTGTATCGAAGAGATCGCTTACCTCATGGGCTATATCGACCGTGAGCAGTTAGCCAGGCTGGCACAGCAAATCCCTAACCAGTACGGACAGTACCTCAAAGAGATTGTCGCCCGAGAAGATCGCTAAAACGGACTCGCTGACCAGAGTCCTATTGCAGGTCGTCGTTGATTAAAAACGATTAGCTGTAAAGCCGCCGTCAACGTAATAGTCCGCTCCGGTAATAAAGCTACCTGCGTTTCGCGAGCAAAGTAACAAGCATGCACCGATCAATTCCTCGGGCTCGCCAAATCGATCCATCGGTGTCTGCCCGATGATCTTCTCCACTCGCTCTGGTGCCAAGATTTTTCGATTTTGTTCCGCGGGAAAGAATCCAGGACAAATCGCATTGACTCGCACGCCTTGAGTTGCATATTCACGAGCCACATTTTTCGTCAAATTCACTACGGCCGCTTTGGACGCCGAATAGGCAAAGACTTTGGAAAGTGGCAAATGAGAAGTCACGCTACCGATATTCAAAATCGAACCACCGTTTTCCTGTGTCTTCATGTGAGCCGCAAACAACTGGCAACCAACTTGAGTGGAACGCAAATTACCTGCCATGATCCAATCCCAATCTTCATCGGTAATCTCTTCATACGGTACGGCAGCATTCATACCGGCGCAATTCACCAACACGTCGACTTGGCCATGACTAGCTAAAACCTGATCTCGCAATGACTGTAGCGACTCTCTTTCAAATACATCCACAGCGATGAACTCGGCCGATCCCCCCGCCTGGCGAATCGCCTCGACTCGGGCAAGCCCACGCTCCTCGCTACGTCCGGACACAACAACATGCCCGCCAGCTTTACCAAAGCCATCGCAAATCGCTCCTCCCAGTACTCCGGTTCCGCCGATCACGACGACTACCTGACCTTCATAACTAAATAAGTGACTTACGTAATCTGAGGCGGACATTTCAAGTACTTTCTAAAGAGTTGGATTTGTAAAAAACGGACAGGAACGGAAACACTCCTGTCCGTATGTAGTCTCTACCGCAAGCAATCGCAGCAAAACCACCTAGTCTTGTGGTTCTTTGCGTCGCTTCAACCACTCTGCATGGAACACACCTTCACCGTCTGTACGTTCAAAAGTATGAGCACCAAAGTAATCGCGTTGAGCCTGAAGTAAATTCGCAGGCAATCTACCGCGACGATAGCTATCATAGTAGGCCAACGCCGTGCTAAACGCAGGAACTGGAATCCCAAGTTCCGTTGCCTTAACGACCACTCGCCGCCAGGCAGCCTGAGCATTATGGACGGCATCTGTGAAGTAAGGGTGTAGCAACAAGTTTTCGAGGTTAGGGTCTTCGTCAAACGCTTCCTTGATGCGATCAAGGAACTGAGCGCGAATAATACACCCGCCACGCCACAGCAAAGCACAATCACCATAATTCAATGGCCAGTCATGTTCTTTGGCAGCGTACTGTAGTTGTACAAATCCCTGAGCATAGCTCACGATCTTGGAGGCGTATAAAGCCTGACGAACATCATCGATTAGGTTCTTTTTATCTTCGTCACTTAGGGAAGCGTCTGCTTGCGGTCCATTCAACACTGATTCAGCACGAACCCGAGCTTCTTTCTGAGCGGAGAGACTACGAGCGTAAACGGCTGTCGTGACTAGCGTACTTGGAACACCAAGGTCCAAAGCAAGTTGACTCATCCACTTACCTGTACCTTTAGCTCCAGCCTTATCCAGAACTTTATCAACCAGGAAACCTTCTCCCTGATCATCGGCCACACTGAAGATATCACGAGAAATCTCAATCAGATAACTCTGAAGGTCTCCTCGATTCCATTCATCAAAGACGTCATACAGCTCCTCGTTGGAAAGCCCACCGGCTTCACTCAACATATGATATGCTTCGCAAATCAGCTGCATATCACCGTATTCAATTCCGTTGTGCACCATTTTGACATAGTGACCGGCCCCGCGAGGGCCAACCCATTCGCAGCAAGGAATATCGCCTTCCGGACCAACCTTAGCCGCAATGGCTTTGAAAATAGGCTCTACGGCAGGCCAGGCTGATTCACTACCACCAGGCATCATGCTGGGGCCTTTCAGGGCTCCTTCTTCACCACCGGAAACTCCCGTGCCGATAAACTGAAGCCCCTTTTCCTCGACGTACTTTGTTCGTCGTTCGGTATCACTAAAATGCGTGTTTCCACCATCAATAATGATGTCGCCTTCATCGAGTAATGGAATCAGATTGTCGATAATCGTATCCACTGCAGGGCCAGCTTTCACCAGCATCATCACTTTACGTGGCCGGGCAAGATTGGCGACCAGGTCTTCGAGCGTATGGCAGCCAACAAAATTCTTATCTGCGGCACGACCGTTAATCAGATTGTCGACTTTATCTGTCGAGCGATTATAGACAGCCATTTTATAACCACGGCTCTCCACGTTGAGGGCCAGGTTTTCCCCCATGACAGCCAAGCCAATCAGGCCAAAATCTGCGAGTTCTTCGGACATATTATTCCAGCTTTCCGTATTCAACAAAAATGGGTTGGTGTTATTTTCGAAATCCGTCGTTAAGCATTGACGGGCCAGGGTGGATTAACCGGCAGGAAAGAATCAAATTCGTCCAGGAGTGCCTGCTGATAATCACCGGCAAATTCACCGTTTAGGAATTTGTCGATCGATTCGTTATAGAATCGTTCCCAACTTGCTTCTTCGGCACCGGGGTTAATCGGATAGAACAAGCAATTATTCGCAACCGCCGCCTTAAAGTCTCCGGGAGCATCCCCGATCATCAAGACTTTGTTCTCGCCATATTTAGTGGCATTCGAAAGTGTTTCTTTTTTGTTCCCGGACTCCTGACCACAGATTTCCGTGATGTGTTCATCAATTCCGTGCTCACCCCATTCGGCTTTGAGGGCTTCATTCGGAGTGGCTGAAACGACTAGCATGTCGCACTTTTCGGCAAGTTTGTTCAGAGATTCCCGAACCAATGGAAAAGGTGACACCCCATGTACCATATCAGCCACGGTGTCATTTACCGTCGTGGACCATTCCAAAGC
>CALKCC010000093.1 GCA_938082855.1 uncultured Pirellulaceae bacterium | reverse complement strand
CTTCTTTCCAAAATCCACTGCCAGCAAACACCCAAGCGTGTCCTAATGTTTTTTTACTGCGGCCTTTGGAGATCCATTGTTGCGCGGCAATCGTCTGAATCTTGCCTTTCTCGTCCTTCCACACACAAATCACATCAATGACAGAGCCACTTGCAGAAATATACTCCGGATCAAACTTTACAGGTGAGCCTGTCTTTGCCCCGATCGCCAGAAGAGCGGCGTGAACAAATCTAGCCGGCGACTTTACGGACACCACGGATTCATGCTCCTTCGTTCCCTGAGGGCAGGCAAACATTTCCAAGGGCCCTTCTCGCAGGCAGATTTCACCATCAGCGATGACCCACTTCCGGCTCAAATCGACCCACAGGCCTCCTTCCGGAAGTAGCGACAGAACGGAATTCCCTTTCTTCAATGGCTTAAACTGAAGCGCTGGGTTAGCTTCTGCCTTAGGAGAATCAGGAGCCTGCCCCGACGACTCACTCTGACAGAGGGCAACTGTAAAGAGGCAAGTGATCCACAGCAATCGTTTCATTGTTAATTCCGGAAGGATGAAGGCAGGTTATTCAATCTCAACGTATTCATAGACTGTACCATCCTCCTGGAACTCACCAAAAGCAAATTCCGACGAATAGTTCTGCCCTAGTAAAGTGCGATTACCGAATTCCGTCAAAGATCGATAAAGCAACCATTGCCGCTTACCAATTTGAATTCGGAATCCCGCCGCAATATCGTCGGGCTGTCTATCTAATTCTTCGGCAACAGACAGTCGACGCCAAGTATATTTTTTCGTACCAGCCTTACCATTCAAGGCAAATAGTAGCGGTGCGTAGGCGGCACGATGCTGCCCTCTAGACACACGGTAGCTAAGAATCTGTTGCTCGCCTGAGAGCTCTCCCTCGCGGTTTCCTGCTCGCCATTCCGGCAACGCCAGTGGGAAAACGACCGCCTCCGGTTTTTCTCCCCAAACATACCCCTCGTTGTGCTCGTCCGCTCCAAAACATTTGATGCCTTCGGCCAATGTATATCTTTGCTCAAGGCAGATGTCACCTCTCTCGGCATCCTCGGCGTTTGACTTACCAGGAAGAACGACATCACCGATTAGCAGCAAATTATCATCTTTGGCGAGCAAGAAATGCTTCTGAATTCGCCAGCCATCGCTCAGGATCGCCTCGAGCTCTAGATAGTCTACGTCATCATCACTCTCGTAACAGACCTCTTCCCATGTACCTACAACAGACAACGCCTCACCGGCGACGGTAACCTGAGAGTTAAGTTCGCAAGAAAAGAGAGTTTTACCGCCCGAGCGGAGTTCAGCCCAGATTTCATGGCCGGAGTAACGCAAGTAGAACTCTCGGCGTTTTACGCCCCATCCGGTCCGCATCACCGCGATCTGAGATTCTTCCGAATGCAAACTACTTTCAGGAAGATAGTGATCGGCAACCCGTTTCTGAAATTCTTTCTGCGGATACCCCAATTGTGCTGCCAGTCGGCTATCGGAACTATCTCCTCCAAGAAACAGTAACAACTGGACAAACTCCCTAGAGAGTTTTAGCTTTCCCTCTTCTGAAAGTGTCGTAATATGACGATTCCCGTCACTCAGACTAAGAAGTTGACGCACGGCCCATTCGAAGCGATTAACAAACGTCTTTTTTAGCTTCAGGTTGAGCGACTTTTTCCGGACTCCATGAAAGCACCGAGCCCAAACAGCCATAATCGCTGCAAAACGAGGCAAATGACGAGCGGTGATCAATCCGTTCTCATCAAACAACTCATCAGCAGAATCGGAAAGAAGCGACGCGGCACGCTTAATGATCTTTTTAAGTTTGTTATTTTCTGGACTGACTTGCGACAGTACGGATGGGATCTCAACACCTGCAACGAGCAGCCCCCACGGATTCGTTGATAGTTTGAATTCCTTTAAGCACAACTCTAGGTAGTCGCTGAGCTCATCAATCCATTCGCTCCGTGCTTGCTCTTTGAAATTCGGCAGATCATAAACTGTCGTCAACACGACAAATAGAGTTTGCGAGGAGGTGTCGCCTCGTTGCATCATCTCCAACAAGCCTGTGTGTCCCGTACCAGTTAAATCAGACTTGGTAATAAAATCGGGCAGCCCCCAAGTAAGAGCCTTGGGAAACTTTTGGCGTAATGCTAGCATGCCCAAATTGGTCATTGAATCATTTTTCTTTTTGGTCATGTCTATTTGGTGAAGTGTAGGTGAGGTTGGTCAATTTTCAGGAGCTTCATCTTTGAGCAATGACTATCGCTCAATCCCAGTAAACAAGCTGCTACCAACCCGCACCATGGTCGCGCCCTGTTCGATGGCTATATCATAATCGCGACTCATTCCCATCGAAAGTTCCCTGAGTTCAATTCCATCAGGCTTGACGGTTAATAGTCGTTCTTGCAATAGACGCATCTGCTCAAATTCGCGTCGTGCACCATCTAGTCCTGACCCCAAGCCTGCCATTGCCATCAGCCCGCGGACTTTAATGCCCGGCATTTGCTCACACTCGTTGAGTACGCTTTCCATTTCTACGGGTGTAAATCCGTGCTTGTTCTCATCGCCCGAAATATTGACTTCAACGAGGACATCCTGCACCTTCTCAATACGAACGGCTTCTTTACTTACTTCCCGCAACAACCTAAGGCTATCTGCGGCATGCAACAGTGTGATTAAAGGCAATGTCCGACGCACCTTATTCCGTTGCAAGTGGCCGATCTGATGCCAACGAATCCCCTGCCCGTCGAGCGTCTCTGCTTTCTCCCAAAGTTGTTGTGGTCTGTTCTCGCCTAAATCAAGCAATCCTGCGTCTACCACGCCCTGGGTAACTGATGCATCGAAATATTTGCAAACAGCCACCAATGTAATCTCTTGAGATGACTTGCCAGCCACCGTAGCCGCCTCAGCAATCCGGCCTTTCACTTCAGCAATGTTGTTCTCAATGATGCCCGCAATCATCTAATTACTCTCCATTGCTTCCGCAATCCAATAACGCCACTTTTGCATCGATCCAATCGTGACACGTTCCACTTCTGGCGATGAAATAAATTCGAACATCATCGGACCTGCATAGGCATCTTCATGGAATTGCCTTACAACTTCCGGCCAGTCCACTTCGCCTTCACACAATTCGGTCTCAATCACTCCTGCATTCGCCTGTTTCACGTGCAGCATCGACACAAGTGACTTATCCAGCGACGCGACAATCTCCGCAATCCGTTCTGCTTCGTTAGCTAGCGAGAAATTCGCTGGGTCAAAGCAAAGCCATAGGTTACCGGACCTCGAACGTTCTCTGGCTTGCATAAATGCCTGAATGAACACATCCCACTGCTGAAACGAATGTTCTATCGACAGTCGCACACCATCGTTATGTAATTCGTCTGCCAATACGGCTAAGCAACCAATGGCTTGCTCTAAATTGACTTCCGCCTGATCCGAGTCGCTGGTTATGTCGACGAGCCGCAAATGGGCATCCCCGTTGCCCAGAGCAGAGGCGACCTCTCTTCCCAGTTGAATGTCACACGCACTGCTGTCGAACGCTCCGCCAAAAAACGGGAAGCTCATCGCGTAATCAAACCGGCAATGATAGTGTGCCTGAGCAATTGCCTGAAACGCATCCAGATGCGCTGCGGTGTGGGAAGGCTCTAAATCACCTAACGATCCCTGACGAAATTCGATATCCCGCATTTGCAAATCCGCGGCATGGGCAACTAGCTCACGCAGCTTCACACCATTTTGCAGGTAGAAATTCCAGCAATTACTAACAATTCCAGTATTCAGCATCACACCCTCTTCTTGTCACCTGTTTTACCATATAAAACAAATACTTTAAGTTCCCTTACGGCACAGAACATGCAAATCTCCGACGACCACTCGCCGCTCGAAGTATCTGCCGAGCAATTACGTCACGACGTCAACCATGTTCTGGACTATCTCACTCAACATTTGCAAACGCTTGACTCGCAACCCGCATGGAATCTCGCCAATGCCGATGCGTCAAATGTATCCGCTAGAGAAACGGTCCCAATAGAGCCCGGACAGTTTGACGCCATTATCGAAGATCTGTTTTCTAATCGTGTAAATCCCAGCTACAACCCATCGTGTGGAGGCTATTTGGCTTACGTTCCCGGCGGAGGATTACCGCATGCGGCTGTGGCGGATTTAATCAGCGGAATACTCAACAAATTCGTCACACTATGGCAAGTCGCTCCTGGATTCGCCAACATCGAGGCCGACGTTATCGACTGGTTTTCTGGGATTGTTGGATTTCCTAACACGGCCGGGGGATACCTAACGACAGGTGGTTCCATGGCCAACTGGTCGGCGATTGTAACAGCACGCCGCGTTCAACTCGGAGACCAGTTTTTAGACGGAATTATTTACACCACTGAACAGTCTCATCACAGTGTCATGAAGGCGGCCGTCTTGGCAGGTTTCCCGGAGTCCAATGTCCGCCTCGTCCCCACCACGAATCTTATGCTTGATGTTCCAGCACTTGAGGCTCAGATTCAAAGCGACCTTGAACAGGGACACCGTCCCTTTTTGGTCGTAGGCAATGCCGGCACGACCAATACAGGTGCTGTAGATGATCTTCCGGCCATCGCACGAGTCTGTGAACAGCACAAGCTCTGGCTGCACACAGACGCGGCCTACGGTGGATTTTTCATGCTCACACAACGAGGGCAAGCTCGCTTGACTGGGATTGAATTATCCGATTCGATTACCCTGGATCCACACAAAGGACTCTTTCTACCTTATGGAACAGGCTGCCTCTTGGTTAAAAATGCTTGCCATTTGGAGCAGGCCCATAAAGTCGCAGCTAAATACCTGCCGCCCTTTCAAGAAGAGTTAGACCGTATCGACTTCTGCGGGATCTCTCCGGAACTATCTCGGGACTTTCGAGGACTACGCGTCTGGCTTCCCTTTAAGCTGTTTGGCACTCAGACGTTTGCCGCCTATCTCGACGAGAAGCTTGATTTATGCCAATACGCATTCGAACAAATTCAGGCTCTCGACCAGATCGAAATCCTCGCGGAACCGAACCTGTCTGCCTTTGCCTTCCGTTATCGACCTCGCAACTCCTCTCCCGGAGAAGAACTGAACGCTCTCAATCAGAGGTTTTTAACCGAACTCAATCGCACGAAGCGATTTTTATTGTCTGCAACGTATCTTGGAGACGAGTTCACGATTCGAATTTGTGTCCTTTCCTTCCGAACTCACCAGCGACACATCGATGATTGTGTTGACGAGGTTAGACGGGTGACCCGCTTATTCAACGACGGCAGTGCGGCTGATTGATTACAATGAGAGCTTACATTTAGCAGCATGCAGGAGCCTTAGGGATGAATGAGCAAAACTCGGCCGAATCAGTAGACAACTCCGGAAATCGTAAATGGTACCAAGCGATTGGTCCCGGGATTATTACGGCCTGTGTTGTCATTGGGCCTGGAAGTATTCTGACCAGCAACAAGATTGGCTCCACTCAAGAGTACAGCATGATCTGGGTGGTCGTAGTCGCATGCATTTTCATGATGTTTTTCATGTCGATGGGCGCGAGAATCGGTGTCTTAGCCAAATCTTCCCCTGGGAATCTCTTAAGAGAGTACTTAGGTGGTGGCGGAAAAGCACTTGCCATTCTTGTAGGCTTGTGTGTCTTCTTCATCTCGACGGCATTTCAATTCGGCAACAACTTGGGCGTACAATCCGCGTTCAATGTTTACATGGATAAAAGTTACACCATGTATCTGGTCATCGCCTTCAATGCATTATCCATTTGCTTCCTGTTTGCATTCAAGGATTTCTACAAAGCGCTAGAAAAAGTCATGATGGTGTTTGTGGGACTGATGCTGCTATGCTTTGCGGTCAACCTGATCTTTGCCAAACCTGCAGTCGGAGAACTAGCTAAAGGTTTTCTGCCGCTGGAAGCCGAGATCGACTTCAATACGCTGGGGCTAATTGGTACCACCTTTGTTGTTGCTGCCGCTTACTTTCAGGCTTACCTCGCCCGCCAAAAGGGTTGGTCTGTCAGCGAACTTAAGGACGGCTTAGTTGATGCCCGAGTCGGTTCCATCATCATGGCGACGTTGACGATCATGCTGATGGCCACAGCTGGTACCGTCTTAGTCGGTCAAAACCTAACCAATGTCGAGGAAGTGGCTGCGGGGCTCGAGCCTGCCTTTGGAGAGACTGGGAAGATGCTGTTTTGTATCGGATTATTCTCAGCAGCGTATTCGTCATTTCTGGTTAACTCCATGATTGCCGGTTTCATTCTGTCTGACGGCTTAAATCTCGGCAGTTCCACGACCGACAAGGCTCCTCGTATCCTCACGACCTGTGTTCTATTGACCGGTATGATTGTCGCGTTATTCGTCGTTTGGCAAGATGTTGATCCAGTTCCGGCCGTTGTATTTGCTCAGGCCGTTACTGTGATTGGAAACCCATTACTCGCCGGCACATTACTGTGGTTTACTAATAACCGAAAGATCATGGGAGACCATACCAACGGACCAATTACAAACACCGTCGGGGTTTTAGGACTTCTCATCCTGCTCGCAATGGCCTACCAAACGGCCTTCATAAAAATCCCAGAGAAGTTAAAATCGTTAGAGAAGCCCGTTGCCGTTCAAACGCTGAATCCAATGGGCGCTGGTATAAACCAAGTCACCGATCTACAACCGAAAGAATAAAGCATGGATTTAACACCGGAAGACGAATTGCTTGTCTTAAACGAACGCCTTCTCGAATCGATCGATACCAACGATTACGAAACCTATACAGAACTATGTGACGTCAACCTCAGTGCTTTTGAACCAGAAGCGATGGGGCAACTTGTCGAAGGCCTGCCTTTCCATGCGTTTTATTTGATGCGAGAAGGTTCAGGCACAGCCAAGCAATCAACCATTTGTTCTCCACGCGTCCGCATGCTCGGTGACGATGCCGCCGTAGTTACTTTCGTACGACTGGTACAAACTCAATCTCCTGCCACTGGTGACGCGGTCTCAAGTTGTGAAGAAACCCGCGTCTGGCACAAAGTCAATGGTCAGTGGAAGCATGTCCATTTCCACCGTAGTTTTGCCGGCAGCGTCGAACTCGGCTAAGGCCATCTGACAACTCAGAGCATGCTTCAAGTGAGCCATGTGGCAGTGGGGCATCCATGTCCCATTGCCGTGCGGCCGGAGTCCAAACTATTCTATGGCTGCAAAACGAAAAAGAACTCCGCCCCGCTGGAATAAACTCAACCGTGAAATTGACAACTGTACCAAGTGTCCCCGTCTCATCACGCATTGCCAGGAAATAGCGACGGTCAAACGCAAGGCCTATCAGGATGAGGAATATTGGGGAGGGCCGGTCTCCAATTTCGGTGACCCGTACGCTGAGTTGCTACTCGTAGGGCTTGCCCCTGGTGCCCATGGTGCCAATCGAACCGGTCGCATGTTTACCGGAGACCGCAGCGGAGACTGGCTCTACAAAGCTCTACATAAAGCCGGATTTGCAAACCAGGCTACTTCAACACATCTTAAGGATGGACTGACCCTCACCAATTGCGCCATCACTAATATTTGCCATTGCGCTCCCCCGCAAAACAAGCCGACTCGTGATGAAGTACTGACATGCCAACCTTGGTTTGAAGCGTTGGTTGCCCAGCTCCCAGTGAAGATCTTCCTTGCTTTCGGACAAATCGCCTGGCGAGGTGTGATCGACTTTATGCGTGACACAGAAGTGTATTCCGGTCCGATTCCCAAATTTGGCCATGCCGCGACATTTCGTTTCGACGATGGTCGTATTTTGCTGGGAAGCTACCACCCAAGTCAGCAAAATACGTTCACCGGGAAACTGACGGAACCCATGTTCAATCGCGTCTTTCGCAAAGCTCGCTCACTACTAAAAAACGCGTAAATGCCGCCAATCGGCTATAATCCATCCTTCGAATCCCTTTCATTCTTTCGAGTATCCTATGGCCACTATTCAATTTCGGCTTTTCCTCTTTCATACCGCGTTACTCGCATTCACTGTTCTGTTCGCTCCCGATACCCGCTTGGCATTGGCAGAAGACAAAGACGACGCCAAGTCGGTAGAACAACTGGCCACTGAATTAAAGCCGTCTCTGGTGACGATTTCCACCAAAGGCCGAGATGGTAAATATCAGGGTGTCGGAACCGGTTTTGTCATCGATGCAGATGGTTTGATCGTCACCAATCTCCATGTGATTGGGGATTCCAGAGAGTTTCGCATTGAAGATTCTGAGGGAGTCGAGTTAAAAGTGACAGGTATTCACGCTTCTGACCGAACGATGGATCTTGCTATCATCCAGGTAGAAGCAGACGCTCTGAATCCACTTCCACTTGGTGATATCAACTCGCTGGCACAAGGAGCGCCAATTATCGTCATGGGTAATCCTCACGGACTACGCAATAGTGTCGTGTCCGGCGTGAATTCTGGAATCCGCGAAATTGATGGACGTAAGATGATGCAGTTAGCAATTCCCATCGAGCCCGGCAACTCCGGAGGCCCCGTGATCGACATGCACGGTCGCGTCCATGGGATTGTGACGATGAAATCACTGGTTACCGCGAATCTCGGTTTTGCTGTCGATATTGCACCTCTCAAAGCGCTACTGGATTCCCCGAACCCTGTATCGATCGATAAGTGGCTAACTATTGGCTCTCTAGATCCGAGGGATTGGAAGCCGGTATTTGGTGCACAGTGGAAACAGCGAGGAGGCCGTATTTTGGTCGGTGGCGCTGGGGCAGGATTTGCGGGCCGGTCGCTTTGCCTTTATCAGGGTGACGTCCCAGAAATCCCCTACGAGATTCAGGTTCGTGTCAAACTTGATGATGAAAAAGGCGCTGCAGGTCTCGTCTTCTTTTCCGATGGTCGTAATAAGCACTACGGCTTCTACCCTACGAACAACAAAGTCCGATTTACACTCTTTGAAGGATCCTCCGTATTTACCTGGACTGTGCTGTATGACCAACCTTTTGATGGCTATCAGGCAGGCGAATTCAATACGTTGAAGGCGAGGATTGAAGAAGATCGTTTTAAACTTTACGTCAATGATCAATTGGTCCTCGAATCGACTAATCGTAACTTGACTAGCGGTACACCAGGTCTGGCGAAATTCAGGGACACCGCAGCAGACTTCCGAAACTTCCAGATTGCCAAGGAAATCAATGCTACGACCCTTTCTGAAGACGAACGCAACGAATTATCCGAAGCGATTACTGCCATCCCACCTCTGGCAGATTTGCAACCAGATGCATTGTCGAAATTCCTGGACTCCCCCAACGAATCCCGCGCAATCCTCCATGCGGAGGCCAAAAAACTCGAGCAAAGGCTAGCTGAATTAAAAAAGCTCGATGCCGACGTCCATACTGCAGCGGTTGCCCAGGAAATGAAACGGTATTTCGGTGAATATGAGAAACAACTAAGCGAGCAAGAGGACAAACAAGCAGTCTCGATTGACCTCATTAATGCGGCCCTCATCATCGCCTCGGTCGACGAACAGGACATTAATATCGAAGCCTATCTGCGACAGGTCGAACGAATGGTGGACGATATCCGCTCTCAATTGGACGACAACGCATCGCCAAACGAAATTCGCAAAGCACTCAATCGCTATCTATTCGAAGACAATGGTTTCCATGGAGCTCGTTTCGATTACTACCACCGCGCCAACAGCTATATGAATCGACTACTCGACGATCGTGAAGGCTTACCCATCACGTTGTCTGTCCTGTATATGGAGCTGGGAAAAAGGCTCGGACTACAGATTGACGGAGTGGGAATACCAGGTCACTTTATTGTCCGACAGCGAATCGACGACGAATCGATCTATATTGACCCTTTCGAAGAGGGAAAGGAGCTGAGTATGGACGAAGTCAAGAACTTGGCCACCGGTGATCGGCCGGAGAGATTCGATGAGCGTTTTCTTGAGACGGCTTCACCAAAGAATATTCTAATGCGTATGCTCAACAACCTTCTCGGGCTCGCTCAGGACGAAGAAGACAAAGAAGGTATGTTGCGTTATCTCGAAGTACTCATGGCATTAGATGAATCGCACGTCCAGCATCGAGGAATGCGAGCCATCGTTCGATTTGAAACCGGAAGAAAGCAAGCAGCCATCCATGACCTGGATTATTTCCTCGACACGCGTCCTCCGGAATTAGATCTCAATCAAATCCAACGAATGCGAGATTACTTTAGTCGATAAAAAACGGCTTTCCGCTTCAAGTTGAAACGGAAAGCCGATTTGGTTTTTAGCGATTTCGAAAGTGAAGCAGCGTTACTTCTTTTCGACTGCAATTGCGAAGTCACCTCGCATATCACGCCATAGGCAGTGGATATGACTGGCTGGGTTCCCAGCCGCATCAGGTTGTGTATTCACGAATTCGATAATGAAGGTTGGGCCTTGGACTTTGTAATAGTGACCAATTCCGGGTTTTGTAGCACCAGCCCAGGCAAACTTGATTTTCCCCCAGCCAGCTTCCTTGATTTCCTCAAGACGCTTGGCAGCGATCTCAGGAGCCATGCTTCGCGTGTAAGTTAAAATTAGTTTACGCAAATTCGCCTTCTGCTCGTCTTCGAGTGTTCGCAGCAAAATACCTTCGGCAGCGGTTTGCGGCGGTTGTGCCTCACCGGCGTTGCGTACTTCTCGTGGTGCTTCTTCAGCGATCAAAGCCGTTTTCTTTTGTTCGTCACTGAGCGAATTCACGAGATCAAAGGCTAGCGTCTCTTCGTTGTCGAGGACACGAGCCCCCTTTTCAAACCCTGCCAGATCAGCCGGGACAATGGTTGGATTCGAGCACATTACCTGTGGAGTCGAAGAAATGACACTTCCATCTTCAATGACGAAGTTAAGTGACATGTGGTGTCCTTCGATACTAACTCCCCACTTGCCTTCTTTCGCGGGCTTGCCAAAGATTGTGTAGTAATAAAGTTCTGTGTCCCGAGGGAAACGTCCTGGGTTTTCTTTTTCCAGTTCGTGTA
>CALKCC010000092.1 GCA_938082855.1 uncultured Pirellulaceae bacterium | reverse complement strand
CTAGTGAGGGGAGATTTATCGAAACCGCCTACCTGTATCAATGTTTAACAGATAGTGTAAATAAAAGCGACCTATGCGTTGTCTTGGTTAACCAGAGATTATCAGTGTCTGCACTTCAAGTATATGCAGGTTGTTATTGGGGGAACCAACTAAAAGCGTTATGTTGTTGCTTGAAGAATGCAGTTGGATTGGTCCTTGTGCCAGAGTTTCCTGATTGAATTTGAGATGCTGAAAAAACGACGAGCTTTGACGACGACGTTGGCAGTGGGGATCCTGTTGGTTTCCAGTTTTGCGACCTTTGGGCAATGGCGATGGTTGATTGGCGTTTATCCAACGGTCGCTGATACGGAACTGGACAGGCTGGGATACTGGCTGGCCTTGGTTCAATTGGACGAGCAACCTTCTGAATTACGCCGGTCATTGGTCGATCGCTTTCAGCGGGAATTAGCTGCAGGTTGGAGTCCGCTCGAATCGGAAGATGCTACCGAGTCAGTCGACCTGGAATCTTATCGCGACCAGATCGCATCGAATATCGAGTTATTAACGCGTGACTGGTTTTATTATCGTTGCGAGCAATATGCAGAAGTTAATGATGCGTCAGCACGTTTAGCGTTTGTAGGCCCTCAAGTAGAGGCGGTTTTGCTTTGGGCTGACGTGTACAGCCAGGTGCATAATCACGGCAAGGACGCGTCCGAGCAAAATGCATTTGAGCTATTTGATAAATTGGATGTCTGGGTGGAGCGGGCAGCGGAGTCCGCGCAACCGATGTTGCGACGTGGGATTCATCACAGTGTGTTGTACTGGCTGAGTACCAATCAAGTTAGTGAACTCTCGCTGGATACACGGAGGGAATTAGCCGAACGGATTGCAGAAGCACTGGGAGATGGCGCAGGGGATAGTGCCGATTCGCTGGCCTTAGAGGAACAGCATTACACTCAGCTGCAGTCGAATGCTTTTGCCTTGGTGGAAGTCTGGCTGTTGAATCGTTCAGTGGAATTTGTTGAATTGCCTGCGGCCGAGCGTGAGCGATATCTAGACGAGCAATTGGAAACCGTGCTGGGATGGCAATTAGAGTCGATCCTTGTCGCGGAAAGTGGTGGTGCCGGGCTTGGTGGGCAGGCGCAAATGCTGAAACTGATGGGGAATCTGGCGGTTTGGGCAGACCGAGCTCCGGAACCGCATCGCGAGGCGTACAAGTTGCTGACGTTGCAATTGCAACAGTATGCTGTGAAGAAAGTGTTAAATCTGCAGTAACACTTGGCTGAAGGCAAATTCAAAGAGTCTTGTTTGTTATATTACGAACAGGGAAGCAACCGAGGGAAGCAGCCGAATTGACGCTCGGAATAGAGCTAAGCCCGATACACTGAAACTGGGAACAAAGTGATGACAGCAGAGTCGCCAGCTCGCGGAGCCACAATGAAGGAAATCTGCTCGGAGTTTCTGGGGACGCTTGTGCTGATGCTATTTGGCTTAGCTGTGAACGCTCAGGTCACCGTGGGCGAAATTTCTACGCAAGTTGGAGAAGGAAGTGTTTCAACCTATGCCTATGGTGATTATTTAACGCTCAATTTGGGCTGGGGGCTTGCCGTAATGATGGGAGTCTACGTCGCCGGAGGTGCGACAGGTGCTCACCTTAACCCAGCCGTTTCCGTGGCAATGGCTTGTCGCAAGAAACTGGGTTGGGCCAAAGTGCCAGGTTATGTGGCAGCTCAGGTGATTGCCGCCATTCTTGCTTCGGGCATCGTCTATTTGGTCTACTTCGAGCAGATTGAATTTGTAGAGCAACAAACGCAGCTTCAAGCCATCAATAACGCTCAGGCATTACCAGTAGAAACGGATGCTGGGATGCAATTTCGAGTCAAAGTAGTGGAGGGTCGGCGGACGATGGCGACCGCGGGAATCTTTGCAACATACCCAAGAGAATTCGACGAACAGCTTCGAGTTACAAACTGGACCGGACTGATCGATCAGTTTGTAGGCACGGCATTGCTACTTCTGGTTATTTGTGCCGTGGTTGATAAACGAAATATTGGCCCCGATTTTAGTTTGGCTCCGATTGCCATCGGGGCAATTGTGATGGTCATCGGGATGGGATTTGGAGCTAATTGTGGGTATGCCGTGAATCCAGCACGTGACTTTGGGCCCCGCTTGTTTAGTTATTTGGGAGGCTGGGGCTCGCAGGTCTTTCTGGTGCCTGACAATTATTGGTATCTGGTGCCAATTGCTGGGCCGGTGTTGGGAGGGATCGCTGGAGTTGTGTTATACGACGCTATGATTACTCGCTTCCATTCCAGCGACAGGGACGCATCTGACTTGCAAGAATTGGATTCGTAACCAACTGGATTCCCGCAGACGTTTCTTTTCGTGGAGACTGGCAATGGCACAATTTGTATTGGCACTCGATCAGGGGACCACGTCGTGTCGGTCGATTCTCTTTAGAGAGGATGGAGTTGCTGTTGCTGTAGCACAACAGGAGTTTGAACAGATTTTGCCGTCGCCAGGTCATGTCGAACATGATCCAAATGAAATCTGGGAAACTCAATTGGCGACTGCCCGTGAAGTCTTGCAATCCAGTGGAGTCGAGCTCGCAGACGTTAAGGCCATTGGGATCACGAATCAGCGGGAGACCACGGTGATCTGGGATCGGCAAACCGGACAGCCTGTGCAGAATGCCATTGTTTGGCAGAGTCGAATTACCAGTGAACTGTGTCAGGAAATCGCAGATCAGGGCCATGTTCAAACGATTCGAGAGAAAACTGGGTTGCTACTGGATGCGTACTTCTCCGCCAGCAAGATTAAATATGTATTGGATCAGGACGAAGGCCTGCGTCGTCGAGCGGAAGCTGGAGAATTGTGCTTTGGCACCATCGACAGTTTTTTAATCTGGAAACTTACAGGTGGCGAAAGGCATGTTACAGACTACTCCAATGCTTCGCGTACCCTGCTCTTCAATATCCATGAACTAACTTGGGATTCAGAGCTGCTGGATTTGTTTGACGTTCCTGCTTCGATGTTACCTGAGGTTGTTGATTCGAGTGGTGTAGCTGGACATTCCGAGGCTAGCTTGTTTGGGGCATCGATTCCGATTTCTGGAATTGCGGGTGATCAACAGGCAGCCACGTTCGGACAGGCCTGCTTTCAGGTAGGTGACGTCAAGAACACATACGGGACCGGTAGTTTTATTTTGATGAATACCGGGGCGACGCCGGTTCAAAGCCAAAATAATCTATTGACGACGATTGGCTGGGGAATCAATGGAGAGGTGACTTATTGTCTGGAGGGTGCGGTTTTCATTGCCGGTGCTGTGGTCCAGTGGTTGAGAGATGGATTGCAGTTCATCGAGCATTCAGCGGACGTGGAAGAGTTGGCATCGGAGGTAGAGGATTCCGGAGGTGTGGAGTTGGTACCAGCATTTGTTGGTTTGGGAGCACCGCACTGGGATCCTGATGCTCGCGGAACTATTGTTGGTATCACCCGAGGAACGACGAAAGCTCATATTGCACGTGCCGCATTAGATGCGATGGCGTTGCAGACGTGCGATGTTGTATCTGCGATGGCGAAAGATCTGGGGCATGGCTTAGGCACGTTGAAGGTCGATGGCGGAGCCAGTGTCAATAATGCACTGATGCAATTTCAAGCCGATATGCTGGACGTCGTGGTGCGTCGACCGGTAGTTGCTGAAACGACGGCTTTGGGAGCGGCTTACTTAGCAGGCCTTGCTGTTGGAGTTTGGGACAGTCTGGAAGATATTGCCGCTAATTGGGTGCTAGATCAGGAATTTACTTCGACTGGTCAGCAAGATGCACGCAACGATCGATTGAGGCGCTGGCACAAGGCCGTTTCTCGCTCACTTGGCTGGGCCGAGTAAGTTACTATATTGCCCTTGGATAGGAATGAAGGAAAGACGATGACACCCAGTGCAATTAACCGTCATGATGAAAGCCGACAATTACAGGTGGTGTGGCCGGATGGTCTGGATGTGATGGTCCCTTATCGTCAGGTGCGATTGGAGTGTCACTGTGCCCACTGTGTCGAGGAATGGACGGGCAAGCCCTTGCTTGATCCAGAAACCGTGCCCTTAGATGTTGCGATCGAGAAGCTGGAGCTCAAGGGGAATTATGCAGTTAAAATCAGCTGGACAGACGGGCACGATACCGGACTGTATACCTGGACGCGGCTGGCCGGAATCACTCGCAATGATGATTCCTAGACTAATGGGCTAGTAGACAATTCTGCAGAGCAGCCCCGGTTGAGGCTGACGTTGGTGAATGCCTTATCGCGTTCTTTGCATAGCAGCGTTAGCAGTGGCAGTGTAGTGGTCAGGTGCGGTCCAGAATTGTTGTAGCGACCGTTTGTTGTGGAACAGGAAAACCTGTCCTTTGTAGGATACGCCCAATTCACGAATGCCATCCACAAGCTGTTTTTGGTCTGTAAATATAACCGGGTCGTATCCGGAAATGACCGGTGCTAGTCGTTCTGGAAATTTGCGGAATACCTCCAGCTCATGAGAGCCGGCGAAGAAGTAGAGTCGGCCGCGATGGATGATCCCGTATTTAGGATCTCCCTTAACCCACTTGGCGCCGTCTGCGTTGAGATCCGAGAGTGAGACTGGGCAGTAGCCATCGAGCCCCATTTTAGGTTGCTCGGCCCGTGCAGTTGGTATTTGTACAGTTGGCGGTTGTAACTGGTTTTCTAGTGGAGGCTGGTGGGTTGCTCGTGGCGGTTGCGTTTGAAGTGGCTGCTGGGGTGCTGGTGCCACTTGCGGATAGGTGGGCGGTAGACTTTGCTGTGCCGGTCCGATCTGCTGAGTTTGATGAGGGGCGGTAGCTTGTTGCGGTTGAGTGTATTGGTATGAGCGATTTGCCTGAGGCGCTGGATTGTAGGCAGGATATTGAGCTCTAGGCCCAGTCGTTGGCGTGTTCACTGGGACCTGCTGTGGATAATTGGCAGGACTGACTTGAGGTCCTATGGCGGAAGAGGCTTGTGGTTGATCGAAGTCTACATTGTCAACTTCAAAGCCAACGTCAATGGCAAGTGCCGATTCCTGGTCACTGTTGGCAGAGGTATAAGTGGCGAGTTTCGTGGCATAGCTGGCGGCGTTGAATTCGGTGACGCCTCGATAAATCAACTCACCTTCGGCATCCAAGACTATATCCGTCGGTGTTTGAGTGATTTCGAAACGTTGACCGAGTTCCGGTTTTGCCAAAACGTTGATTCGAACAGGGATAAACTGCTCGTACACGGTTTGGATAAATTCTGGGTTTTTGAACGTAACCTGGGTGGCCTGCAAGCTTCCTCGGCAATTGGGTTGCTCAAAGTGCAGCAGGATCGGCCTACCGGTTTTGAGAGATAATTCGGTGGCATGTTCTAAGTCGCCAAGCCAAAGGATGCTTTGAGGTGTGGCTTGAGTATCTGCGGATTGAGTTGGTTGCTGAAAGGCCACGGTCCTGATTGTGGGCTTAATCGGACTTTGAAAGGTGGACTGCAAAGTGGGTTCGTTGGATTGTCCAAACAACGAGGTACTGACCGTTACCAAGGTGAGTAAGGCTAGATAGCAGACTTTTGCCGACATGATCATTCCTTCTGATCCTCGATTCCTAAACGAATGATGATCAGTGATTAATTAGAGGGTGATGGAAGTTTTCAAGGCGTACCTTCCCTGAGGTACGGCTATTAGGATGTATCGGGAATGGGGAATGTTAAAATGTATGAAAAATGTCGATTTTAGGGATTTTGGCGATTCGTCAATTTTAAGAGAGCATTTAGCTCGTCGACTTCGGACCCAATTGTAGAAACTGCCACCTCCCACCTCCCACCTCCCACCTCCCAACTGCCCAATTGCCAATTGCCAACTGTCTAATTGTTTAATTGTTTAATTGTTTAATTGTTTAAATGGCTAAATGGTTAACTGGTTAAATGTCTAATTGCTTCTTTCGTGTTGTTGACACACTCAGCGTATTAGTTAGATTGAGACGTAGAGCTAATGAGTTTTGAGCCGGTTCTCTTTTAGAACCTAGTAGGTTTTGAAACTCCGAGTTGTCCTCTTAGTGACATCGCTTTGATTATTCGCTAGTGCTCTGGTTTCTTTCTTCCAAAAGGATCAGCAGAACCGTAAGGTTCAGAGTGCCATGGATAGGTGAAAGAATCGCCCGGGTTTTGACTTGGAAAAGTCCGAATTCAATTGATTTTTACTCCACCCAACGGATACAAAAGTCTAGATGTTGTTTGCTTTGTGTGGACATTTCGAGCCACCACAGTGTTGTGGTAATTCCCAAGGGACTCCCTGAGATAGTTAGGGAAAGCGCCCTACCCTTACACACGATTTGCCTGCCTCAGTCCAATTGAAGCACTGGTCAGAGGTAAGCCTATGCGAATGGGGATACAGGACACCTAATAGCGGTCATTCGAATGCATCAAACCTTTGCGGTTATTAGATGTTTGGAATGAGAGCGAGCGTTAGTGTTTTCCAAATAGATTGATTCAGAGAATAGATTGACTGAGTAGAGTATGAGCAGAAATCGTTACAATCGTTCCGAAGGTGGAGGCGGCGGTGGTGGTCGCGGACGTGGTCGTCGAGGTCGCGGACGTCGTCGAGGTCGTGGTCGCGGTGGTTATCGCAATCGGCCCTCAGATAATTCGATGCCAGATAGTGGCACAGGATTAATCGAGCCTGGGTATGGCTTGCTGGAGCTGCACCCTAACGGATATGGATTCTTGCGAAGCCCGAAAGCAAACTATTCGCGTGAGCGAAGTGATCCGTTTGTTCCTGGAACGATGATCGAAAAATACGGATTGCGTGAAGGCGTGATGATCCGCGGATTGGTTCAGCACGCACGTAAATCTCAAGGGCCACGCATCAAGGAGATTGTGGATGTCGACGGTCTGGCTCCAGAAGATTACTCCAAAGTAACTCCCTTTGATGAACTCACTCCGATCAACCCGGAACAGTGGTTGTCGATGGAGACTGGTCCGAAGCCTCTGACCACTCGGGTTATGGACTTGTTGACTCCCCTTGGAAAAGGCCAGCGGGCATTGATTGTCGCTCCTCCAAGAAGTGGTAAGACGGTTATGTTGCAACATATCAGTCAGGGGATTGCGGCAAATTATCCTGAACTGAAGTTGATTGTGCTTTTGATTGACGAACGTCCGGAAGAAGTCACGGACATGCGTCGTAATATCGATGGCGAAGTTGTTGCCAGTAGTCTGGATGAAGATGTGGAAAGTCACGTGCGTCTGTCTCAACTGGTGGTCAAGCGTTGCCGTCGTCTGGCGGAAATGGGACAGGACGTCTTTCTTTTAATGGATTCGATTACCCGGCTTGCCAGAGCCTTTAATAAGTGGGTTGGTAACACCGGAAGGACGATGTCCGGAGGTGTGGATATTAAGGCGATGGATATTCCCAAAAAGCTTTTTGCAACCGCTCGAGCTTTTGATGAAGGGGGATCCTTGACCGTGGTTGGCACGGCCTTGATCGACACGGGAAGCCGAATGGATGAATTGATCTTCCAGGAGTTCAAAGGGACCGGAAATATGGAATTGGTTCTCGATCGCAAATTGGCAGACCGACGTGTCTGGCCGGCGATCGATATTAATCAGTCCGGTACGCGACGAGAAGAATTATTGCTCCCAGAAGAATCGTACGATGCCATTACCATGCTGCGTCGCTCTCTGTCTTCCATGCACCATGTGGATGCGATGGAGCAATTGACACGCAAGCTTGGCGGTTTTCAATCGAACGGTGAGTTTATTGATTTGATCTCCAATGCACGCGGATCAGTGGATTAATTCTGACGCTATTTGTTGAGTTCCTGACCGGATTCCTCAAATTCTTCGAAGTGCCCACTTGAGCATGTCGATACTATCGTGTTAGCTAAGAGTTAGATTTGGAAGGTAAGCGAATTGGTTAGCAGCATCATTGGAAATGATGTACCCGTTTAACGGGCTGCGGGTTCGAGTCCCGTGCCTTCCGCTCAAAAAAGAAGAGCCTTCCGAGGCGGGAATCCCGGAAGGCTCTTTGCATGCGCTGAAGTAAGTTTAGGTGCTTACTTGAGAAGTTTTTAACTCGCCAATTGGTCTTCGGTTGGACCAACAAGTGGCTTGAGTTACGAAGGCTGCCGTAAGAAAGCAGCAATGCTTGAAACTTCCCATCTCAATCATCGTGGCGTAGGAAGGAGTTGGGCTTTGCCACAAGTGATACGCAACGCAGCAAATGATCACAGGGGTTAATAGATGCCCCGTGTGAATCCTGAACAACGTTGGAAAAGGTAGTTTGAGAGTGAATGCCACTGCACAAGAAGCCGTCAATGCGTAGAAGAGAGAAAACAAAGATCCATAGATGACCGGTACGATCCACAGTATTGAAGTGAATAAACCGGGGGCATGCTCTTGAGCCTGAAGATACTGCCAGGAGAATCCCAGAGCAAACATCGTGCCTGACAGGATTCCGGAAAGGCAGCCTAGTGTAATTGGGGCAATCATCGTCATATTCCTTTATGAGTTACCGGTTGGTTTCCAGGATAGGGAATCCCTCATTGGAAGGGAGTGTCGGACCCGGGATTCGAGTGACATCCTTCCAGGGGTTCGCAGTTCCCTTTGAATATTCAACCCATCGAGCTGGCAGGTGTGCATATCGTCCGGAGCCTCCAGTGACGGCATGTCCCAGATTATCTAGATAGCGATGCCAGACTTCCTCCATGGCGCTGCGTGCGGCCATCTGAGCTGCCAGATTGTTGAGGTAGCCGTTTCTCTGCTCTCGTGTTTCCGTTTCGATGCAGATCCAGCCGTTTGAGGATTCGTAAACACGCCACACTCGTACTCCCACCAACATGTGGTTTTCAAGCGTCACGGCAGCAAGTTGATGCTGGTCAGGATTGCTATATAGTTTCACTGCAATGTCCCTATCATTAATCAGTAGCTGTAGGGAATTGAGCATTTCCCAATAGGGATCTTCCCCGCCACTAAGGTCGAGTGTGTTAACCGTAAAAACGGCGTAACTTTCACCTTGTGGCAATGGAAATTCAAATGGTCCTGGTTTGTAGACTTCGACTGTGGCGATATTTCCCTCATTGAAAAGTCGAAAGTCTTCCATCCAGCTGTAGATGGTATCGATGTCCACTTCGGCATTCTCAGGAGCGATTTCTATTTTTTGGGTGCATTGAGTGAGTGTCCCATAGGCCTTGTCCCAGTTTTCCTGCATGGTTGTGAGTTCCCGAAGTTTGGGATCCATGCCAGCCAAGGTGGATGAGGGAGCTCCGTATCCGACGCCGGTGCGGTGTATGGTTGAGGGGATAGGAGCTGTACCGTTTTGCGTCATTTGTGAAAAGACTCGTGGTGAGATCTCTGGTGAGATGGTTTGCACCGAACCGTCAGGAAATAGTCCCAGCGGAGTTGGTGAATAGCGGGAGCTTTGAAATGGAGTTCCTTGAGGAAAGAGAGGGGGAATCAGGGTATTGGAGTTACTGTTTTGCGATTCGGTCGCTGACTGGTTTTCCGTGTGTTCACTATTTTCAAGAGGTGCTGAATCTGAAGTGGGGGGCTCGGGCGTGTCTATGGGAGTTAAAGGTGGGGCATAAAAGAGTTCGCGAGATTGAAGCGTTTCAACGGTCAGATTTCGTCGCTGTGCCAGAGAACTTTTGTCAGAGGCCGAATGGTCGCTTTTACGAGCGAGTGAATTGTTGAATAGTGGGCCAAGTGACTGGCCAAATTTTGAGAGTAACTTCATAAGGGCGTTCCTTCGGTAATGGAGTGTGTAGGCCGTCGAATGTAGGCCTTCACCTACCTAGTTGCGCTAACTGCCCGAAAGGCGCCCTGAAAAATGGGAAAAAGCCCAAAATGACAATAGGTGACATGATTAAAGCGAAGATTTAGCTGGAACGAGGCTATTTGGCTTGAATAACGGAATCGCAATATTTGAGCGTTGGTTTCAGGTGATTAAGCCGCATTGTGGCGGGTGTTGGAGAGGCTGTTGTTTATCTTTGAGCTTATCTGTAGACCCGTGCCCCCCTTTTAGAGGGATGTTTTTCGGTACTTCTGTCACAATCGTATTATTCGGTTTATGTCGACCTCGGTTTAATCCGAATAAACAGAATAAGCCTTGTTGCAAGGGCGTGCGCGCGTATTGCGCACGTTCAAAATGGGGTGATTAAGCCGGAAGTAATGGCAAGATAGCGTAAATACGCAATTTGATTGCCGTACATTTATGGATGGCTAGAATGTGAAATTGGGTTTCATATTCCCTTAAATACAGAGATGTAAGTAAGCGATTCAAGGGTTAATTGCATTTAAGGGTTTGTTGGTAACCTGCTGCATAAGCATTGAAAGAGTTTCGTATGGTTATTCGTCGTAATAGCAAACATGATTCAAATCCACGTCGATCTTCTAAGTCGTCCAAGACTGGACAACAGCGCGAACGTCGCCAGTTGTTTCTGGAAAATCTGGAAGATCGTCGACTGTTGCACGGAGGCGGTCAGCATATGCCTGTGCCTGGTGCTGAAGCAGGTGACGCGACAGAAGAGGTGGCTGGTTTTGAATTAGCCGGTGCTCAGCTCGACAACGGAAATCTGTTAAGCAACGGCGATATCTTATCTCAGGCTCCACGCGACATTACTTTGCATTTTGGTCAAAGTGTTGATGTTGACCCGACTTCTCTGGGGGCAATTTCATTGTTGCGTTCCGGTTCTGACGGAGTGTTCGGCAATGCAGCTGCTGAAACGGATTTTGGCACAGATGGTGAAGTGCTAATGCGTTTCATTTCTCAGGTGAATGGACGTGAAGGAAATGGAATTGAAATTGTCTTCACCAAAAGTGATCACGGCAATGATAGTGGTCCGTATCTGACGGTTGAAGACAATACAGGCGAAGTGGAATTAGGAGAAACTCGAGCAACAATCACGGTAGATTTGAATACGTCCGAAGAGAATCCGACAACCTTTGGGCAGGTGTTCGACTTGCTCGATGGTTCTGCGGAAGTGTCTTCACTGCTCTTGATTGAGGCAGTTCATGGTGATGTTGACACTGATCTATCCGTTGAAAATGTGGATTACTCTCCAGTATCCGTTTCTGGTTCCGATGATCTAATCGTTGCACCTGGATATGTCGGAGTCGAATCTGGCGGGCGGGACGTCGTATTTCGATTTCGAGAAAGCTTGCAGGATGATCTCTATCGATTGGTCATCAACGGTGGAGGAGCACAGCCTCTGCGAGACATCGAAGGGGTACCTTTCCTTGGCGGGCAGTTTGACGAGTGGATCGAGTTCACCGTTGATAGTGGTCCACAGGTGGTTGCTGTTGTGCCACAGCCGGTGGTTCGCGATGACGCCGGGATTTTAACCCAGCAGAGAGATCAGATTCATGTGTATTTCAATGAGGATGATTTGAATGCAGATGCCGCTGTTAACGCAGGGTTATATCAACTCATCTTCACAAATGACACCGTTGATAATAGCGACGATGTTGTTCACTATCCGACGGACGTGGATTACGATGCGTCAACAGATCTTGCTAAGCTGACGTTTGCGCAGCCACTAGATCAATTGTCGGGTCACGGTGCCTATCGACTGAGAGTCGGGGATTTGTCCGCACTACCGGAGGCACCTCTGTCGATGGACCTGGCAACGGAAGCGGCATCTACGTTTGCTGAAGCGTTGTCAATTGGAAAGAATCTGGAAGTGAACGCTGACGGTGGATCACTTGAAGATGGTCAATCGTTGGAGTTGGTATCTGAATCAGGTCAGTCTCTTGTCTTGGAGTTTGACGCAGGATTGTTATTGCAGTTGGACTCTGTAAATGCGGCTGATGGAAATCACTTTACTCTTCATCACGGCTCAGGATCCTCGACGTTTGAATTTGATAATGATGCAACTGTCGGGGTGGGCAATATTGCAATCGCCCTGGATGCCTCGGACGATGTTGATGCATTAGCAGATAAAATCACGCTTGCTATCCACGCTGCGGATATGGGGTTATTTCCTACGGATATGGGCGGTGGCCTTATTCATCTAGGTGGGGATAACTCCACTTCGGCCGATACGGCTAGCACGATCGACTTAGTTTCGTACGGGTCGCCCGGAGTGTCTAATGCTGGTGCGATTGCTGTGGCGTATCGTCCGGAAGCAGCGTTCACATCGAACGATGTCGCAGCCTCGATTGTCGCAGCCGTTGAGTCGGTTGATGCTGGCGTGGAAGTGCAGAGGCACGGAAATCGCATCGCCGTGGCAGGCGCCAATGTTGTTCGTAATACGGATATCACCGTCGTGGGAGATGTATCTGTCATCAGCGATGGAGATGTTATCACTGTCGACGATGGAGACGGCCAGGTCGTTAATCTGGAAATTGACACTGGTGTAGTTATTGATGCAAGTGGTTCGCCTCAGGATGGTGACACATTTACCGTGACTTCAGGTGGCGTGACGAAGACCTTTGAAGTTGAGATCATGTCGGGGGTTTCAGACCCAGCTCATATTCCCGTATTTGTGGGTTCGGGCTACGACGTTGGAATTGTCAATGCAATTGACAGTGAGTTTGGAGATTTGTCTCCTCAAGCCATTGGTAGCGGCAAAGTTGCCGTTGGACTTGGTGGCGATTATTCCATCGATCTGTCAGGTGCTCCTTCCCTGTCTTCCGAAGGTGAAAATGGGGTTACGGCTGGAAATGTAGCCATTCCTGTGGTTACTACAACAGGGGCGACACCAGCTCAGGTGGCTGCGGCGATCAGTGCTGGCGTCAATGCGTCCGAATCAGAAATCACTGCAGAGGCAGATGGAGCCAGAGTCACGCTTGGGCATGGCCGCTTTGCTATACCTCAAATCACGATTTCTCTACCAGCTCAATTGTCGAGCGTGTTTCAATTGTCAGCGGACATCGAAGTCGTTGGACTGAATTCGATGATTCTCAGTGGTACCATCGATCCACAAAAGGCGTCAATTCGATCGGTAGGTGGCGGTGACGAGCCGGGCCATCGAGACATTCGAGTTCAGGATCATTTGCATCATGGTGCTGACTCGGTGGATGGTGTTCCAACGCTTTATTACAGTTTTCCTGTCCAGTATGGTCAGGATCCATCTGGTAATACGCTGTTGAATGCGATAACGGAGAAGCAAAAGCAGCGAGCGCGTGAGATATTCGAGCTCTATAGTGCACATCTTGGTGTTCAGTTTATGGAAACGGACAACCTGGGGCTTCAGGTTGTTACCGGGGACATGCGGGCACTGGATCCGACTATTCCCATCGGCCCGGGGGGTGTGTTGGGTGTAGCATCCGACAGTATGGCGATCATGGACCTACAGGACTTTGATAGTGCCGGGGATGATGTTTATGGTGGTGCGTGGTTCCAGACAGCGATTCATGAAGTCGGGCACATGCTTGGCTTGGGGCATACGGATGAATTAGGCCCGTATACCATCATGAACGATGAACCGGCATTGTACTTTGGACAACCTGCCGAACAGGTGTTTGTCAGCGGGCACGACCGAGTGCATGGTCAATTCCTTCACCAGGCTGAAAGTAATGATATCGACTTCTATGAGTTGGATATCGAAGAGGCAGGTGTTTTGAATATTGAGGCAATTGCCGAGCGTATGGCAGCGCCTAGCACGCTGGATGCGGCTATTTCTATCTATCGTGATGTTATTGTGGAGGGAGAGGTTGTAGCTCGAGAGTTAGTAGCTCAGAACGATGACTACTTCAGCGAAGATCCTCAGTTGCAGGTCAGCATTGAAGCGGGCCATTACTACATCGGTGTAAGCTCGACCGGAAATACGAACTACGATCCTGCAGTCTCCGATAGTGGTTCCGGGGGAACGACAGAGGGGGAATACGATTTACGTCTGAGTTTTAACCCAGCCGAACGCTCTGACAGTATTATTGATGCGACGGGTAATGCATTGGATGGTGATGGAGACGGACTTGCAGGTGGTACGTTCAATTTCTGGTTTAATGTCAATCAACCTGCCGATGTGGCCGGAGTGGGTGAAGCTCGCACCATCTTTGTTGATAAAGTCGCGGATGCGACTACTGCAAACGGTACTCTTTCCAATCCGTTTACTGAAATTGATCAAGCTCTGGCAGCAGCAACTGCCGGAGACACGGTGCGTGTGGTAGGAAACGGTGGTGCGGATGGGGAAATCAGCACATCCGAAGACAATGAGGCCTACCAAATCGGTTTTGATCGAGTGACCGGTACCGAATTGGCAGATGGCGGATCCATTGTTGTGCCTAAAGGCGTTACTCTGATGATTGATTCCGGCGTGGTCGTCAAGGCTCGTCGTGGACGCGTTTCGGTAGGAAGCTCGTCTCCGTTGGTGGACAACAGTGACGCAGCGATTCAGGTATTGGGCGTCCCTCGAGTCTTTGACACGGACGGAAATGTGATTACCGATGGCGACGGAAATGCGATCCCAGGACGAGTTTACTTCACATCGCTGCATGATTCGCAGCATGGTGTAACGGTAACGTCAGATTTGTCACCACCTCCTGCTGCACCAGGGGACTGGGGGGGAATTGATATTAGAAATGATGTCGATCAGGATCGAAGCGATCGGTACTTACAGGAAAATGAAGGAATATTCCTCAACTATATCAATCAGGCTGAGTTACTATATGGCGGTGGCAATGTTGTGATCGATGGAGTCGTTCAGTCATTAGGCCCTATTAATCTACGAGATGCGCGACCGACGATTTCTAATAATGTCATTCAGAATAGCGCTCAGGCTGCTATTACAGCAAGTCCGGACAGTTTTGAAGAAACGAACTTCAACGCTCCTAAATATCAGTCTACGTTGTTCACTCTGGACTACGATCGAGTTGGGCCGGATATTCATGGCAACACTGTAACGGAGAACTCCATCAATGGGTTGTTTGTGAGTGTCGCAACTCCGGCAGGGGATGCACTAGAAGAGGTAACCGTTGCCACGAGATGGGATGATAATGACATTGTCCACGTCGTAGCAGAAAACCTAGTCATTGCTGGAACGCCGGGTGGTCATGTTGTAGACGCGGTATCACCTCCGGTCAATCTGGTTACATTGTCAGCCGGCAACGCTGGATCGTTGTTTGCTGGTACCTACAACTATCGATTGGTTTACGTGGATGCCGCTGGAAATGAAAGTACTGCGTCCATTCCAACCGCAGATGCGGTGACGACCGGAGCCAACGGTTCTGTGACATTGGTGAATCTGCCACAAGCTCCTTCCGACTATGTTGCACGACGAATTTATCGTAGTTCCAATTCCGGAGATGGGCCTTACTCGTTAGTGGCTGAAGTTAATGCCACTATATCGACGTTTCATGATGATGGTTCAACTCGTGGCAATCTGCTGCAGGAGACGGACCCCGCTCAACGTCCTCGTCTTGACGCATCATTGGTCGTTGACCCAAGCGTCGTCGTGAAACTCGATGGTGCCAGGATTGATGTGGGAACGGGCGCGCAATTCATAGCCGAAGGTCATAGCGGTCAGGAAATTATCTTCACCTCAGTGCGAGACAATCGATACGGAGCAGGAGGAACATTTGACACCAGCTTGCAAGGAGCAGGTATCGGACCTCAATCAGGAGATTGGGCAGGTGTGTATGCCGAAGCGGTAAGTACGGTCAGCTTGGATCATTCGGTGTTTGCCTATGGTGGTGGTGATAGTAAGGTCGAAGGAGGCTTTGCCACTTTCAATGTTGTTGAAATCCAGCAAGCAGATGCTCGAATTGCCAACTCTCTGTTTGAACAAAATGCCAATGGTTTAAGTTCTCCCGCAGGAGATCGAATTGGACGTGGTGTCAATGGCGACGCTGTTATCTTCGTACGAGGATCTGAAGCGGTTGTTTACGCCAATACCATTATCAATAACGACGGTAATGCAATTAGCATTGATGCCAATTCTCTAAATGCCAGGTCTATCGCCGACTCCGGTCGTCAAACTCAAGGGGAGTCTCCACTGGGTCTTGGACTGGGTAATCAGGGCGCCTTGATTCAAGGTAATATTATTGACTTCAATCCAATCAACGGATTGATTGTTCGTGGTGGTACCTTGACCCATGAAGGAGTGTGGGACGATACGGATATAGCTCACGTTGTTCTGGATTCGATCTATATCACGGACTTCCATTCCAATGGCGGATTGCGATTAGAAAGTGCTCCTAACGAGAGTCTTGTCGTGAAATTCTTCGGGGCCAATGCAGGCATTACGGCAACCGGTCGTGGTTTGGATATCGACGATCGTATTGGTGGTGCCGTTCAGGTGATTGGACAACCTCGATATCCCGTACACCTTACCTCACTCTATGATTGCCTAGTTGGCGCCGGTTACGGCGTGGATGGGTATCACCAGGTCGAAACAGTCGACTGTGGAATCCGAGATTTGGGTAGTGGAGGTGCCGGCGGAACAACATTCCCCGCCGGACCGGAAGTTGATAATGGTACGTTGATCGACAATG
>CALKCC010000091.1 GCA_938082855.1 uncultured Pirellulaceae bacterium | reverse complement strand
GAATTGACACTGTTCACTGGCAATCTGTATGCCGGGCGTTTTCAGGTGGAACTGGGTAACGAATTCAATTCACAACCTCGTCAGTACTCCATTTTGGATAAACAGGAAGATCGCAGCTATTACGCTGCCGATGGTTCGATTATTCAGGGTGGTGCGTTAAATAATCCGTACGGAAAATACTGGATGGATCTAGGTGGAAGCCTCAGTATTCATACGCAGCCTCAGGATCCGGCCACTCGCCAATCCGGACTGGGTAGCGTTAAACTAAGCCCAGTCGATGCTCGGGATGTCTATCACATCCTTAGCGCTGGAAGCCAAGTACTTGTCCGGTAATCACTCAGCCCGCTAGCTTGGCTAAAGTCAGCGGCGCCAGATTGAAGAGCTATTGGTCGTTCTGTCTAAGCTTCGCTCGGATCATTTCCAGGCGTCGGAGTAATTCAGATTCGAATCCTCGGTCTACCGGGTTGTAGTAGTTTTTCTCAACTCCCAAATAGTCAAAAGCTGCCACGCCGTCTTCGTGATTGTGAGCGTACTTGTAGCCTTCCCCATGCCCGAATTGTTTGGCACCCGAATAGTGCTTATCCCGTAGAGCTCTGGGGACAGGAATGGTACGGCCGGAACGCACATCACTTCGAGCTTCATTGATGGCGATTGTGGAAGCATTGGATTTAGGAGCACACGCTAGATACGCAACTGTTTGGCAAAGCGTGAGCTGGCATTCGGGAAGTCCGATGTATTCACATGCTTGCATGCACGCCACCGCAACGCTCAAGGCATGAGGGTCGGCATTGCCGATGTCTTCACTGGCTAAGATCACCAGACGACGACAGATGAAGCGAATGTCCTCGCCACCTTCAAGCATTCGTGCCAACCAATAAATTCCAGCATCCACATCACTTCCACGGATACTTTTGATCAATGCACTGGCGACGTCATAGTGTTCATCTCCGCCGGCATCGTATTGCATTGCTTTACGTTGAATCGACTCTTCCGCCAAATGACGATTAAACTCAAGCGGAAATGTCTGACTCGACAGGACTCCTATCTCGAGTATGGATAGAGCTCGCCGAGCATCGCCATCAGAGACCTCTGCAATAAAAGTTCTGGCGTCGTCGGTAAGCGTTACATCGTAGCGTCCGAGCCCTTTGAATTGGTCCTGCAGAGCTCTGTCGAGTAACTGTTCAATATCTTCTACCGATAGCGGTTCAAACTGAAAAATTGTACTACGGCTGGTGAGTGCATTGTTGACGGCGAAAAAGGGATTCGAGGTCGTGGCTCCCACTAGCGTGATGACACCATTTTCAACGTCGGGCAGGAGTGCATCCTGTTGCGCTTTATTGAAACGATGGATTTCGTCAATAAACAGAAGAGTCCGGTCACCGCCTCCCCGTAATTCGTTTTGAGCGGCTTCTAAAACTTCACGTAGATCTTTGACCCCGCTGGTAACAGCACTAAGTTGCCTGAAGGTGCTTTTCGTTTCTGTTGCCAGTAGCTGAGCGAGTGTGGTTTTCCCACATCCCGGAGGGCCGTAGAAAATCACCGAGCCCAGGCGATCTGCCTGCAGTAATCGTCGTAGTAGTTTTCCTTCCCCGAGAAAATGCTGCTGACCTGCGAACTCAGTTAGATTCGTAGGACGCATACGAGCAGCCAATGGCTTAGCTCGCTCTAAATTCGATTGTTCAGATGCTTCAAATAGTGAATCCACAGGTACCTACGATGCTCAGAAACGGATAACGGGAAAACTAAGTAATCTTTGCAGAAAATTGTACGGATTTACGCCGTTCTTACCACTATTACAGTAGAGCCTTTTGGAAATGGATGTTTGAAGGGCAAACGGATAATTTAGGTAAATTAGAAAGTCAGGCACGGCGATGCGATTAACATTACGGACGATGTTGGCCTATCTGGATAACATTCTGGAACAGGAAGATGCAGAAGCACTGGGTGCGAAAATTAGCGAAAGCGAGTTTGCCAGTGATTTAGTGTATCGGACGCTGAGTTCCACTCGCAAAGCCAACCTCAACGCTCCGCCGCTGGATGGAACAGGAATTGGAGCGGATCCAAATACTGTTGCCGAGTATCTCGACAATACATTGCCAGAAGAACGAATTCCGGGCTTTGAAAAAGTTTGTCTCGAGTCGGATATGTATCTGAGCGAAGTTGCCTGTTGCCATAGCGTGTTATCCATTTGTATGGATGAGCCTGTGACCATCGAAAACAAGGTGAGGGATAGCATTCTGGGTCTGGTACAGGACTCCATTACAAAGACAGAAGAACTCGAGACTCAGAAATCACTCCGTTCGACAGGCTTGGAAAATCTAATTCAACCGAAACCCGCTGGTGCGCCAGATTACATTCGCTCGAAAGCGCATCCACTGTGGCGGGCGATGGTGACGCTGACTTTCGTTTGCTTAATGGCAATCATTGTTCTGCGTGCTGTTGGGCCATTCGATGCAAACCATCCCTGGATTGGGGCGCTCGTGAGCGACAGTGCTGAGCAGGAGCAACCGGAGGCGATCGTTGATCCGGCGGAGCAGGAGAGCGTTGATTCGGCGGACCAGTCGCAAAACCAGTCCATTCAACCGTTTCGAACCGTCGCTGCGTCTGAGGATCTGAATGTCGTTGGCACCGAGTTACCTGAGGTGGACGTAGTAACGCCAACGCCCGTTCCTAGTCCGTTGATAGATGGCTCGGCTTATGCTGAATTCCTATCTGATAGTCACCCGGTCATGCAGGTAGCAGGTGATTCATTCCAGCGATTCGTGACAGGCGATCAGCTGAGTATTGGGGAAACATTCTTTTGCTTTCAGGAATTCAGACCTGAGTTTTTGTTAACTGACGGAAGCAAGTTGTCGTTGTCTGATGCCTCTCGCTTCTCGACCTATGTGGTTCATGAGCAGATGCTTGGCATTCAGTTAGAGTACGGAAAACTGATTCTAAAAAATGGTGATACGCCGGCCTATCAATATCGATTGCAGGCTGGAGACGTTGAGTTAGACCTGAAGTTGGATGGGCCTCGCGCAGTTGCCGCATTGGAATGCGTACCCTATCGAGACACCAATGGTGAAGTTGGCCGCATGGTTAGATTGTGCTTCAATCAGAATGTAACTGTTAGTGGATTGGAAGAGCTCAATCAAAACGTGGCAGCATCGAATTTGTCCTCTGAGAAGGTGACGGCCTATACCGCCTATACGGGGAATACCGAAGTGACCCGACTGGATGCTCTGCCGATATGGGTCAGCGCATCAAATACGGACTCAATAATGCAGGAAGCCAGGCAGGCATATATTCAGGAGTTGGCAGGCAGCGATGATTTGGTAACAAAACTACAGCAACTCTACGAAGGGCATCGATTGATCAACGTACGCCGGCTGGCGGCCTACAGCCTATTGGAACTTGGTGATGCCAGTGCGTTTGTAGGTTTGTTGGATGATGGCGAATATCGTGCACTGTGGATTGATGATATTCGGCTCATGAAGTCATTTGTACATCGTGAGTCTGTGAATCAGCAACAAATTGAAACAGCTTTGCAGGACTACTCAAGTGATAATGTAAGCCAGTTGATTTCATTTCTCGGCCAGTTTAGCGATGACCAGCTCTTAAATGGAGTGGCAAACGACATGATCGGGCATTTGGATTCGCAGATTACGGTTGAGCGAGTCATTGCTTTCAATTGTCTGCAGCAAATCACCGGAAAATCCTTACTCTATAAGCCGGAAGTCAGTCCGCAGCGTCAGACATTACCGATCCGCGAGTGGCGCGAGTTGTTATCAGAAAACAGAGTCTCCAATGATACGGAGTCATTGGTAAGTACTTTAATATCCAAGTAGTTACCGTTGGCTTTTCATCAATTCGCATGCTATTGGCACTGTTTGAGTCTATAAAAACAGTGATTTGCTAGCATCTTGCGCAAATACCAAGAGTCCTGACTTTATTTGGTACTGGGTAATGGCATTGAGTGTGTATGAATTATGGCCAGTGGCAGGGGTTTAAGTGGAATCCCAAAAAGGGGGGAAATCCAACCCTTTCCTCCGCCCATGTATGGGGGTAAACTAAATTGGTCGAACTGTCAGAGTTTTGACAGCCGGTGATTTCCGAATCAACGGTCCGCTCTCTGGTGATTTGGCCAAAATTGCACAACCTAGAAGCAATGCCGAACGGCTTAGGTCCTGTCTCAGGACTGAGGGCCAAAAGCCACGACGGCTTTTTCTTCTCCGACTGGTACACCTAATTGGTTACTCTATTCAAAAGGAGGGTGAGCATGCTAATTGGTATCTCTGCAAGGCACGGTCATATTGGTCACCGCACTCAAGAGCGGATTCAAGGAAAGATCGGCAAACTACTTCGATTTTATAACCGTTTGACGTCTATCGAAGTGACGGTCGATTTAGAGCATCGAGAGAGCCCTGTTGCTGAAATCCGGGCTACTCTTGAACGCCACGACGATTTTGTAGCGACCTATACGGCACCAAGTATAGTTGCTGCCGTCATGGGCGCTGAACGGAAATTGGAACAGCAAATAAGACGTTACAAGGACAAGAAAAAACACAAACATCGTTCGCCTCATGGCAAGCGATCGGCGGTGCACGATTTTAGACCTGAGGTGAACTAACCGATTCGATCTTCCCGGAAAGTGGGTGGGTCAGAATACAGGATAGCAAACCAACATTGAATGACCGTTTGTGCCAGAGATAACAAAGGCTTAATGCACTCTGGGGAACTCCTTTCGAGGAGTCAACCGACCAGAAGTGTGTTCAGACGGCATTCACCAGCAATGTAGCTTCATATTCTATTTGTTACGAATTGAGGCTACAGCATCGTGCTCGTTTTGATGACTCAAGACGCACATGACAAGACGCCATAAAAGTAGGTTGTAAAACCATTGTGGCAATTCGTCTTTTGGGCGTTTGCATTATTCCTGCCTGGCAAATCTGCAGGTTTCAGGTTTGATCGATTCGGTCAGATTATCTAAGGAATCAATCGCAATGAAATTTGCAGACTTCATGTGTGAATCCGCTATTTGCGTGGATGTAAAGGCAACCGACAAAGTCGGTGTCATTCAGGAACTTGTCGGTTCTTTGGTTTCAGCAGGTCAGGTCAAAGAAGAAGACCGTGACTCGATTGTGGAAGCAATCATGAAACGTGAAGAATTGGGAAGTACTGGCATCGGTCGCGGAGTAGCTGTGCCTCACACCAAACACTCAAGCGTTGAAAGCTTGATTGGAACCGTTGGCGTAAGTGCTGAAGGTGTTGAATTTGACAGCTTAGACGGAGAGCCAGTCCAGTTACTGTTTTTACTGGTATCGCATCCTGATCGCCCTGGTGATCACCTGCGAGCACTGGAGAATATCTCTCGTCAACTGAGAGACGACACCTTTTGCCGTTTCCTCAAACAGAGCAAGACGGCACAGGATATCGCTCAGCTGTTGGAAGAAGCAGACAATAACCAGTTTGCTTCCTAGCTGTAGACCCGTTTGCTCGATTAGCATTCGTTAGGTCGTACCTGAAGATGATCTGCGCGGAATAAGCGTCTCCAGATCATCACGGTGTCACGACTGTGGAAAAGCCGAATCGATAGAGCAATCCAGGCAGAACAGCCATAACAAAGAGAGAATAACCAAAACTTCAACCAGGACATCAGGAATTTAGAGTCATTGATTATGTCAGCTGACATCCAGTCAAACTCGGTCACTATCTCCAACAAGGAGGGCTTACACGCCCGGCCGGCGAGTCTGTTTGCGCATTTGGCAAATCAATTTCATGCTCAGATTTCGGTTACCCGTGGTGAAGAATCAGTGGATGGAAAAAGTATCCTTTCGATTCTCACGCTAGGGGCAACACAAGGTGTCCAGTTAACTATCCGGGCAGAAGGGTTGGATGCTGATCAGGCTGTGCAACAGCTAAGTCAGTTGGTTGAATCAGGATTTGATGAATAGACACCGTGAAGAGATTGCCGGACTGATAATTCAGTGCTCTGGCTCCCCCTTCCTGATTCACCGAAAATGCCAATCATACCTCTGCCGTTAAGCCGTCGATGGATCGTACCGGCTTAATAGGACTAAACGTACATTTTCGCTGTACTCGCCTTCGCGAGTTTACAGCCACCAACGTCCGGTCGCCGAATTGCGTCTCGGAAAGAACGCTCCGGCGGGAAGTTACTCTTCAGCCGACAAGGCGTTGGTAAAAGGAATGTAATGCAGATACTCGAGGGTATCGCAGTTTCTCCAGGCGTAGCCATTGGAGAAGTTGTGGTCATTGATAACGAGGGATTTCGGATTCCTACGCGCTTCGTTACTCGCGATGCCGTGGATGAAGAAGTGCTGCGCATGCAACATGCTTTTGATAGTGTGGCCGCAGAAATCTCGCGTAATCACGAACGAATATCTGATCAGCTAGGCGTTCAATACGGCGCCATCTTTGCTGCTCATCTGCAAATGCTCAAGGATCCCACGTTGGTCAATGAAGTGACCGGCATGATTTCCGAGAAGCATCACTCAGCTGAATATGCTGTTTCTAAAACACTGCGACGTTATGCAAAAATCTTCCAGGAGCTGGATGATCATTACATGGCAGAGCGAGCTCATGACTTTTTCGATTTGGAAAAGAATTTGTTGGGCAAACTGTTAGGGCGAAGACGAGAGTCGTTGAGTAAGATCTCAACGCCGGCGATCGTGTTGGCTCATAATTTGACACCCAGTGAAACAGCCAAACTGGATCCCCGGTTTGTACTCGGTTTTGCTACTGAAGTCGGAGGTCCCAGTTCACATACGGCGATTGTCGCTAAAGGTCTGGAAATCCCTGCGGTAGTTGGAACCGGTCACTTTCTCACCGATGTATCCGGCGGCGATGTCGTGATCGTTGATGGCGATCATGGTCAGGTTATCCTCAACCCGGATGACAAAACTCTGCATCGTTATCAGGAAGAGTTAGAGCAGCATCGAAGTTTAGCAGCTGAGCTTTCCGTTTTAAGAGACTTGCCGGCAGAAACCATCGACGGCGTGCGAATTCAGTTAGGTGCGAATATTGAATTTCCGCACGAAGTGAACGCATGTCGTGAACGTGGTGCTGACGGAATTGGGCTCTATCGTACCGAGTTTCTTTACTTAGGTACGGATGAAGAGCCAACTGAAGAGGATCATTACCGTGCCTATGCTCATGTGATTCAATCCATGGGTGATCGCCAGGTAGTGTTCCGGACACTGGACTTGGGGGCTGACAAACTTGGTCAGTTGCCACGTCACGAAGAAGAAAACAATCCGTTCTTAGGTGTCCGTAGTATCCGATTGTCCCTGCGAAATCTTGATTTATTTCGAGTGCAGTTGAGAGCCTTAACTCGAGCTAGTGCCTTAGGGCCAGTGCGAGTCATGTTCCCAATGATCTCGACATTACAAGAACTTCGTCAGGCAAAGATGCTGCTGATCGACACCATGGAAGACTTGGTCGAGGACGGATACGAGCTCAAGGAGAAGCTCGAAATTGGAATCATGGTGGAGGTGCCATCCGCTGTACTAATGCTTGATAAGTTCCTCAAAGAAGTGGACTTCATCAGCATCGGTACGAATGACCTCATTCAATACTGTTTGGCCGTGGATCGTAGCAACAAAGATGTAGCTAACCTATATCGTGCCAGCGATCCTGCTGTACTGCGACTGATCGAAACTACAATTCGCCAGTCGAATGATGCCGGTGTGCCCGTCAATTTGTGTGGAGAAATGAGTACTTCACCGAAATACGTGCCGCTGCTGCTGGGACTTGGCTTGCGCTCGATGAGTGTTCCGCCTAGCTCAGTACCTGAAATCAAACAGGTATGTCGAAGTGTCAGTATTGAACAATGCGAAGCGATTGCTCAGCGAGTAATGGAGCTGGAAAGCGCATTGGAAGTGGATGCCTATCTCACCGATCAACTAAGGCAGATTTTCCCGGAGCTTGCTATTTAAGCGACGCTCCGCAGGGGATGAATTTGCCTACAAATCAATGAAAGAATATCGATGAAAAAAGAGATGGTAATTAACGTAGCTCAACCCGAGGAATGTCGGGTCGCGGTCATTGAAGATGGCCAGCTAGAAGAGCTGCATGTCGAGCGTGCCAGTCAGGACAATTACGTAGGCAATATCTACAAAGGAAAGGTTGTTAATCTCGAGCCCGGGATTCAGGCAGCTTTTGTGGACTTTGGCGTTGGCCGAAATGGTTTTCTACATATCAGTGATGTGGAACCACAATACTATCGTCAGGGTGGATATGACCCAGATGTTCCTGTGGAAGAACAGAACAAAGAATTGGCTGCGCAACGTCGCCCTCATCGCGGTCGTGGTAAAAAACGCCGCTGGAATGGAGGACGCCCCCGAGTGAAACCTCCGATTCAGGAGATCTTCAAAAAGGGAGACGAAGTCGTTGTACAGGTAATTAAGGAGGGAATTGGTACCAAAGGTCCAACGCTCTCGACATACCTTAGTATTCCGGGCCGCTATCTCGTTCTGATGCCCTCCCTTGGGCGGATCGGCGTCTCACGAAAGATTGAAGATGATAAAGCACGCCGTGTGCTGAGAGATATCCTTGTGGAAATGGATCCTCCGGAAGGTCTCGGATTCATTGTCCGTACGGCCGGTATGGGGCGGACGAAAAAAGAACTTTCCCGGGATATGGCTTACTTGATCCGACTCTGGAAAGCGATTGTCCGTCGGTTGAAGAAAACCAATGCACCGACTGACATCTACGAAGAGAATGACATCATCATACGAACGATTCGGGATACCGTCGGTGGAGATGTAGATGCCATTTATATTGACGAGGAAGATGCTTTTAAACGAGCCAAAGATTTCCTCGAAATGGTCATGCCGAAGTTTGCCGATCGACTTCAGTATTACGACAAGACGCAGCCAATTTTTCACAAGTATAAATTGGAAGATGAAATCGCAAGAATTTATAAGCGTGAAGTGCCGTTGAAAGAAGGTGGTTCGATCGTCATTGACCCCACCGAAGCGTTGGTGGCTATCGACGTCAACAGCGGGAATTTCCGTAAGACCGATGCAGATGCTGAAGAAACCGCTTATCAGATGAATTTACAAGCCGCTAAAGAAATTGCTCGCCAATTACGACTACGTGACCTAGGCGGCGTGATTGTCAATGACTTCATTGATATGCGTCGAGAAAAGCATCGTCGTGGTGTTGAAAGAGCGTTACGTGATGCGATGGCGCGAGACCGAGCTCGTACAAAAATACTTCGTACCAGCCCGTTTGGCCTGATCGAAATGACGCGTCAACGAATTCGGCCAAGTCTGAAACGAAGCGTTTACGACGACTGTCCCTGCTGTAGTGGTCGGGGATTGGTCAAGACTGCCGAAAGTATAGCGATCGAGGTTGTGCGTAAACTTATGCTGGCCACCCGGAAAAAACAGATTGCGAAAGTATCGGTACGAGTCCATGAGAGTGTGGCTGCGTATCTGAATAATAAGAAACGTGATCAAATTAAAAAGCTTGAGGAAGAAGGCGGCATGGTCGTTAAAGTCCTCAGCAATGAAGGACTATATCCTGAACACCTGGAAATGGACTTCAGAAACTCGGATGGAAAGAACGTTCGAGTCTGATTTTATCGGGGTTTGGCGAGGAAAGAGCCGATGTTCTTGGTGAGTATCTGGCGAGTTTCTGGTGACCGGCTGTGGCGGATTTGCCCCAGCTAGTCCCAATTCTCCCCAGTTTTTCCCAGCTCGTTCAAGTTCTCGGAAACTTGAACGGAATCCAAAGTTAGCCCCTCGACGAAGTCTCGATTTTGAGATATTTTTAATAGTTCCCAAGCAACTCTAATTCCTCGCCTATAGAAGGTGAGTCTTCACAAGGCGAGTTAGATTTGACTGGAAAGTCACAGTAAATATTAAAGCCGAAGCTTTATTATTTCGAACAATAACAACTGTTAACCGTTTTTCTAAAACAGATAAATACCATGTACGCAATCATTGCCGACGGTGGACGTCAGTACAAAGTTGAAGAAGGCCAGGAACTGGATATCGATCTGCGAGACGCAGCATCCGGAGACGAAATTACATTTGATCAGGTGTTAGCCGTATCAGGTGACGATGGAGTTCAGGTAGGCCAGCCTGTAGTCGAAGGCGCAACAGTCACGGCTGAAGTCTTAGCCGAAGTAAAAGGCGAAAAAATCTACGTTCAGAAATTCCGCCGACGTAAAGACTCAAAACGCCGTACAGGACACCGCCAACGCTACACTCGTATTCGCGTGTCAAAGATTTCCGGCTAAGCCAGAATCCGATAATACAAACCAAAAGCACTTCGCTAGCTATTCGCCGGCGAAGTGCTTTTTTCATTTAACCATTTAACCATTTAACCAGTTGGCCATTTAGACAGTTAAACAATTAGACAATTGGCCCGACTTCGTCCTACGGACTACGACGGGTAAACTCGTGGACATTTAACCATTTAACCACTTAACCATTTAGCCATTTGACCAATTAGACAGTTAGGCAATTAGACAGTTAGACAATTGGGCAAGCCGGGGCTGTAGAGTAATTGAGGCAACTAAGATCATCAGTTGTTACTACAGAAACAAGGAGCTTGTCCGTTCCACCTTCGCCTTACAGGCTTCGGCGGATAAACTCCGTCCTTAGCTTCAGAATCAAAGAGTTTATCCGTCGTAGTCCGAAGGACGAAGTCGGATCAAGGACTTGCAATAAAC